>JBDKGV010000009.1:0-28400 GCA_039798005.1 Fibrobacterota bacterium
AAGGGTATCGTCAAGTTCGCCGAAGCCGGTGGCGTCCGCTTGGGCGGACTCATCTGCAACAGCCGCAAGACCGACCGCGAAGACGAGCTGATCGAGGCCCTGGCCGCGAAGCTCGGCACCCAGATGATCCACTTCGTGCCCCGTCACAACGACGTGCAGCGCGCCGAGATCAACAAGAAGACCGTGATCGACTGGAACCCGAAGGCCGAGCAGGCCGACGAGTACCGCACCTTGGCTCGCAAGATCGACGCGAACCAGATGTTCGTGATCCCCAAGCCCCTCGAGATCGAAGAGCTGGAATCCATCCTGATGGAATTCGGCCTCGCCGCCTGAGTCCGCTCGCCTGCTTTCGCAGGTGGATGAGACCGGTATCCCTCGCTCCTGCTGATTCACCCCTCTCCTTCCTTGCCGGCGGGAGAGGGGCCTTCCGCGGAAGCCGGATGAAATTTGACAGGAATTGTCCACAACGACGTGGACGCCGGGCGCAACCGCCACGGCAAGCGAATTCGCCATGCCCGGGAAGTCCCGGAGACGGCACGCAGAACAATCCGCCCCATCGGGCCTCACACGTTCGCAGGAGGACACAAGATGATCGAGTCCAAGCCCGATGCCGGGCAGCTCAAAGACGAGCTGGTGGCCAAGTACCCCAGCAAGATCGCCAAGAAGCGCGCCAACCAGATGGTGCTCAACGACGTCGACGCGGAGCAGAACGTCCCGGAGATCCTGGCCAACGCCCGCACCACTCCGGGCATCATCACCCAGCGCGGTTGCACCTATGCCGGTTGCAAGGGTGTGATTCTCGGGCCCACCCGTGACATCGTCAACATCACCCACGGCCCCATCGGCTGCGGCTTCTACTCGTGGCTCACCCGCCGCAACCAGACGCACGCCCCGGAGGGTTCCGAGAATTTCATCCCCTACAGCTTCTCCACCGACCTGAAGGACGAGCACATCGTCTTCGGCGGCGAGAAGAAGCTCGAGGCCGCCATCCAGGAAGCCTACGACCTGTTCCAGCCCAAGGCCATCTCGGTGTTCAGCACCTGCCCGGTCGGACTGATCGGTGACGACGTGCACGCCGTGGCTCGCCGCATGAAGGAAAAGCTCGGCGTCAACGTGTTCGGCTTCTCCTGCGAAGGCTACAAGGGCGTCTCGCAGTCCGCGGGCCACCACATCGCCAACAACCAGGTGTTCCGCCACATCGTCGGCCTGGACGACACCGTCACGGGACAGAAGAACTTCCGCATCAACCTGCTGGGCGAGTACAACATCGGCGGCGACGCCTTTGTGATCGAGGACCTCATCAAGCGCTGCGGCTTCGAGCTGGTGTCCACCTTCTCGGGCAACTCCACCTACGGTCAGTTCGCCAACGCCCAGACCGCCGACCTCAACATCGTCATGTGCCACCGCTCGATCAACTACGTGGCCGAGATGATGGAAGTCAAGTACGGCATCCCCTGGATCAAGATCAACTTCGTGGGCGCCAGCGCCACCGCGAAGACCTTGCGCAAGATGGCCGAGTACTTCGAGGATGCCGAGCTCATCGCCCGCACCGAGGCCGTGATCGCAGAAGAAATGGTCAAGGTCGAGGCCGCCCGTGCCAAGCACGCGGCCCGCACCAACGGCAAGACGGCGATGCTCTTCGTCGGCGGCTCCCGCGCCCACCACTACCAGGAGCTCTTCCGCGAGCTTGAGATGAAGGTTCTGGCCGCCGGTTACGAGTTCGCCCACCGCGACGACTACGAGGGCCGCAAGGTCCTGCCGACCATCAAGGTCGACGCCGACTCCCGCAACATCGAAGAGATCCACGTGGACAAGGACGAGGCCAAGTTCCGCCCGGAGCTGGCCGTCGCCAAGGAGCGCCTCTCCGCCAAGGGCTACAAGTTCTCCGACTACGAGGGCATGATGCCCGAGATGGACAAGGACTCCCTGGTCATCGACGACATCTCCTCCTACGAGACCGAGAAGCTCATCGAGAAGTGGAAGCCCGACGTGTTCTGCGCAGGCATCAAGGAGAAGTACATCATCCAGAAGATGGGCGTCTCCTGCAAGCAGCTGCACAACTACGACGTGGGCGGCCCGTACAACGGATTCGCCGGCGCCATCAACTTCTACAAGGACATCGACATGCGCGTCAACACCCCCGTCTGGAAGCTGATCACGGCTCCCTGGCAGGAAGAGGCCGTCGCCGCGTAAACAGGTTCCGGCGGGGCCCGCCGATGCCGGCCCCGCTTTCATGACAAGAATTGTCTCTAGAAGGAGAACACTCATGGCTCTGCTCAGACACACACCCAAGGGCGACATCAAGGAGCGCGAAGCTCTGGTGATCAATCCCGCCAAGACCTGCCAGCCCGTCGGCGCGATGTACGCCTCCCTGGGCATCCACGGGTGCCTGCCGCACTCGCACGGATCGCAGGGTTGCTGCTCGTACCACCGCTCGACCCTGACCCGCCACTACAAGGAGCCCGTCATGGCCTCCACGTCCTCCTTCACGGAGGGCACCGCGGTGTTCGGCGGCCAGGCCAACCTGCTCCAGTCGTTCCAGACGATCTTCTCGGTCTACGACCCCAAGATCATCGCGGTCCACACCACCTGCCTCTCCGAGACCATCGGTGACGACGTCCCGCAGATCGCCAAGAAGGCGCTCGACGAAGGCAAGGTGCCGGAAGGCAAGGTCATCTTCCACGCCAACACCCCGTCCTACGTGGGAACCCACGTGACCGGCTACTCGAACATGGTCAAGGCCATGGTCACCAAGCTGATCAAGAAGACCGGCGTGGCCAACGACAAGGCCGTGATCCTCCCGGGTTGGGTCGAGCCCTCCGACATGAAGGAGATCAAGCGCATCCTGGGTCAGCTGGGAATCCCCTTCAACATGTTCCCGGACACCTCGGGCGTGTTCGACACCCCGATGACCGGCAAGCACAACTTCTACCCCAAGGGTGGAGCCAAGGTCGAGGACATCGAGACCGCAGGCGACGCCAAGCACGGCTTCTCCTTGGGCGTGACCGGTGCCGGCGCCGCCGGCGACGAGCTCGCCAAGCTCGGCGTGCCCGTCACCAGCCTCGAGCTGCCGATCGGCCTGGCCGCGACCGACCGCTTCGTGGACGCGCTGCGCACCACCTGGGGCGTCGAGGTTCCGGACGAGGTCACCGACGAGCGCGGACAGCTCGTGGACATGATCTCCGACATGGAGCAGTACCTGTGGGGCAAGAAGGTCGCCATCTTCGGCGATCCGGACCAGCTCATCGCCCTGACCGAGTTCCTCGGCACCTTGGGCATGCAGGTCCGCCACATCGTCACCGGCACCGAGGGCAACTACGTCCGCGACGCCCTGAACCGCGTGAACCCCGAAGCCAACATCAAGGTCGGCGGCGACATGTTCCTCCTCCACCAGTGGATGAAGAACGAGCCCGTGGACCTGTTGATCGGCAACACCTACGGCAAGTACATGGCGCGCGACGAGGACACCCCCTTCCTGCGCCACGGCTTCCCGATCATGGACCGCCAGGGACACCAGTTCTTCCCCACCGTGGGCTACAAGGGCGGCATCTACCTGCTCGAGAAGATCCTGGGCCTGCTCATGGATCGTATCGACCGCGATTCCACCGAAGAGAAGTTCGAACTCCAGATGTGAGTCCGTTCCGGGGGCGCATTCTTGCTCCGACCCGTCTCGGGCTTCCGCGGCGTACGCCAAGTACGCCTTGGTCGCCCTCAGCGGGCTCGTCGCGGCGACTGCATCCACCGGATTCGACCTTTGATTTTCCTATTGCCTCGCGTGCGGATCCCGCTCCGCGAGGCCTTTTGCGTAGCACCAAACGGATGGCGCCTGGCGCCGCGACGAAAGGATGAACCATGGAAAAGCCCGAACGGCAGATCTTCGTGTGCGCCAGCTTCCGCGTGAGCGGCGAGGCTCAAGGCGCCTGCAAGAAGAAGGGGGCCAACAGCCTCCTGGGATACTTGGAAAGCGAGCTTTCCGACCGCGGCATGGACAGCGTGACCGTCTCCGCCACCGCTTGCCTCAAGGCTTGCGACCGCGGCCCGGTGATGATCGTGCATCCCGACAACGTCTGGTACGGCAAGGTGGACGAGGAAGCCATCGACGCCATCCTCGAGGCGATGGAGGAAGGCAAGATCGCCGAGGAGTACGTGTTGACCTGATTTTGACGGGATCTGTCTGAGCCTTCCCTTCGATGGCCGCGGAGAGGATCGCTTGGACGGAATCCGTCAACAGGAGACGTGCGGGTCGAAGGACCTCCTGCCGGATTGCTGCTTGTCGATGACAAGGCGCGGTCCGGCATTTTTCGTCGGGGGAGGAATTGCCGTGGTCTTCGACTATTTTTGGATCGATGGATCCCTTTGATCATCCTGCTTCGCATGGTGCGGTTCAAGCCGACCGCATGAAGCTTGGGATGCGGATTGAGGTGGTCTCCTGAAATTCAAGGCGCTGAGCGGTCTGGTCGCACGGGAGCGTTCCCACAAGGTCAATGCCCAATTGGGGATGGCCCTTGCCGCCGTGGCCGGAGCGATCAATGCGGGCGGGTTCCTCGCGGTAGGGCGCTACACCTCGCACATGACGGGGATCCTCTCGTCCGCTGCCGATGACCTCGCGCTGGGCGATTGGGCGCTGGCCTTGGCGGCCGGGGTCATCCTCCTGACATTCCTGTTGGGGGCGGCCACCACGGCCCTCCTGGTCAATTGGGGCGAAAGGCGGCGATTGGCCTGCGCGTACGGGGTGCCGCTCCTCCTCGAGGCCGGCCTTCTGCTGCTCTTCGGCTTGACCGGGGGCGTTCTGGATGACCATGTCGCGATCCGGGTGCCGCTCGCGCTCTTGTTGCTTGCCTACCTCATGGGTTTGCAGAACGCGGTGGTCACCAAGATCTCCCATGCGGAGATCCGCACCACGCACATGACGGGCATGATCACCGACCTGGGCATCGAGCTGGGACGGTTCCTGTATGTCAATCGGCGCGAAGGGCTGGAGCCGGTGAAGGTGCGGCGTGCCAAGGTGTCGCTGCAACTGCGCCTGATCGGATGCTTCTTCGGGGGAGGAGTGGCGGGAGCCTTGGGCTTCAAGCACTTCGGATACGTCTCGACTCTCCCCTTGGCCATGTTCCTGCTCTTGCTTGCCGCTCCGGTGCTGGGGCGCGATATCCGCGTCCGAACTCGGGGGCGGCGCTTGTCGCGGACCTCAAAACGCAGGCAAATCCTGGAAAATGATGAATCACTCCATCGCTAGTGCGTGGAGGTTTCACTATTTTCTGCAATCAGTAAATCCGTTCCTTCGAGGCGGCCATCCTTGACGGGAACCAGCGGGTTTTTAGCCAGAGACCACCACACATATTTGAAGGACGCAAAATGACTGCTCGCAAGAATGCTGTCGAGGCGATTTCCACCACGAAGGTGGAGAGCACCCAGAACTATCTCGAACACGCCGGCGAGGCCATCTACGGCCAGTATGTGTTCACGGAAGAGGCCCAGCGCCAGTACCTGGCCAAGCCCGTCTTCAAGAAGCTGCGTCGCACCATCGAAGGCCTCGAGCCGTTCGATACCGCCATCGCCGACGCCGTTGCGCAGGGTGTGAAGGAATGGGCCATGGCCAACGGCGCCACCCACTACACCCACTGGTTCGTGCCCATGACCGGCTCCACCGCCGAGAAGCACGACTCCTTCCTGAACCCGGCCGGCGACGGTCTGACCATGGCCGAATTCTCGGGCAAGATCCTGATCCAGGGCGAGCCTGACGCATCCTCCTTCCCCTCGGGCGGCATCCGCGCCACCTTCGAGGCCCGTGGCTACACCGCTTGGGACGTCACCAGCCCCATTTTCCTGCAGGTCGAGCCCAACGGCGTGACCCTGACCATCCCCACCGCCTTCGTGTCCTACACCGGCGAGGCCTTGGACCACAAGATCCCCCTCCTGCGCTCGCAGCAGGCCTTGGGCAAGGAAGCCCTGCGCGTCCTCAAGTGGTTCGGCAACGAGACCACCACCCGCGTGTTCACCAACATCGGACCCGAGCAGGAGTACTTCCTGGTCGACCGTCGTCTGGCCGAGCAGCGCCCCGACCTCCTCCTGGCCGGCCGCACCCTGTTCGGTGCCGCTCCTGCCAAGGGCCAGGAGCTCGAGGACCAGTACTTCGGCGCCATCCGCGAGCGCATCCTTGCGTTCATGATGGACCTCGATCGCGAGCTCTGGCGCATGGGCGTTCCGTCCAAGACCCGCCACAACGAAGTGGCTCCGGGCCAGTTCGAGATCGCTCCCGTGTACGAGGCGACTTCCGTCGGCTCCGACCACAACATGCTCATGATGAACGTGCTCAAGCGCCTGGCTCCCCAGCACGACTTGGCCGTCCTCCTGCACGAGAAGCCTTTCAAGGGCGTCAACGGCTCGGGCAAGCACAACAACTGGTCCATCGGAACCGACGACGGCGAGAACCTGCTCGAGCCGGGCAAGACCCCGCACGACAACGCCCAGTTCCTGGCCTTCCTGTCGGCCATCATCCGTGGCGTCAACAAGCACGCCGACCTGCTGCGCGCCACCGTCGCCGACGCCGGCAACGACCACCGTCTGGGCGCCAACGAGGCTCCCCCGGCCATCGTCTCCATCTTCCTGGGCGAGCAGCTGGAAGACATCGTCAAGCAGCTCGAGGGCGGCGCAGCCTCCTCCTCGAAGGACGGCGGAAGCCTCCAGCTCGGCGCCATCAGCCTGCCCGTGCTGCCCAAGGACGCCACCGACCGCAACCGCACCTCGCCTTTCGCCTTCACCGGCAACAAGTTCGAGTTCCGCGCCGTCGGCTCTTCGGCTCCCATCTACTGGCCGCAGACCGTCCTCAACACCATGGTCGCCGAGTCCGTCAAGGAACTGGCCGACGAGCTCGAGAAGCTGCCCAAGAACGACATGGCCGGCCTCTCCAAGATTCTCTCGGGAATCATCAAGGAGAACAAGCAGGTCCTGTTCTCGGGCAACGGCTATTCCGACGAGTGGCACGCCGAAGCTGCCAAGCGCGGCCTCCCCAACAACAAGAGCACCGTCGACGCTCTCCCGGCCCTCGAGACCGAGAAGGCCACGAAGCTGTTCGAGTCGCTGGGCGTGCTGACCGGTCGCGAGCTCGAAGCCCGCGCCGAGATCAACTGGGAGCGCTACGTCAAGGTCCAGAACATCGAAGCGAACCTCACCATCGAGATCGCCAAGACCATGATCCTGCCGGCCGCCGCGACCTACATCGGTGAGCTTTCCGTGGCCGCTGCCGTGTCCAAGGGCGCTCAGAAGGTGACCGAGAAGGTCGCCTCCTTGATCGACTCCCTGGTCGACGGTGTCGAGGCTCTCGAAGCCGCCCAGGAGAAGGCGCACCACGCCGGCTCCCTGCACGCCGAGGCCAAGACCTTCAAGGACGAGGTCATCCCCGCCCAGGAGGCCGTTCGTGCCGTGGCTGACGAGCTGGAGACCATCGTGTCGGACGACCTCTGGCCGATGCCGAAGTACCGCGAGTTGCTCTTCCAATACTAAGGAACAGAGCTCCGGCACCATTTCGAGTGACTGCCCCATCGACCTTTGGTCGGTGGGGCTTTCTGTTTCCGGCATTTCTTGCCCACTGGGGTTGACATGGCCAGAGCGTTGGTGCATATTGTTGATGCGGGGTGGAGCAGTCCGGTAGCTCGTTGGGCTCATAACCCAAAGGTCATAGGTTCAAATCCTGTCTCCGCAACTTCGAAGGTCACCAGTGATGGTGGCCTTTGCTGTATCTGGATGGTGCATATTGCCTCAGCGGGGTGGACAAGCTCGAGGACATTGTTGGGCTCAGACCAAGGTTGGCTCAATCCTGTCTCCGCAACTTCGAAGGTCACCAGTGATGGTGGCCTTTGGTGTATCTGGATGGTGCATATTGCCTCAGCGGGGTGGACAAGCTCGAGGACATTGTTGGGCTCAGACCAAGTCTGGCTCATCCTGTTTTTGCAACATTGAAGGTCGAAAGTGTGGTGGCCGTTGCTGTTTCGGGGGATGACTAGATTCATCGCGTCTTTTTCAGGAGTTGTCCCGAGTATGAAGCGTTCCTTTCTTATGCTGTCCCTTGCCTTGGCCGGTGCCGCTTTTGCGGGCATGCACGGCTACAACTCCTGCTACGTGGCGACCAGTCCCGGGTGGGAGAACCTCAATGTCAGTTCGAGCGGGTTCCACATCGATTCGGCACGCAGCGTCGCGAAGGACTCGATCATCAACCGGAACACGTTCACCGGTGGCTACGTGTCCTATTCCGACCGGAGCGGAGGGATGGCGCTGGATCGGCACGGGGACAGCCTGATCTTCCGCGGGAGTCCTGCCGGCACGCCGTACGGCTTCCTCGTCCGGGACGATCTGAAGATCGGGAAGTTCGGACCGGGCATGCAGAGCCGGGTGGAGTTCTACACCGACTCCATCGTGGACCGCGATACGATGGGCGTGGCAAATCCGGAGATCAGTTGGACGCTGAACCGATTCACGGCGGATTCTCTCTACAGCAGCTATTGGACCCCCAAGGAGACGGGATGGGTGGACAACATCCGTTGCCGTGCCACCCTGGACTCCTGCAGTTGCAGCAACGGAGGTCTGTGGGTCTACGGCCCGGGAACCATCACGGAGTACGAGCAGGGCGTTCCCAACACGATCCACTACACTTCGGTCGGTGCCGCCTTGGGCGTGACGCGCCGAGGCTCCCCTAAGCCGGTTGCGGCCAAAGGCCCCTTCCGCCTCGATGGATCGGTGCGCACCCCGTCCCGCGATTGGATGCCCTCCTACGGGCGTTGAGCTCCTGCAGATTGGATGGGACCTGTCATCCGTTGGCGCATGCGGGCGCCTCCCCGCCTGTGGCGGGGCCGCCGTGGCTCCGGGCTGCCCTCCGGTCGGTGCTGCGGGCCTGCCGGCCCTGCGCACCCGCTGCGCGGCCCTGCGCCGTGGCTGGCGCGATCTTGCCGTGAACCGATGCGAGTGACTTCGCGACTTATGTTGCAAGCCGATCACCCCTCATTTCCGGAGTCCCCATGTTCCGCATTCCCTCCAGCCTTGTCCTCCTTGCCCTCACACTGCTGGCCCCATTGCCAGGGACGGCAGCACCCGTTTGGATCGATAGCCTGGGGACGGGGTGTACAGGGGTCGCGACGCCTTTGGACAATTTCAATGGTGAATTCGCTGGTCTTCCTTACAAAAATCTCCAAGGTGGCTACTGGGTCGCCTTCACGGACACGACCTCGGGAATTCCGGGCAGGGCCAATGGGGTGTCGACTCTGCTCCAAGATTCCAATACGATCCAAGGCTTTCAGTACACCCTAGGTGATGAGGCCAACAAGTGGTATGCAAGCATCACCGCGACCTTGGACAAGGGCGATTCCGTGGCACATCCGGAGGCCGGTTGGGCAAGGCTTGGCACCAGTTTCAAGGATAAGATGACCGGCGACAACACCAACTGCCTTGACGCGTCCACGGTCAAGGGGTTTTCCTTCGGACTATCGATGCCGGAGGGCTTCGATGAAGGCAACCTTGTCGGGACGATCGTTCGAGTCGGGAGTGCCGACGCACCGGACTCGGTGGCCTACAGCGTGGGTATTCCCCGGGCGCGCTTCAATAATGGAACGATCTGCCTTGATCCTGGGCAATTCGGCCAGTCAGTCCTATTGAACAATGTGTCAAGTTTTGCTTGGGAACTGAAGATCCAGACGTCAGCAAAAACCGCCAAACCGAGTTCGATTCAGATCAGTGAAGTGAAGCTGTGGGCCGATGTCCCGCTGGATACGGTAACCAATGCTTGCACTAAATACTCTACGGGTCCGCATTGTGGGACCCATCTTACCAGAGGCTTTAAGCCAGACATCATACACCCCTGCTCCGGCAGTGGCTTGGGTGTCGTCAAGACCGGTGGTGTCCAAGGGGCGAGCCTTCAAGTCGCGAACAAGGGACGCACGGTTGTCCTGAACTACGCCCTTGGCGGTGCCGCGCCGGTCGCCATCGAAATCCAGAGGCTGGACGGTCGCAAGGTCGCTTTCTTCGCGGGCGCGGCCTCGGCAAGCAATCTCACCTTGCCCATGAACCTCTCGCGGGGCACCTACCTCGCGGTGGTGCGCAGCGGGACCTCGAAGCTCGTGGTGCCTTTCGCGGTGACGCAGTAGCCGAAGCGTTCTTGTCGTGAACCGATGCGTGTGACTTCGCGACTTATGTTGCAAGCCGATCACCCCTCATTCCCGGAGTCCCCATGTTCCGCATTTCCTCCAGCCTTGTCCTCCTTGCCCTCACTTTGCTGGCCCCTTCGCTAGGGACGGCAGCGCCCGTTTGGATCGACTCCCTGGGAACTGGGTGTACAGGGGTCGCGACGCCATTGTCCAATTTCGATGGTCAATCCCCAGGTCGCCCCAGCATAACTCTTCAAGGTGACTACTGGTTCACCTTCACCGACACGACCTCCGGCGTCCCGAGCAGGGCCAATGGGATGACGACTCTGCTCCAAGATTCCAATACGGTCCAATGCGTTCAGTACACCCCACGTGATGCATCCAGCAAGGGCTATGCAAGCATCACCGCGACCTTGGACAAAGGCGATTCCGTGGCGCATCCAGAGGCGGGCTGGGCAAGGCTTGCTACCGTTTTTTTGGACAAAGTTACAGGTGAGCCGACCTGCCTTGATATGTCCATGCTCAAGGGGATTTCCTTTGGACTTTCGATGCCGGAAGGTTTCGATGAAGGTACCCTTGTCGGAACGATTGCTCGGGTCGGCATTGGGGCGTTGCCAGATTCTGCGGCCTACAGTGTGGGCATTCCCCGGTCGCGCTTCAACCATGGAACCATCTGCTTGGATCCTAAGCAATTCAGTCCGTCTGGCCTATTCGATAATGTGTCCGGTCTTGCTTGGGAACTGAAGATTCAGACGTCAGCAAAAACGGCCAAGCCAAGTACGATGCAGATCAGTGAAGTGAAGCTCTGGGCCGATATGGCACTTGATGAGTTGCATTATCCCTGTACCTATGTGTGCACTCCTTATAGGCAGATGAAGCGAAGCCTCTCGCACCCCTGCTCCGGCAGTGGCTTGGGTGTCGCCAAGACCGGTGGTGTCCAAGGGGCGAGTCTTCAAGTCGCGAGCAAGGGGCGCGCGGTTGTCCTGAACTACGCTCTTGACGGTGCCTCGCCGGTCGCCATCGAAGTCCTGAGGCTGGACGGCCGCAAGGTCGCCTCCTTTGATGGCGCGGCCTCGGCAAGGAATCTCACCTTGCCCATGAACCTGTCGCGGGGCACCTGGCTCGCGGTGGTGCGCAGCGGGACCTCCAAGCTCGTGGCGCCCTTCGCGGTGGCGCAGTAGCCGACGCAAGGCGGCTACTGCGGGCGTTAGACAGAATCTGTCTTATTGCGCCAAGTGCCGCACCAGGAAGCTGTGCTCCGTCGGGGCGGTCGGCAGGTCGAGCCAGCAGTTCTCAAGGCCCGGATGGAACTGGTCGGTGGGCTCCTTGCGCTGATTGACAAGATTTGTCGCGACCAAGGGGGAGACGCCTGCGGTCGTCAAAAGCTGGAGCGGCTCGCCGGTGGTGATGCGGTTGCGTACGGAAATGCGGGCGCGGCCCTCCTTCCATTCGCGGATCTGGCCCACCACCTCGGCGGTGAGGGTGCCTTCGCGGCCCTTGTCCACCAGTTGCGACATCGGATCGTCCGAGGTGTAGAAGCCGCTCATCCAGCCGCGTGAATCGGTGGCAAGCACCGCTTCCAGCGCTTCCCTCGGCACGCCTTCGCCTCGCGCGATCGAGTCCAGCGCCAGCCGATAGCCGCGCACCACCTGGGCGATGTAGTAGGGCGAACGGGTGCGCCCTTCGATCTTGAGGGAGCACACGCCGGTGGCCACCACCTGGTCCAGGATGGGCAGGGCGCACAGGTCGCGGGCATTGAAGAGGTAGGTGCCGTGTTCGTCCTCGGTGACGCGCATGGCCTCGCCCTCGGGCAATTGGGCCGAGGTCGCCGTCAGCTCGTAGGGGAAGCGGCAGGCGTTGTTGCAGTTGCCTTGGTTGGCGTCCCGGTGTTCCATGTAGTTGGAGATCATGCACCGCCCGCTCTGGGCCATGCACACGCTGCCGTGCACGAAGACCTCAAGCTCCAGACCCGGCACCTTCTCGCGGATCTCCTCGACTTCCCGTAGCTTCAGTTCGCGCGCCAGAATCACGCGTTTCACGCCCAGGTCATGCCAGAACTGGCAGGTGATCCAGTTGACGGCGTGGGACTGCACCGAAAGGTGGACGGTCTGGTTCGGATAGGTCTTGCGCATCCATCCGATCATGCCGGGGTCGGCCATGATCAGCGCATCGGGGCCCAGTTCCGTCAGCTCCGAGAGGGTGCGCTGGAAGGGCGCGATCTTGTTGTTGTGAGGGAACAGGTTCGAGGCGACGAAGAAGGCCTTGCCCAGTTCGTGGGCGCGCGCGATTCCCTGCGCCACGATCTCCATCGACTTGAAGCCGTTCTCGCGGCCCCGCAGCGAGAAGGCGGGTTGACCCGCGTACACGGCGTCGGCACCGTAGGCAAAGGCGATTTCCATCCGTTCCAGGTCGCCAGCCGGCGCAAGCAGTTCGATCATGATGGGGCCCAAGGTACCAAGATGGGGGCATCCGCGTGGAATATGCGATTCCACACGGGCAGGTTTACTTCTGCCTTGGAAGGGAAAAAGGATGTATAGATTTCGGGGAACTCATTTTGTAAGGAGCTCTCCCGTGAAGAAATTGATCATGCCCGCCGCCGTGATGGCGCTGTTGGCAGGTTGTGCATCGAACCCTTGGCCCTATTATGAGGGTGCTATTCGCTGCCATATGGATAAGAAGGGCGAGCAGTGCAACAAGCAGTATGAGGAGGCGATCAAGATCGATCCGAAGTTGCAGGGCGTGCACGCATCTTATGGAGTTCATCTTCTGCTCAACGGCAAGCCAAGCGAGGCCGAGAAGGAATTTGCACTGGAGCGCGCCAACTACCCTCAGTTCGCTGAAAAGGGCTTGGCAGCACTGGCTGGCAACAAGATCCAAGCGGACGGTTCCAATTCCACTGATGCGACCTCGACGGTCAAGTCCGTCACCGACACCACAGCCAAGCACTGAGGACCATCATGCGCACCCTTCGCTATCTGCTTCCCATTGCCGGCCTGTCCTTTCTGACCGGCTGTGCTCCCAAGGTCTATACGACGGCTGACTTCAACCGGCTTAAGCCGAAGTCAGTGCTCGTGCTGCCTCCTGAGAACATGACCTCCAACACGGAAGTGCTCGAGAAAGCCTATCCTCTGATCTACTCGCAGTTGGCGCAGCGAGGCTACTATGCGATCAGCCCTGAGCTTGCGCTGCAGCTTTTCGAAGCCAACAAGCTCAACGATGCGGGACGACTGAACAAGTTGCCGACCTCCAAGTTCCATGATGTCTTCGGTGTGGACGCCGTGCTGCGCACCAAGGTGACCGAATGGAGCTCCAAGTACATTGTGATCAGTTCCACCGTGAATGTGGGCTTTGACATGGAACTGGTGGATGCCAAGACCGGAACGCTTTTGTGGAAGCGCGACAATGTTCTTTCGAAGTCCCCTGACAACAGCGGAGGAGGCCTTGTGGGCGCCTTGGTCAGCGCTGCGGTCAATGCTGCCGTGACCCCCTACGAGCCGATCGCCAAGGAAAATGCAGGGATCATGTCCGGTTCCATCCCTCAAGGAGAAGTGCATGTTCAGCCGAAATAAGTCGCTGATCTTGGCGTGCTCGGCCCTGCTCGGAGGTTGCGCCTCCCAGATCAAGGAGGTTGCGCCCCTTCCGCCCGCCCCGCCCGTCGTGAGTGTGGCGTCCCTGCAGGAGGCCGGACTCAAGCAACGCATCGCCACGGTCAAGTTCGAGGACAAGACCGGCTATGGCAACAATCTGTTCGGAGCGGTCGACGACTTGGGCAGCCAGGCGGCGGATCTTTTTTCGGCACACATGATCAAGACCGGCCAGTTTGTGGTGATCGAGCGGCAGGAGCTTCCTGCGCTCCAGAACGAAGCGAAGCTCCAAGGTGCCGAATCGCAGTTTGCCTCGGTCTCGGCCTTGGTCTTCGGTGCCGTCACGGAGTTTGGCACCAAGACGGAATGGGAAGATCGCGGGCTGACCAAGACCAAGGTGCAGACGGCGCATGCGAAGGTTGCGATCCGCTTGGTGGATCCGCGTACCGGCGTGGCGTTTTTCTCCGAGTTCGGGGAGGCCGATGCGCGCAACGAGAGCTCTCAGACATTGGGATTCGGTGGCAAGGCCGACCATGATGCGACTCTCACCGACAAGGCGCTCAATGCCGCAATCGCTAAATTGACAGGAAATGTCATGAACAGCCTCAAGGCGTTGCCTTGGCGCGCTCCCATCTTGGATGTCCAGGATGGAGCTGTGGCGATTGGTGCCGGCAAAAGTTCCAACCTCAAGGTGGGGGCGACGCTTGACATCTACAAGCCAGGCAAGAAGATCATGAACAAGGCGACCAATACGGCTGTGGAACTTCCAGGAACCGTAGTGGGCAAGGCCAAGGTGCTGAGTTTATTTGGTCAGGGATTGGGTGAAGGCGCAATGTGCCAAGTCCTGAACTCTGCTGGCACGGTCACCACTGACATGGATGTTCGACTGGAAGGCAAGGAATGAAACGTACCCTTTTGCTTGCAATGTTCCTTCTGTTGGGGGCGTGTGCGGCACCACGCACCACGGTTCGCACGGATGATCAGTCCGGTTCCGTCGTCTTCAAGGTCAAGCCTTCGAATGCTCATGCGATCGTGGATGGGCAGGATGTTGGTGAAGCCCGCAACTTCGACGGAACGGCTCGGGTGCTCAAGCTGGCTCCCGGAGCGCACGTGATTCGCATCACTGCCCCTGGGCGTCAAGATTTTGAGACGCGCATCTACCTGAGCGATTCTCAAGAGCTTGTTCAGGTGGAACTTCCGGAGGCGATTCAATGATGAAATGGACGATTGCAATGGTGATCGCCATGACCGGATTTGCCAGCGCCGCTGAAGGTGATGTGCTTCTGGATATAGGGCCTTCAGGCGCTTTCTCTGATGACTCAGAAGTCAAGAGTCCGGCGGTCGGTGGATCAGTTGCGCTCTCGTGGGGCTTCAATGATCACACCGACTTCGGCGGCTTTCTGACCGCAAATACGGCGGGTGGCGAAGTGTCGGGTTCCAAGGAAACGGTCACGATGGGCATCCAGTCGTGGTTGACGCCGGTGGCAGGCGACATTCGCTCCCAATTGGGGGGGCGTGCCGGCATGACATTGCGCGATGGCGATGGCTTGATTCATCTTTCGCTCATGGCGAGAGGTCTTGCCGAATTGACTCCGACCGTGCGTGCGTATCTGGGCGGGAACGCCGGTGCGAACTTGGGCGAGAACGGCGAGACCTTTGCTGGCATCGACTTTGGAATCCAACTGCGCTTCTAAAGGAAAATAGCCTCGCATCATGAAGAGCCACCCGACCAAGGGTAGCTCTTTTCAGTTCAGGACGTGGCTTTGATCGATTGATCCAAGTGGGCTGGGTTGGGCAGAACCCTGAAAGGACGTCAGTCGATCCGCTTGCCCCAGAAGGCCATCGGGGCATCGCCCGGGCCGTAGCCAAGCGAGGCGTAGAGCGACTGTGCCGCGCCGTTGTCTTCACGCACCTCGAGAGTGATTCGTGAGGCGCCCAGTTTCCTCGCCTCGATCTCGATGGCTGCAAAGAGCGCCTTGGCCACGCCTTGGCGCCGGGCCTCGGGGGCCACCACCAGGTCGTGGATGTTGACCAAGGGCATGGCGGAGAAGGTGGAAAACCCCTCGAAGCACACGGCCATGCCAAGGGCCGCTTCCCCTTTCCATGCAAGGAGCACGAAGGCGGTGGGGTGCTTCTCCAGGCCGGTGAGGAGCGCCGAGGTCTTGCGCCGATCCCATGGGGAATTCTGGCCCATCGGGTCCTGGTGGTAGCAATCCAGCAGATCCACCAAGGCGCGCACATGGACCGGGTTGGCGAAGTGGACAGGGACGATGCGAAGGCTGGATTCGGGCATCGAGTCAATCAACAAATCACCTCGCAGCTTGCTGCGAGGTATTTTCCAGCCAGCAATCTCGGGTCCGGGAATACGAAACAAGCTTCCGGGTATCGGACCCGAGGAGAATAAATTCGCGGCCGGGTCGACGGATGGAAGTCTTTCCTAGTTTTCCCGTTCATGCAGGACCTTACCAAGCTCTGGAGCCGTGGCATTGCCCAGATGGCTCCCTACGTCCCCGGGGAACAGCCTCAAGGGGACGGTTGGATCAAGCTCAATACCAATGAGAATCCCTATCCTCCCTCGCCGATGGCGGTCGAGGCGATGGCCGCAGCGGTGCACAGCCGCATGCCGCTCTATCCGGACCCTCAGAGCCTGCAATTTCGACAGGTCCTTTCGGATCGATTCGGGGTTCCGGTCGAAGGCACCTTCGTGGGCAACGGCTCCGATGAGATCCTTGCCTTTGCCTTTCGCGCCTTTTTCCAGCGGGAAGGCGACTTGCTCTTCCCGGATGTGACCTACTCGTTCTATCCCGTCTACGCCCGGTTCTGGGAGATTCCCTTCCGGGCGATCCCGCTGCGCGAGGATTTCTCGATTTGCGTGGACGATTACGCGGGCCCTGCTTCCGGTGTGATCTTCCCCAACCCCAATGCGCCCACGGCATCCCCGGTCGCCTTGGCGGAGGTCGAGGCCATGGCGATCGCCCACCCCGATTGCGTGGTGCTCGTGGACGAGGCCTATGTGGATTTCGGGGCGGAATCGGCGGTGCCGCTTCTCGACAAGCATCCCAACCTGCTGGTCGTGCAGACTCTTTCCAAGTCATGGTCCTTGGCGGGCTTGCGCGTGGGCTTTGCGCTGGGTCATCCGACCTTGATCTCCGGTCTGGAGCGGGTCCGGGATTCCTTCAATTCCTACACGCTGGATCGGGTGGCCCAAGTGGGCGCCACCGCCGCGCTGTCCGACGACGCTTGGTTCCGCGACATCACCGGCAAGATCAACGCGACCCGGGAGCGGTTCGTGGCAGGACTGCAGGAGCTTGGCTTCGATGTGCTGCCATCGAAGGCCAACTTCGTCTTCGCCGCCCATCCTCGGCTCTTGGCCAAGGAGCTGCTTGCCGCCCTTCGCGAGCACAAGATCTTGGTGCGCGCCTTTGGCGGGGCGCGTCTGGAGCGGCACGCAAGGATCACCATCGGCACGGATGCCCAGATGGATCGGGTCCTGGAGGTCCTGCGCGGTTTCTGATCGGGCAATGACACATTGCGCCGACCTGCTGCTGGATGCTACTCTTTGGACGCTGTGACCACCAAGAACATATCCAGGGAATTGCCGTCTGCGCGCACGGTTGCGCCCATGGTCGGCGCCGTGCTTTTGGGGGCGATGACCTTGGCCGGGGCGATTCTCGACCTCCCTTGGCCACTCTGGAGCGGCACCCTCGTGCTTCTGGGGGGGCTCACCATCCAGTTCTTGCGGATGCGCCGCGCGGCCGAGATCGATTTGCGCGGGCAGCACATGGCGCAGGCCCTTCGCCTGCAAACCATCTTGGACAATCTGCAGGATGCCTTTTTTCGGGTATCCGGCAATGGCATCATCGAATATGCCAATCCGGCGGCGGCGAGTCTCTTGGGCGTCGAGACCTCTGCGGATCTCGTGGGACAGGACATTTCCGTCTATCTGCAGCCTTCCAGCGAAGAAGACCGTACGGAATTGCACGAGCGTCTCTTGGGGCATCGTCAGGCCGAGGCGTTCCGGCTGACCTTCCTGCATTGCGCCGGTCGCAAGGTGCTTTGCGAGGGTGGAATCCAGTCGATCCACGGGGCGACGGGCCAGATCGAAGCCTTTGAAATGCTGTTCCGCGACATGACCGAGCGGATCATGGCGGAAGCGGAACTCAAGCACAGCCGGGAGCATTTGCGCAGCGTCATCGAGAACATGCTCGATGGTTTTGTGCGTACCACTCCGGATGGAGTCATCCTCCAAGCCAACCCCGCGGCGGCCCGCATGTTCGGGTTTGCCAGCGCCGAGGACCTGATCGGCCGGTCGGTCAAGGATTTCTGGCTGAAACCCAACGACCTGAGCGTATTCAACGACGGCTTGCGCAAGAAGCGGCGCATCGAGGCGTTCCGATCCCATTTCCGGCGACGGGAAGGCGGCGAGATCGTGATCGAGGCCAATGCCGTGGTGCGCGAGGACGGGGCGTCGGGCATGGAAGTGGAGTGCGTGGTGCGCGACGTGACCGAGCAGGAGGCCAACAAGGACTACCTCACGGACGTGGCGATGCGGCTCAACGAAGCGCAGAAGCTGGCGCACTTGGGCGATTGGAGCATGGAGCTCCCGCACCGCTTCATGCGCTGGAGCTCGACGATCCATGAGATCTTCGGGCAGTCGCGCAGCCGCTCCTCGACTTGGGTCGATTGGTTGGAGGTCGTGCATCCCGATGATCTGGCCATGGTGGAGACCGCCTTCAGCAAGACCATCTCCGAGCAGATGGTGCTGGATATCGACTACCGCATCTGGTACCAGCATACGGCGGAGAACCGGGAGATCCGGCATGTCAATTGCCATGCGCGGCCGATCCTCGGTGGAGGACGGTTGTTGCGTCTGGATGGCGTCGTGCAGGACATCACCGAGCGCAAGCGCACCGAGGCGGAACTGCGCTTGCTCACCGAAAAATCCAAGGCCGCCGAAGAAGCCAAGGGGCATTTCCTGGCCAACATGAGCCATGAGATCCGCACCCCCATGAACGCCGTGCTGGGCCTGACGCACCTGCTTCAGAAGACCGTTCTGGGACCGCAGCAAAAGGAATATGTCGGGCGGATCCGCACGGCTTCGAATTCCCTGCTCGGGATTCTCAACGACATCCTGGACTTCTCCAAGATCGAGGCCGGGAAGCTCGAGTTCGAGACCATTCCGTTCGATCCCTGCGAAGTGCTGCGAAACGCCTGTGAACTGGCGTCGGTACGGGCGGGGGAAAAGGGTTTGCGTCTTTCCTGGGGGAAGGCGGAGGACGTCCCTCCGGTGCTGGTGGGCGATCCGCTGCGCCTCGGGCAGATTCTCCTGAACTTGGCCTCCAACGCGGTGAAGTTCACCCAGGAAGGTGGCGTGACGCTGGAAGCGCACTTGGAAGCGCTCACAGGGGACCAGTGCATGTTGCATTTCCTGGTGCGGGACACCGGGATCGGGATGACTCCACAGCAGCAGGAGCGCCTGTTCCAATCCTTCTCCCAAGCCGACAGCTCGACCAGCCGCCGTTTTGGCGGAACGGGACTCGGGCTTGTGATCAGCCGCAGTCTCGTGGATCAGATGGGCGGAAAGATCTGGGTGGAAAGCCGGGCCGGAGAAGGCAGCGTCTTCCATTTCACGGCCCGTTTCCTTGTCAAGCCCGATGCCCATCCCCATCACACGGGCCGGACCCAAGTTTTGAAGGGATTGCGCGTCCTTGTGGTCGGAGGAAGAGGGACGGCGCATGTGGTGCTTCGTCAGAAGCTCGTGGGCCTTTCGTTCGAGGTGAGGGATGCCGAGGACCTTTCCGACGCTTGCCGCGTCTTGGAAGAGTGGCGTCCGGATGTCGCGGTCCTGGACCCGTCCGCAGGTGGCGATGCCGGACTTCCCGAGGCGGTGCGCATCCTGCGTCAAAGCATCCCCAACGAAGTTCCTGTCCTGCTGGTACCGGCGCCATGGCTGGCCAGCCAGCTCCTGCAGGGCGATGGCGGGGTCGATGGGATTCTCCCCAGACAGGGAGGGGAAACGGAACTTCTGGAGGCCTTCACGGAGGCCTTGGGCCAACGGCACGCGTCCCTTGATCTCATGGACAATGACCTTTCCATCCTCGAGGGGGCCAGAATCCTCCTGGTGGAGGACAACGAGGTGAACCAGATGGTGGCCGTGGCGGTCCTGTCCGATGCCGGACTTGTCGTGGAAAGCGCCTTTGATGGCGATGAAGCCTTGGAGAAGCTGGGCGAGAATCCCGAGTTGATTCTCATGGACATCCAGATGCCAGGGCGTGACGGTTACGATACGGCTCGGGAAATTCGCAACCGGGAAGGCTGGAAGCGCCCGATCATCGCCATGACCGCCCATGCCCTGCACACGGAGCGGCAGCGGTGCTTGGAGGCGGGAATGGACGACTACGTGGCCAAGCCCTTCGATCCGCAGGGCTTGCTCAAGCAGATCGCGCGCTGGCTGCGACGCTCGCGCCAGATCAATCGAAGCGACGCGGGAGAGTAGGCGCCCGCGTTCCCTGCCGGAGTCCAACTCCGGGCAGGATGCGCGGAAGATCGTGCGCGGATGTCCGCATGGCGTCTACCTTGGAAACATGCGATTCATCCGGCTCCTGCCTGCTCTTGTCCTGTGCGGCTGTGCTCCGAGCCTGCATCCGCAACTGGACCGGATCGAGATCCCGGCCCAGTGCGCGCGGCCACTGCTTCTGCTCCCCTTGGAGGAGCCCCCAAGCACCGGCGGCACCCAGGAATCCTGGGCCAATGCGGAGCGGTCCGTCCGACAGATCCTGACCGAGCGGCTTCAGGAGCGGGGAATGCAGATCGCTTCGGTGGCCCGTGTCGACAGTATCGTGGACCGGCTCTACGCAGGCCAAAAGCTGCACTGGACCCGGGCGCAGGTTGCCGAAATCGCCGACAGCATGGGCGTTCGCTATGTCCTCTACGGAACCCTGCAGGCCTATGCACGGGGCCGGATCGTCGGGCGGTCGACGCGACTGGCGTGGGAGCTGGAACTCATGGACGGGATGACTCAGCATCCCCTGTCCCGGATCCGCTTGGATTTGCGCGGAGGTCAGGACGATCCCTTCCGACTGCTTCACGAAAGCGGTGGGGAGGCCGCCGAGGCGATTCTCAAGGCTTGGGAGGATTGCCCGGAGCAGCGTTGAGGGGACGCGTGGCGGTCCCGAGCAGGAAGACGCCCAGGACGGTCGTGGCGGCGGCGAACAAGGACAGCGCGGTGGGGGCTTCGTGGAAGACCCACAGACCGGCCGGCAATGGAAACAGGGCCGCAACGCAGGCGGCCAAGGCGTTGGCGGTGCCGGCATCGAGCTTGCGGAAGGCGATCTGCAGGAACACGAAGCCGCCGAGGAATCCCGCGGTGAACAAGGCAAGCAGCAGGACCCACGCGGGGCTCAAGGCGGGAAGGGCCATGCCGGCCTTCCACAGGATCGCCGAGAGTCCGTAGCAGAGTCCTGCCCGCAGTGCGGGCCAGAATGGGGCCAGACGCGCCGGGGCGGGAAGGGCAAGTGGCAGGGCTCCGGCAAGGACCAGCCCGGCGAGCGGGATCCAGTTGACGTGATCCGAGCTCGTGCTGATGTCGGTGAGGGCAAGGCAGACGGTGCCTGTCAGGCACAACGCCAAGGCCAGCCACTCCCGGTAGCGCACGCGGCGGCTTCGCCAGGCAAGGCCGGCGGTGAAGGCGACATGCAGGCTGGACAGCGGCTGGACCAGCGTCAAGGGGGCAAGCAGCAGGGCTCCGTGGTAGGCGATGGTGCCGCAAGCGCTGGCGAGCAGGCCGCCCAGCCAAAGCGGGAGCTGCAAGATCCTCTTGAGCGATGGATTGGTCCCCAAGGTCTGCAAGCCTTGCCATTGGAACCATCCACCCAAGGCAAGGAGGGTCGAGGATCCCAAGGCAAGGGCGATGCCCAAGCCTGCGGTCAGGCCGAAATCGGGCATCAGTCGGTTCCCCAGATGGCTTGGTAAGTCCACCAGTTGCCCATCACCTTCTTCACATAGCCACGCGTTTCCCAGAAGGTGATCTCCTCGGCGGCTTCTTCCAGAGGCAAGCGATCGAAGGCCTTTTTCCAATCCTGGCAGGGGAGCGGGCCTGCATTGTAGTTGGCAAGCACCAAGGCCGGACGCCCGCCCCAGGCGCGGGTGATGTCGCGCATGTAGGCCACGCCAAGCCGCAAGTTCAGCAAGGGGTCGGTGAGCTGGGAGGTTTCGAAGTCGGGAATCCCCTGCCGCCGCGCCATCTCGCGGCCAGTGGAGGGCATCAGTTGCAGCAGTCCAACCGCTCCGGCCGGGGAGCGGATCGCAGGGTCGAAGCCGCTTTCCTGCCGCATCACGGCATGGACGAACGCAGGATCGATCAAGGCGGAGCCCGCGCATGCCTTGGTGGCTTCGCTCTTCCACGGCATGGGGTAGATACGCTGAAGGAGCCCGCGGGAGGCCTTTGCCAATTTTTGCGCCGGCAGGTTTGCGGCATGCTTGCGCCACCGGATCTGGGCCGGGCGCTCGAGCCCTTGGGCCTCCAGCCAAGCGCAAAGCAGGAGCTTGCCCGCGGGCGAGTTCTGCACGCGCTCGTCGAGGATGGACAATTCCTGTCGGGAGAGCCAACCAAGATCGGCGCGTTCGGCGAGCCTTGCGCGAAGAACGGTCAGGCTGTCGGCGCGGGTGAATCCGAAGGCCTGGTTTTGGACTTCGGCGACGGCCAGAGGCAGGCGGGTCAAGGAGTCCCGCAGCTGCTGGTCGGTGATTCCCAGAGCCCGCCGGGCGAGGTGACCATGGAAGCTCCAAGGGTGTTCCTGCCAAAGTTGGGCAAGCACCGCCTTGGACTCCGCTCCTTTTCCCAGCCGATCCAGCGCCTTGGCTTGAAACCAGGCGGCCGCTTCGACGGCGGACGCTTCACCCTTGGTTTCCTCAGCAAGCAGGCGAGACGCCTTGTCCCATTCCCCCGCCTTGTACCAGCAATAGCCGTTGCGCACCCGGGCCCAGCCGGAGCGCTGCCCTCCGGCTTGTGCGACCATCTTGTAAAAGCGCGAGGCCTCCTCGCAATTGCCTTTGCCCTCCGCCTCCAAGCCACGGGCCCAGAAGATCTCCTGCCCTTTGACGCTGGCGGGCTTCTGCTGCGCGTATTGATCCTGGACTTCGCGTGCCTGGGCTTCCTTGCCTTGGGCCTGGAGTGCGCGTGCCAGCCACAGAAGCCCTTCCTCGCGAGCCCCGACTTCGCGGAAGATCGCTTCGGCCTGGGCGTTGCGGCCAAGCTTCAAGAGTGCGCGTCCCTTGAGTTCCAGGCTCGCCGGCGTCACTCCCAGGCGCGGAATCGCATCGAGTCGCCGGAGGCAACCGGTGAAATCGCCTTGGTCGAAATGCCAGCGGCCCATGGCAAGGAGGGTGGCGGGATCCTGGATGGCCGTTCCGCGCTCCATCGCATCGAGTGCACGCCGCATCGGATCGGGCTTGGGGTGCGTCTCAAGGAACTGCCCGAACAGGCGCAGAGCCTGGTTGCGTTCCCCGCGCCGCGCCGTATGCTCAAGCTTTTCAAGCAGGACCCGGGATTTGGCGGATGGGGTCATGTCCTTGGCTTCCAAGGAGTCGGTCCATTCGATCCCCAGGCCCAAGCGCTTGCGCGAGAGCCTCACCTCGACAAGATGCTGTCGGGCCAGTCGGGCTTCGGGAGCCGATCCGCCGGATCGATCGAGGCTGTCCCATGCGCGCAAGGCCGCGTTGGTATCCCTGGCCGCAAGCCAAGAAAGGCCTTCAAGCAGGCGAGCATAGTTCGCCAACCACTGGCCATCGGGATTGTCGGTGCGCAACGCCCGGAACTGGTTGGCTGCAGCAGCGTTCTGTCCGGACTGCCGCAACCGCAATGCGGCTTCGAATCGTGCGACGGTTGCCTGAGGGGATTCGGCAAGCGAAGCTGTGGTGCCCCAAAGGAGCAGGGCGAGGGGAGGCGCCCAGCGCAGGATCAGAGGATGTCCTCTCCAGATTCCCCGGTGCGGATGCGCCAAGCCTGCTCGATTCCAACGACCATGATCTTGCCATCACCGATCTTGCCGGTCCGGGCCGCTTCCATGATGGTATGCACGACCTTCTCGACCAAGGAGGTCGGCACGGCGACTTCCAGTTTCACCTTGGGAATGAAATCGATGTGATACTCGGCGCCGCGATAGAGCTCCGTGTGGCCCTTCTGTCGACCAAACCCCTTCACTTCGGCAATGGTCATGCCTTGAACGCCAATCTTGAGCAGGGCGTCTTGGACTTCCGAAATCTTGAATGGCTTGATGTAGGCTTCAACTCGCTTCATGGAACATCTCCCTCGATGGCCTAGTCCAACCCAGTCACGGGCACATTCGGACAATTTCAGAAAAGATACACCAGGACCAAACGGCAAATCGTGGAAACATGGATGTTGGGGCGAAGTGGCCGCATTGGTTTGCGGGGTGCCGTCGCCTCAAGGATCGCTCAATCTCCTCGGGTCTGATTCCTCGAAGTTTGTTCTTGGACCCGAAATCGCAGGTCAAAGAAATACCTCGCAGCACTGCTGCGGGGTGGTCTGCTCGACTCCGATCCGGATCACCACTGGCAATGCCTTGGAAAAGATGCAAGAATGGAAAAATGCGAAAGGTTCTTGCGTCGCTTCTCCTTGCCCTCCTGTGGGGCTGCGCCGTCCCCGTGGGCAATTTGGCCGCGCTGCAGGGTGAAGGCCTGCAACTGGGCACCCGTTTGACGGCTTCCGGCCCTTTCCCCAATGATCCTGATGTCGACCCCGCCGTGCCTGCCGCCGGAACCCTGTATGCCGCTTGGGTGCAGCCGTGGTGGTATGCCAAGGGCGAAGCCGGGCTCTTTCCGGTTGCAGGGCTGGGCACCGGTGGAAGTCTTGCCTGCGGTTTGCATTGGCAGGATCGCGTGGCGCTGGGTGGGCATGTGATTCTCAATGAAGGCGCCGGCTACGGTTTGGATGTCGCTTTGCGACCGCTGCAGGCCAGTCCATGGGTTGCAGGGTTCTCATGGACACCGCAGCAACTGTATCCACAAGACTCTGTTTGGACGGAACTTCCGCGCCCGCGGGTAGGAATCAAGCGCGACATGGAATGGAGCCTTGGTTGGGCTCCGGCTCCGTCGGAACAGACCGATGGCGCCTTGAGCGTGGAAATGACGCTCAGGCACGGAGGCGCTGGTTGGATCGCCGGAGTCCGGTTGGCTGCAGCCACGCGGCTATTTGTTCCCAAAGGACCGTGATTCGATGATCATTTCCTGCGATACGGCATCCCGCATGCGCAACGGGTGCATTTAGATTAAACTTTGCAAGTGGTTGCCGTAATTGGCGTTACGGCTTCCGGGCCGGTTTCCAGGAGGAATGAATGCGGACAGTCAAAGCCGTGGCGTTGGTCGGTTTGGCCATTGGATTGGTCGGTGCGGCCAAGCATACCGTGACCAAAGGGGACACGCTTTGGGATATTTCCGGCACCTACCTGAAAAATCCGTTCCAGTGGCAAGGGATCTGGAAGATCAATCCGCAGGTGAAGGATCCACACTGGATCTATCCCGGAGACATCATCACCTTGCCTGGAGACAAGGGTGCTTCTGCGGTGGACACCGGTCGCGGAACCTCCGATTCCGTGGTGGTCCCGGCGGATGCCTCGGGTCCGCTTTCCCAGTTCCAGTTGGGACCGGATCATCAGAAGACCCCGACCTTTGTCAGCCAAGATCCCGAAAAGATCTCCTTGGTCGACCACTCGCCGGCAAGGCAGATGAATTCCGAGATGGTCCTGCTGGCTCCTGTCTGGAGAATCAAGCCCGATCGCGAGAGTGAGCAGCGCATCCTTTGGGAGAAGGTCGATGGCGTCCGGATCCTGTTGCCGGGAAATTCCGTGCATGTAGGCTTGGGTCGACAGGCTGGTGCAAAGGTGGGCGATGTCCTGGAAGTCATCGAGACCGGTCCCGAAGTCGCGACCATCGTGCGCCCGGAGATGGATGGGCGCCTTGAGCAGTTGCGTGCCTATCTCGTGGTGACCGAAGCGTCGAAGGAATCGGCGCTGTGCCTTGTCAGCCGCGTTTTCGGCAAGATTTCGTCCGCGGCGCGGGTTCGCCAAGCGCGCCCCGTGGCGACGCGTTCCATCCGCGACTTCAAGTCGGAGCAGTCGTCCGCCCCTGTGGCGAACGTGATCGTCAACACCTCGAATTCCACCTTGCAGATGCCGGGCAATTACATCGTGCTTGATCAAGGCACGGGCGCCGGGCTCAATCAGGGCGATGTGGTGGAGTTCATGGATGCGACCTTGCCTCGTGGCGAGGAGGCTTGGCGTGGATTCGGCATCGTGGTACGTTGCGATGCGGTGCGCTCCTCCGTGTTCCTCACGGGTGTTGCCAGCACGAATGTCCGTTTGGGAGACAAGGCCTATGTCATTCGTCGCGCCGTGGCGGACTGAACGATCCTTGCTCAATCGCCTCCTGCTCTCGCGGCAGGGGGAGATCCGGCCCTTCTGGGGTTGGCTTGTGGTGGTCGGTGGGATCTCGCTTCTGCTCATCGCGCTGACGGAGATCGTCCTCCTGTTGCTTGCCATGCAGGGGATCCCGGTCTTGAAAATGGTGCTCGGTTCACAGAAGATGATCTGGTTGTTGCGCCATATCCCTTGATCTCCCTCTCGATCGGACGGAGGGATGGCGCGGACCTGATGGGCAAGGCCTTCCCGAAGACGGATGATGAAGAGCGATGCGCAGGTTGGTATCTTGCCAATGAGATGAGCATTGCAGAAAGAAGCGACAGGGCATGAGTATCGCCGAAGACACGGGATCTGCCAGCGCCTACGATTGGACGCGCTCGGTCGGAGTGGTCGAAACCCATCTTGTTCGACTGGTGCCGCAAGGTGGCTTTCCCTGTGAGCGCGGTGAGACGCTTCCTGAGCTGGAGATCGCCTACGAGACCTATGGCGTTCTCAATGCCGCCCGCGACAATGTCGTGATGATCGCGCCTGCGCTGACGGCGGGCGCCCATGTGGCGGGTTTTCACGGCTCGCGTGCCAATCTGGGCACCAAAGGGTGGTGGGATGCCATGGTCGGGCCGGGCAAGCCGATCGACACCAACCGCTGGTTCGTCGTGTGCTCCTCGCTCCTGGGAGGGTGCTCAGGCACGACCGGACCCCTCTCCATCAATCCCCTTACCGGGCATGCCTACGGTTACGACTTTCCGGACATCACCATCGGGGACATGGTGGAGGTGCAGAAGCGATTGCTCGATCATCTGGGGATCTCGGCGCTTCACGGGATCGTCGGTGGCTCGCTGGGCGGCATGCAAGCGCTGGAGTGGAGCTTGCGCTATCCGGGGATGGTCGGACATTGCGCCGTGATCGCGGCGACCGCGAGCCTTTCCGCCCAGAATCTCGCCTTCGACATCATCGCCCGCAATGCCATCCTGCATGACGAGGGCTGGCAGGGTGGTCATTATCTCGCCGGGCAGGGGCCCGAACGCGGGCTTTCCTTGGCGCGCCAGCTCGCTCACATCACCTATCTCTCCTCTGAGGGGATGGATCGCAAATTCGGGCGTCAGATCAAGCCGTCGGCCCAGCCCGAGCGATTCCACACCGCCTTCGAGGTGGAAAGCTATCTCGATTACCAGGGGCGCAAGTTCGTTCAACGCTTCGATGCCAACGCCTATTTGCGCATCACCCATGCGATGGACAATTTCGATCTCGCGGCGACCTACGGAACCAGCGCGCCAGCGGACGGGGCGAGCGCCGATCCGCGCAAGCACCATCGGATGCGCCTTGGAGAGGCCTTCGCCCGATCCCGGTGCAGCTATCTCATCGTGGCGCTCAAGTCCGACTGGCTCTTTCCATCCAGCCATTCCTGGGAAATGGCCGAGGTTCTCCTGGAGCTTGAGCGCAACGTCAGTTTCTGTGAGCTCGATGGCGATGGTGGGCACGACGGCTTCCTGATCGAGGCCGAGGCGAAGCCTTTGGAAGCCTTGCTTGCGGCCTTCCTGGGAGATCCGACCAAGGTGCCTGTCCGGGCGATCCAGCAGAACGAGCATCAGGCCCGTGCCGAGGATCGCGCCGTCATCGCAAGCTTGGTGAAGCCCGGTTCGCGCGTCCTGGATGTCGGGTGCGGAGACGGTGAACTGCTTGATTTCCTGCGCCGCGAACGCGCATGCACGGGGATCGGCGTGGACATCGATCGCGATGCCGTGACCGCGACGCTGGCCCATGGCATTCCCGCCTTGCAGACCGATGTGGACGACAATCTGCACGAGTTTGCCGACGGGTCCTTCGATTGCGTGGTGCTCAACAACACGCTGCAGGCGGTGGGCAAGCCCGATCTGGTGCTTGAGGAGATCGTGCGGGTCGGGCGGGAAGCCATCGTGAGCTTTCCCAACTTCGGGCACTGGAGCTGCATCCTGCCCATCGCGCTCAAGGGGCGCATGCCGCGGACCAAGACGCTTGCCTTCGAATGGTACGATACGCCCAATCTGCACTTCTTCACCACGAGCGATTTCCTGGACTTCTGTGAACGCAAGGGAATCGAGGTCATGGAGATCCACCCGATCTGTTCCGATCTCCCCAGTCGCCTGCTTGCGCGTCTGGGATTGGACAACCTCGCGGCCGAGCGCGTGATCGCACGCCTTCGCCGCAAAGCCAAGGACTGATTCAATGATTGCTCGCGACGCTGCACGGGAACTGGTTGGGCGCCTGGA
>JBDKGV010000010.1:0-28150 GCA_039798005.1 Fibrobacterota bacterium
ATGGCGGTCTGCCAGAAAATGGACCCGGCCTTCGAGCGCGGGAGATCCGGCCATCGCATGGAGCTCCGCGGAGATTTCCGCCTCATGGCGGCGAGCGCTGCCGACGATGACCACATGGATGTCCGGATGGGTGTGCTCAAGCCGTCGAACGGCTTCCAGCAGGAACTTTTGCCCTTTTCGGACGGAATGGGTTCCCACATTTCCGATGACCTTGGCTTGGCTTGAAATTCCCAGTTCATGCCGCAATTCATGCCTTGCATCAGGATGTGCTTGCATCGGCGCCGCAATGCCATTGGGTATCGTGATGTAGAGTTCGTCGCTCAGGCGGTCATGTTCGATGGAATATTGCATGGCTGCCCCGGAAACCGCGACAACGGCATCCGTCCAGAGGGACAAGAGCCGATTGATCGCGTGGTGCGGCCAACGGAACCAGTGGTAGGTGTTGTGAAGCGTTGTGACCCGATGCGGGATGCCTGCAATCAAGCTGGCGACCCGGCCGATGACGGCCGGGAAGAAATCGTGGGTCGAAACGATGTCGATGCGATCGCGATGCAGCATCCGGGCCAGCCGCAAGGTTGCCTGTACATTGGAAATCAAGGCGCCGATGCTGGCGCGATTGGTTGCGCCGACGACTTCCACAGGGATTCCTTGGTCGCGGAAGACGTTGATCCAAGGATTGTCCTCGATCAGTGCATAGACCTTGATTTCGAACCGGTCACGAGGCAAGCCCGTCGCCAATTGAAGGACGACCTTCTCGATTCCGCCATCGTGGAGGTTCGTCAGGACTTGGCCGATGCGAATGCGACGGCTCATTGGAGCCACCTTTCCCGCAAGGCGAGCCGGTATCCCTTGTGGCGCTGACGAGCTTGCGTTCCTGTCATCAGGGCGGATGCCGAAATGCGAATCCCGACATTGAGAAACCACACGCATCGGGCGGCCCAAAGCGAGATGCCGGAGAAAAGTCGCGGCAAGGCGATCCATTTGCCGTTGAGCCGGTTCCGTACGAAGCCGGTCCAGTCCTTGCGCTGGGTCTCGCTGTCGAAGTGGGTGATCCCTAGGAGAGGCAGGACATGGATCTCGTGGCCGCATCGCCGGAGGCGATGGCACAGCTCGATGTCCTCATGGTTCATGAAAAAGGCCGGATCGAACCCACCGACCTCCTCCCATGCCGTGCGGCGTATGCACAGTGCCGCCGCGCTGGCGAAGTCCACGGTCCAAGGCCCATCGGGGCTGGCCTTGCGAGCCTTGGCCTCCTTGGCATTGCGCCAAGGATTCTGCAGATAAAGGCATTCGGCGATCTCCCACGCCAGTCCTGTTCCGGTGTTCCAGGAAAACTGGCGACTGCCATCGGGATTGCGCAGCTGCGGTGCGCAAGCGGCACACTGAGGATTTGCCTCCAGATGTGCAACGAGTTTCCCGAGGGTGCCCTTCGGAGTGACCGTATCAGGATTCAGAAGCAGGATATATCGGCCATGGGCATGGAGTGCCAGACGATTGTTTTCGCGGCCAAAACCTTGGTTTTCCGTGCCGGGGAACAATCGAAGGCAAGGGGATTCAGGAAAGGCATTGCGTGTCGCGGCATCGCCGCTCCCGTTGTCCCCGATGAGAAATTCCCATTCAATCCCCGCTGCGCCCCCTCCCGAAAGACTTTGGAAACTGCGCAATGTGTCCTCGATGCATCGAAAGGACACAGTCAATATGGACAGTTCCATTTCAGCCGTTCGAGGTCGAAAATGGAACTTGGGAGTACCTCAATCCATGCTTGCGGAAGAAATGCCAGAGGCCTTTGTAATGCTTGCGAGAGAGATTGGACAACGGATTCTTCTTGGTGCTGCGCTGTTCGTGATGAATGATGCGCACATCGTGCTTCCACCAGATCTTCCAACCGGCTTGACGGGCGCGCAGGCAGAAGTCGATGTCCTCCGGCCCGTAGAAGATGGTCTCGTCCAAGAGCCCGATCTGGTCAAGGACTTCCCGTCGGATGATTTGGCAGGCACCGATGAGATAATCGACTTCCTGGCTGGAAGTTCGATCCCAATCGTGCATTTCGTGGTGGGCCAAGGCCTTGCCGCCGTCGAAGGCTCGCAAAAGGGGGATGCGTCGGGAAAGCAAGGCACCAAGGCTTGGGAAGCGCTTGGCGTTGAATTGGGTCGTTCCATCGGGGAAGATCAGGCGCGCCCCGGCGATTCCATAGTCGGGAGATGCTTCAAGAAAGCTCAAAATGGGCCCCAAAGCGTCTTCAACGAGTTCCAGATCGGCATCGAGGATGGCGACGTGACGGCCACGGGCAATCCGGAGGGCTTGGTTGCGCGCGGCCGCGACACCGCGATTTTCCTCGTTGCGAATCAGCCGGATTCCGGGAAAACGGCTTTCGACCATTTCCAAGGTGCCGTCCCTCGATCCGTTGTCGACAAGCAGCACTTCGAATTCGATGGCCGGCATGAAACGATACAACGAATCCAGCATCCGCTCGAGCAGGTCGCGCATCTTCCACGTGATGACGACGACAGAAAGAAATGGCTGGTTCACAGTACCTTCCATCCTATCAAAATAGATACGGGAAGGCTGCTCCCCGTCGCGTTTGGATTCATGGGGCAAGGAAGTGTTGTCATTCCGTTGAATGCCTACTCAACAATGAGCCTCACCTCCACCTCATCCTCCAGATCGAGCATGGCATTCACCGCCAAGATTCTCTCCATCCGGGAGATGTCCTCGATCCGCAGCGGGGAACGGATGAGGCGATCCTCCTTCGCGTAGGCGGCGCTTCGCGTGGAGGGAAGCAGGGCGTGGGATGGTGTTTGCCATGTCCCATCCAAAAGACAGGCGATGGATGCGTAGCTTGCCTCCAGCAGGAAACCCTCGCGCGTGAGCAGGATGTCCCAACGGGTGTCGGCGATGTCGAGTCCATGCCGCCGGGCTGCCCGGGCTCTCAAGGCCTCGATTCCAGATCGGTCCGCGTACTTGTGGCCATAGGACAACCCGCTGGCATCGACAAGGAGGAAGCGGTCGGGACGGCGGATGACGTACGGAAAAGTCTCAAGAGTCCAGGACTCCCGGCAGTGGACCAGGCGCAATCGGACTCGCCCGGGACAATTCTTGTCAATCTTGCCGGCGAGGACCTCCGCCAGCCGCCAAGCAGGAACGGTGCCGAAGCAGGCGAGGTGGCTTGCGTCGATCCGGGCTTGATGTTCCTCCAGACGCAGGGGGATGCCGTCCTGCACGCGGATGGTCTCGAAAAGCACGGGAGGCAGGGGAAGGGCGATCTTGGCCTGCATTTCCTCCTCCTCGCGCCTGCATTCGCTCAGGACGGTGAGGCCGCCGCCGCTCTTGAAAAGGCCGTGACGCCCTTTTTCCGTCGGGCCGCGATCCTCCAGGAAGCGGATCATCACGGCCGAATCCACGCTTGTTCCGTCGAAGATCCCGAAGACCCCGGTGTAGAATCCCCGGGTGTGCCCGAGCATGTTCTCCGCGCTGCGGATATGCTGGCAGGTGCGCTCCTTGGGAGCGCCGGTCACGGACCCGGCCGGCAGGAGTGATGACAGGATCTGTCCAATGCGCCGGGGCCAGCCCGGCTCCATGTCGCCCTCGATCCGGCTGCTGGTCTGCAGCAGGATCCCATCGGGCAACGGGATCGATTCCGGGTACCTGTATTCGGGCACCCGGACATCGGTTGCGACCCGACTCAGGTCGTTGCGCAGGAGATCCACGACCGTGACATGCTCGGCGGCCTCCTTCTCGTCGGAAAGGAGGATCTCGGTGGCCGTTTCGCGCGTGGCTTCGGTGCAGCGCAAGCTTCCCTTCATCGGGAAGGTGGTGATCCTCAAGCCCTCGATGCGCACGAAGCACTCTGGCGAGAAGACCAGGAAGCCGTCGGATTCCCGCCCGATCAGCGAGCCGTCGACCCAAAGACGGTAGGGTGCTTGCAAATGGGGGAAGAGTTCGGCCAGTCGCGGCGTGTACTGGACGGCGCTGGATGCCGTGAGGTTGAGCAGATAGCTCTCGCCATCCAAGAAGGCAAGGCGTGCGATGCTGAAGGCCTTGGCGTAGGCGTCCGAAGGCGGTGGCTTGATGTCGAACAGTCCCCAATCGAGTCGCGGCACGACGTTTGGAGGAGGTGCGTTGGTGAAGCCTCGCAGGTCGTAGAGCAATCGGGATGCATCGATCTCGTCGAGCCGGTGCACCATGGGCATCTGGAGATCGTGGTCGAGCACGAACAAAAAAGGGATTCCTTGGGCGCCCAGGGAATCCATCCGTTCAAAGACGTCGAGTTCGTCAGAACTGGCGCAAGGTTTGGTCGAAGCCTCTGTCGAGTCGGTGCCGAAGGTCACGGCACCTAAAGTAGTCAGTGCTCCTTGCGGGCGTTCTTGCGCTCTTCCTTGTGCTCCTTGTGCGCCTTCTTCAATTCCTGCTTCTGCGACTTGATCTGGGTGCGTGCGGCTTCCTTGTCCTTCTTCAGCTCGGCCTTGGCGGCGCTGACGGCTGCGGTGTCGCCCTTGGCCTTGGCGGCCTTGATCGCTTCGCGATCGGCCTTGATCTCGGCCTTGGCCTTCTGGCGGGTGGAATCCAAGCTCGCCCTGCCCGCCTTCATCTCGGACTTGTGAGCGGACCGGACCGCATGACGGCTGGAATCCACGGCGGGCGCGGTGGTGGTGTCGGCAAAGCCGGTGCCAAGGCAAAGCAGGCTCAGGAGGGCGAGGCGGGTTGCAAGTTTCATTGAAGTGCTCCATCGGTTCGGGGCCGGACATCCGGCCTGTCGTGCCTTGTGGATGATCAAAGCCCGTGCCAACAACCGGTGGTCGATCCTTGGAGCCGACCATGAAAAAAAGGGGTTTCAAAAGCGGAACACGGGGTTCCGATCCCTCTCCCACTTCCCGCAAAGTATCTTTCGGCGTTTACTGTGCCCAAAGTCGAGCGAGGAGCGTGATGCGTAAGACCAAGAAGTCCAAACAGACGAAGTACATCGTCGTGACCGGAGGCGTTTTGTCGGGCCTTGGCAAGGGCATCGCGGCAGCCTCCATCGGTCGTCTCCTGTGCTCGCGCCTGAAGATCGTCCCGATCAAGTGCGACGGCTACCTGAACACCGATCCGGGAACCATGAACCCCATCGAGCATGGCGAAGTGTTCGTGCTGGATGACGGCGGCGAAGTCGACATGGACTTTGGCCACTACGAGCGCTTCCTGGGCGTGCGCGCCCGTGGCGACTGGAACATCACCATGGGCAAGGTGTTCAAGGAGATCCTGGAGCGCGAGCGCAACGGCGATTACCTGGGCAAGACGGTGCAGTTCATCCCGCACGCCACCGACGTGATCAAGGAACGCATCTACAACATCGCAAGCGAAGAGGAAGCGGACATCGTGCTGATCGAGGTCGGCGGCACCGTGGGCGACCTCGAGAACCTGTTCTACATCGAGGCCGTGCGCCAGATGCGCCATGACGTCGGTTCCGAGAACATGCTCTTCGTGCACCTGACCTACGTTCCGGTCCCCTCGGGTGTGAACGAGCAGAAGAGCAAGCCCACCCAGCAGTCGGTGAAGCTCCTCAACGAGGCTGGCATCTATCCCGACGTCGTGATCGCGCGCTGCCCCGAGTACGTGCAGGAGCACATCAAGGAGAAGATCGCCCTCTTCGGCAACATCGACAAGAATCGCGTCATCTCCGGCCCTGACGTCAACGTGGTCTACGAGATCCCGCTGATCTACGAGAAGGAAGGTCTCTCCGAGATCATCCACAAGCGCTTGGGCATCTACTCTCCCCCGGACCTGTCCAAATGGGGCAAGTGGGTGGATGCGGTCAAGAAGAACCGTGCCAATCCGCGCACCACGCTCAAGATCGCCATCGGCGGCAAGTACACCGCCCTCGAGGACTCCTACGCATCCATCATGGAGTCGCTGACCCATGCCGGCGCGCATCTGGACGCCAACGTTGAGCTCGTGTGGATCGAGACCACCGGCATCGAGACCGGCGAGGTCGTGCTTGCCGAGGCTCTCAAGGATGTGGACGGCCTGATCGTGCCGGGCGGCTTCGGTGCCCGCGGCGTCGAAGGCAAGCTCCAGCTCATCAAGTACGCCCGCGAGAACGGCCTGCCGTTCTTGGGCATCTGCTACGGCATGCAGCTGGCCGTGATCGAGTATGCCCGCAACGTCTGCGGCCTGGAAGGGGCGCATTCGGAGGAGGTGGAGACCGAGGGCGTGCCGGTTCCGCACAAGCTGATCTGCTTCCTTCCCGGCCAGCAGAGCCAGAAGAAGGGCGGCACGATGCGCCTGGGCGGCCAGGACGTGGAGCTCAAGAAGGGCTCGATCGCGTGGAAGCTCTACGGTGAGAAGTCGCTGGTGCGCGAGCGTTTCCGTCATCGCTACGAGGTCAATCCCGAGTACGTGCCGCAGCTGGAAAAGGCGGGCATGGTGTTCTCCGGCAAGGCCAGCGGCCAGAAGCAGATCGTCCAGGTGGTGGAGCTGCCCGAGCATCCCTACTTCGTGGGTTGCCAGTGCCATCCGGAGCTGACCTCGAGCCTGCTTTCGCCTTCACCGCTCTTCCGTGGCCTGTTGCAGGCTGCGCTGAAGCGTCGCGGAGAGTAAGCGTGTTTTCCCCGTCAGAATGGCGCATCCTCGTTGTTCTGACGGCCTTGTTCCTGTCGGGGGCCGGTTGGCACCTGGTCGAGGCGAATGTGCCTCTGCCCCCGCTGCGGACCGGGGGACAGGTGCTGGTCTGGAACGATCCGGCCGAATCCGCTCCTGTGGCGCAGGAATCGGAAAAGGACGGAAAGCAAGGCGCAAGGCCCGGCAAGACCTCACGCAAGCCGATGCTTACGGGGTTGGTGAACCCCAATACCGCCAGCTCCCAAGCCCTCCAGGCCTTGCCGGGAGTCGGTGAGAAGATGGCGCAACGGATCGTCGATGAGCGGGCAAACGGTCCGTTCAAGGACTTGGAAGACCTTCAGAGAGTCAAGGGCATCGGCGCAAAAAAAGCGGAAAAGATGCGTCCTTGGCTCAGATTTGATTAGGATTGAAACATGGCCCGTAAACCACAGACTGCCATCGGTTTGGAACTGGGGGCGCGACTCGTTACCCTGGTCGCCTACGACATCACACAGCGCCAGATCCAACTGGTCGCGATGGAGAACGCCCCGCAAGGCTGGGCGCAGGACATTTCGCTTTTGGGTGAAATGCTCAAAGGCTGGCTCGGCTCCTTGGGGCTGGAGAAGAAGTCCTGCGTCTTCGGTGCTTGCCTGTCGGCTCACGACGCGCCTTTGCGATTGGTCGAGCTCGACCCGGACGAGGACGTGGAGTCCGCCTTGCGCGCGGAGCTTGCGGCTTGGACCGGCGCCGACGACGGTGCGTACTTCCTGAACGGGCAAGGCCTGTCCAAGGGTGTGCACGGTCTGCCTGGTCACTTGCTCGCCGCTCTTCCCAAGGCCCGTGCCGAGGCGTTGCGCTCGGCGTTCGACGCTTCGGGATATCCGCTTGCGACCCTTGGCTTGGATGCTGTCGCGGTGATCAACGTGTTCGAGAAGAGCCAGCCTTCCTGGCAGGATCATCTCGCGGCCGTGGTCAAGATCGATGCGCCCTATGCCCAGGTCTCCTGGGTGCGGGAAGGGGCCTTTGCCGGTCATGCCGTGGCGACGGTTCCCGTCGACGGCGAGCCCTTGGAGCCCCTGTCCACCGAGTTGCTTCGGATCCTGAGGGATGGCGAAGGCCTGTGCGGAGCCAAGGCCTCCGATTGCCGCGCCGTCCTCCTTTGCGGTGAGCAGGGCAATGACGCGGGGATCGCTTCGCGCCTGGGTGCCCAGTTGCGCGCCGATGTCCAGGCCATGGACGCCTTTTCGCACACTCCGTTCCCCAGCCTGGAAGGCAATGCGCGGCAGATCGCTGAGATCTCGCCCCAGTGCGCTGCGGCCTTGGGCGTGGCCCTTTCGCTTGCCGAAGGAATGGCTCGATGATCCAGATCAATCTGCTTTCCGACAACATCCAGACGCAGCCCAAATCCGGCGGAATGACGTCACGGACCCAAGCCATTTCCCTGGACGCCGATCCGGATCTGTCGCTTGACATGGACGACCTGCCCAAGAAAAAGAGCAAGCTTCCTCTGGTGCTTGGCATCGGAGCCGTGCTTGTCCTGGCTGGAGGCGCCGCCGTGTTCCTCTCCGGGGTGACCGAAGAAGAAGCTGCCGTGGTCGTGCCTGCCGCGACCTCCAAGCCCGTTGCGGAGGACCCCAAGCCTTCAGTGACTCCCAAGGTCGATTCGGGCAAGGCGTTGGTCAAAGACTCCGCCAAGGCTGTCGCATCCAAGCCGGAAGAGCCCAAGCCGGAAGTCAAGACACCTCCCAAGCCCGAGCCGAAGCCGGAACCCAAACCGGAGCCGAAGCCCGAGCCCAAGGTTGCCGCGGTCGTTCAGGCACCGGCGGGTCCGTCCGTCAAGGCGGCGGCGCTGCCTCCCAACGCGCTTGCGGAAATCCTCTCCCAGTCGCGTCCTGCGGCGGCTTCCAATGAAAAGCCCAACCGTTTCGATGCTCTCACTCCCACAGGCCGGACCGCCTATCAGAAGTTCGCCTTCGAGCGCCTCCTGGCCATCTTGAGGCAAGTGACTCCCGCCGAGGGGCTGGGCTTCTCCAAGGTTCGCATCGCCTCTCCTGGCCTGCTCTCGGTCCAAGGCGTGGCGACCAAGCCGGAGGCTCTTGTGGCCTTCCAGAAGGGCTTGGCTGCCCAGAGCCTTGCAGACACGTCGACCGCGACCAGCAAGGATGCCGCCTTCGGACTCGTGGCGCGTCTTCCCTTCAATCCCTCCTTCGGTGGCTCTGCCGCACCGGCGACCGATGTGCGCAAGGCGCTTCAACAGGCGCTGGATCTGGCCGCACCGCAAGGGCTTGCCTTCAAGGCGTCTGCAGCTCGCACCGAGACTGTCGGGGGAGCCAAGCGCACGACTTGGACGCTTACAGGTCAAGGTGGATGGGATGCCGTGGCGGCTTGGCTCGGTGGCCTGCAGTCGGCGGCAAGCCCCATCGGGTTCACCGAACTGACCATCACGGCTGGCGACAAGGGCAAACTTCAGGTGACGGTGACCGCCGTCTGCTACGGCCCTTGAAGCGGCGCGTCTCCGCAGCGGCTCCCGTAACCTACGCCCCTGCGCTGCGCATCGGGGCGGGCGAGTGGAAAGGTCGGCGCATTCATGCGCCGGCCGGTCTCGATCCGGTTCGTCCTTCGCCCGGCATCCTCAAGGAAGCGCTGTTTTCCATGTTGGGCGCCGAAATCACCATGGGTCCATTCTTGGATCTCTATGGCGGCACCGGTGCGGTGGCCTTCGAGGCATTGAGTCGTGGTGCACCCTCGGCCGTGGTCGTGGAAAAGCACCGGCTTGCCTTGGAATGCATCGAGGAGACCAAGGTCGACCTCAAGGCCGACACGTTGCGGATCGACACGAGCGATGCCGGACAATATCTGGCAAAATCCGCAGGGGCCGACTTTGCCGTGGCCTTTGCCGACCCTCCGTTCACGGAGCTTCCCGACAACCTGCTGGAGCGGATGCTTCCCGTGGTGCGGAACGGTGGCCTGGTGGTCCTGCAGATGCCCCGCGAGCACCATGATTTCTGGGTGGCCCGCGAGGATGTCAAGGTTCGCCGTTATGGAGCCTCGTTGCTTGTCGTGGTCCGAAAGGTCGATGGACCCGTCGCATGAGTCCGACGGAAGCGGTCGTCTACCCCGGCTCCTTCGATCCGGTCACGGAAGGTCACATGGACATCATCGCACGGGCCCGGGGGATCTTCCCTCGCGTGATCGTGCTGGTGGCGTTCAATGCCAGCAAGACGGCATTTCTCACGCCTGAAAAACGGGTGGAACTGATCCGCGAATCGGTGGCCGAACGAGGGTGGGACAATGTGGACGTCGACAGCCACGACGGGCTGGTGGTCGATTATCTCAAGCCTCGCGGTGTACGCGTGCTTTTGCGCGGCCTGAGAGCCGGCGGTGACTTTGAGCATGAATTCAGCATCTCGTTGATGAACCGGCGGTTGTGGTCGGAAGTGGAAACCGTGTATCTTCCTACACGCGAGGATGTGATGGGGATCTCGTCTTCCTTGGTGCGCGAGGTCGCGCGCCTGGATGGCGACTTGGATCAGTTCGTTCCGGCACCGGTGGCCAAGGCCTTGCGCGTGCATTTCGAGAGGACCAATCATGGATGAGCGTCTACCGGCCCCGATCCGTTGGCTGTTGATCGCCAACGTCGGGATCTTCGCCTTGGGTGCCGTGGCAAGCCTGCTGCGCTTTCCTCTCAACGGATATCTCGTCGGCTACGGCGCGCTGGTCCCGGAATACACCTGGGGGCATTTCCAGCTCTGGCGCCTTGCGACCTACATGTTCCTGCACGGGGACGTGTGGCATCTGCTTTTCAACATGCTCACGCTCTGGATGTTCGGAACGCCCCTGTGCTGGGTGATGGGCGCCAAGCGATTCCTGACGCTCTACGCGGTCGCAGGCCTGGTCGCGGGCCTCTTCTCGCTTGCGTTCTATCCGATGGCGGGCCAAGGGGGCATTTACATCATCGGTGCCTCGGGCGCTCTCTTCGGCTTGATGCTGGGGTATGCCAAGTTCTTTCCGGAACAGCGCATCATCGTGTTCTTCTTCTTCCCGATGCCTGCCAAGTACGCGGTCTGGCTCTTCGGCGGGATCTCGCTCTTCTTCGCCATGGGATCGCAGACGGGCGTGGCGCATGCCACCCACCTGTTCGGCATTCTCGGGGCCATCCTCTTCTTCCAACTGGAGGATCGCGGGGCGGCGCTCTTTGGCAAGCTCGTGAACTGGCGCGAGACGAAGGCGACGCGAAAGGCCGTCGAGGAGCTGATCAATCACGAGGAGTACTACGACACCCGGATCGATCCGATCCTCAAGAAGATCAGCAAGCACGGGATGGAAAGCCTGACTCGCCAGGAGAAGGACGTGCTGGAGAAGGCCTCCCAGCGCAAGCGTCCGACCAATTCCGTCGATCTGGAACGCTGGCGGAGAGACAACGACCGATGAGCGGCCCGGCGCTGGTGGCGGTGGACTTTCGGCTGACCGAAGCTGAACGCTGCGAGCGTCTTTGCGAGATCTTCAAGAACGTCGAGATGCCCGACATGCGGGCGCGACTCCTGGCTCCGCTTGCCGAACTGGTCAACGGGAACGAACGCGAGGGCGAACTTGCCGCGCGCACGCTCTTCTTCGTCGGGACGACCTGGCAGAACCATGTGCGTCGCGTCGCGACCCTGCCCCATCTGCGACGCATGCTGCTGCGCCGTGCCCACGGGATGGAATGCCTTCCGAAGTCGATCGAAGCCTTGGATCAAGCCGCGCAGATCGATCTCGACTCCGTGCGCCGCGACCTGCAGGAGGGATTGGAATCGGGGATCTTTCCCGCCTCGGCGGCGCCTGTGTTCGCGCTGGAAGCCGTGGCCCTGCGCGAGCGCAGCCGGGCCTTGGCGGACGCCGCCGACCCGTACAGCATGCGCACCATGGCGCGACTCCTGCCGCGCCTGCGCCTGTACGACGAACTGGCCGATCGCCTGGATCTTCTGTCGCGCGAGGCCTCGACCCTGGCGGTTCCGGATCTCGGGCTGCTCAAGTTCCTGGGCGACAAGGAGTATGACAAGTTCTGTCGAACCTTCCATGAGCTTCCGGGCGGGGCCTTCCTGGGCAAGGCCCTGGAATTGCAGCGGCGCTTCCAGTTCGACCCGCCGCAGCTGTCCGCCCTCTTCACGATCTCCAGAAGTCTCGGGCTTCCGGCGCCGGGCGCGAACTGGACCTCCCAGCTTGATTTCTGGCTTTCCCAAAGCGCCGCCGGCATGCCGGTGCGCCTTCCCGTCGCCTCCGGGCCGGCTCTCAAGCTCCTGGAGCATGCTGGAGTCCGTCTCATGGCGGGCGGCATCGAGGTGTCGCCGGGAAGCTTGGATCTGGCCGGACTTCTGGATGCCGACACCTTGAGCATGTCGCTTGCGCTGGGGAAGAAGCCGCATCCTCCCGATTGGAAGGGCTTGGTGATGTCCAACATCACCCGGGAAACCCTGCTCGTCTCCTTCCTTCAAAATCCGAAGGTCGTGCGCATTCCGGGCCTGGTGGAATCCATCGTGGTCAATTGCCGCTCGGGACAGGTGCTTTCCATCATCGCCCAAAAACGCGACCTGCACACCGGGCATCAGAACAAGGGCGTCCCCGCCGCGCTTCTGCGCAGCCGCACCAAGGTCCCGATGACCCTGTTGCGCCGCTTCATCCACTTGCGGTTCGTGAGCCGTGCCGAGCTCAAGGATCTGGCCTTGCGCGCCTCCCGCCCGGAAGTGGCCAAGGAAGTCGCCGACTACCTCGCCAGCATCTGAGGCTCAGTCTCCCAAGGTCTCCCCGCAGGGGGTGTCGCAATCGACGGGCTTCACGGTCTTGCCGTTGAGGTCGTCGAGGTCCTCGGGGGCCCATTCCGCCTGCTCCTCGCCGCTCTCGAGCCGGTCGAAGAAGTCGTTGGCAAGGTCCATGTACTCGTTGATCGATTCGGAGCGCAGCATGGAGGTACGCACTTCCTTCACATTGCGCATGGCCTTCATCGATCGGGCCGCGAACTGCTTGAGCTTCCCCAGGATGCGGGGCTCGTGGTCCATCTCCTCGCGCAGGAGGTCGAGATAGATGCCGAAAGCCTCGCGTTGCCGGGCAGGTGTCGGGGAGGTCGGTTCCTTGCCTTCCCAGAAATCGGCGACCTGTCCAAAGATCCACGGATTGTGCATGGCGCCGCGACCGACCAGTACGCCGTCCACGCCGTAGCGTTGCAGGCGGTCGACCGCGCCTTGCCAAGTCACCACATCGCCATTTCCCACCACGGGGATGGAGGCGCGCGCCTTGACCTCGCCGATCAGATCCCAGTTGGCGTAGCCACGGTAGGCTTGGGCGCGGGTGCGTCCGTGGACCACGAGCAGGCCCACACCCGAGTCCTCGGCGATCTTGAGGGTCTCGAACAGGGTGATGCGCTCGTCCGACCAGCCGACGCGCACCTTGATGGAGACGGGGATCTTGACGGTCTTGACGACTTCCTCACAAATGCGGGCAAGCAGAGGGAGTTGTCGCAGGAGGCCCGAGCCGCCCCCCTTCTTGACCACGCGGGGAACCGGGCAGCCGACATTGATTTCCACGGCATCCGCACCGGATTCCTCGACCATGCGGGCGGCCCATGCCATGCGCTGGGGGTCGGAACCGAAGAGCTGCACCGTGAAGGGGCGCTCCTCCTCGAAGAACCGGGTCTGCTCGGTGGTGCGCGGATTGAAGCGGGTCAGCCCCTCGATGCTCACGAATTCCGAGACGAGCATGCCCATGCGCCCGCCGGAGAGACGCTTGCAAAGCCGACGGAACGAGGGGTCGGTCACGCCTTCCATGGGCGCGAGGTAGACGTTGGGTTTCACAAGCAGGCCGTGGTAGCTGAAGGCCTTCTTGAAGTCGGGTGCCAAGGGGCGATCTTGTGCCATGGTCGGAACCCATTGGCTGGCACCGGGCAAGGCGATGGGCGCGTAGGGACCGTCGTCATCCACGCCCGGCATCAGGATTCTCGTCTCACCAGCCACGTCCGCCTCTCCTTCGCTCCTCACCGGCCATTGATGTGGTGAGGGGGACAAATGTACGAAGGGGAATGCTCAACCGCGATGCGCGCCTCGTCCTTCCTGCAAGAAGACTTGGATGGTCTGGGCCAGATCCACCGGGTCGAAGGGCTTGGAGATGTGGGCATCCATGCCTGCGTCCCGAGTGATGGCGATGTCCTCGGGCGTGGCGGCGGCGGTCAAGGCCAGGATGGGGACCTCCTTGCCGTGGGGGAGGGTGCGCAGGATGCGAGTGGCCTCGGCACCGCCCATGACCGGCATGTGCAGGTCCATGAGGACGATGTCGAAGGCTTGGCTCGGGAAGAGATCCAGGGCTTCCTTGCCGTGGTTGGCGATCATCACGCGATGTCCGCTGAGTTCGAGAATCCCCTTGGCGACCTCTTGGTTGAACAGGTTGTCCTCCACCAGGAGGATTCTTGCCGTATCCCGGCTTTCCAGCGAAAGAGGGGAGTGCGACTCTTCCCAGCCTGGAATGTTTTCGGCGGTCTTGAACCGTGCGGAGAAATGGAAGGTGCTGCCCAGACCGGGTTGGCTTTCCAGATGGATCTCCCCGCCCAGCATCTGGACCAGCGAGCGGCTGATGACCAGACCAAGCCCTGTTCCTCCGAAAAGCCGCGTGGTGCTGTTGTCCGCTTGGGAGAAGGGCTGGAACAATCGCTTGGCCTGGTCGGGTTCGATGCCGATGCCGGTGTCCTCCACGGAGAACAGGAGCGTCGCCTCGTCCTGGATCTCGCCCTGTGAGGTCACATGGATGCGAACGTGCCCGGAGGATGTGAATTTGATGGCATTGCCCACCAGATTGGACAGGATCTGTCGCAGGCGGAACGGGTCGCCACACAGGTAGCTTGGCACGGAGTCGTCGATGGAAATGTGAAAATCCAAGCCCTTGGCGCGGGCCTCCTGGATGAAGAGATCCTCCAGGGTCTGGAGGCATTCGTCCAAGGCGAAGGGGATGTCCTCAAGACTCAGGCGCCCCGATTCGATCTTGGAGAAGTCCAGGATGTCGTTGAGGATCGTGAGCAGGGTCTTGGCGGCGGCGTGCGTCTTGGTGAGTCGATCCCGCAGGATTTCGGTAAGGTCCTCGGCGAGGGAAAGATGGATCATCCCCAGGATCGCGTTCATCGGAGTGCGGATCTCATGGCTCATGTTGGCCAGGAATTCCGATTTGGCGTGGCTTGCGGCTTCGGCCAGGTCCTTGGCGGCAAGCAGTTCCCGCTGGCTTTCGATCTGCTCCGTGACGTCCCGAAGCGCGGCCATCCGGACCACTCTCCCGTTGCGCATGGCCTCGTGGGCAGCGATGTCGATCAGGAGATTCCTGCCATCCTTGGTGACATGGCGCCGGATGCCGAGAAAGTCGATCGTCTCGTTGCGAAGCAAGGATTCCTCGAGCTCGTGTGGATCCTCCGCGCGTCGGATGTCACGGATCGTCATTTGCAGGAATTCCTCGCGGGAATACCCGAAGAGTTCGATCGCCGCCTGGTTGACCGCCAGGAATTTCAGGCTCTCCCTGTCGAACAGCCAGATCGGAAGCGGGATGTTGTCGAAGAGGTCGCGGAAGCGCTCTTCGCTTTCGGCAAGCGCCGAGGCGATTTCGCGCTCCTCGGTGATGTCGGAAACGACGCCGCTGGCCAAGCGTTCCTGGTTGGGAAGCTGGGAAATGTCCGAGGCGATGTGCAGCCAACGGACCTCTCCACCGATCAGGAAACGGCCCTCCCATCGGAAGGGGGTGAGAGAATCCAGGCTGATCTGGGTGGCAAGGAACATGCTTGCCTGGTCGTCCGGGTGGGCCGTGTTGAACGCAAGCAACGCATCCTTCATCAGCGCGCTCTGGTTCATCTCGAAAAGCTGGCAGAATCTCGGACTGACATAGTCGAAGCTCAAGGTGCCGTCGCGGTGTTGCCGCAAGGTGAAGATTCCGACCGTGATGCGCTCGACCAGCAGATCGAACTGATCCATGCTCGTCTGGAGGTGCTCGGTGAGGACTTGTCGCTGATGGGCCTGTTCTTCAAGGGCGCGGGTCTTGAGCTTCACCTCCTTGGCCACGCGATGGGCTTCGCCGCTGAACAGCAGGCTTGCCATGCCCAAGGTGGTGCAGCATCCCAAAACCAGCAGAAGAATGAATTGGGAGTCTGAAAACGGGATGGCGTCCCGATTGGCGGAATGCGGCAGGAAAAGATTGATCTGCCAAAGGTTGTTCCCCAAATTGAGGGTGTCCTGCCAGTGGCAGCCATTGTGACGGATCAGGATCCTGCCTTGAAATCGGGGGACGGAATCGATGTTCCCCAAGGATTCGTCGGTCCGGTGCACTGGGGCCATTTTCCATCGGAGAAGAGGCTGTCGGCCCATGGATGCTTGAAAGTCTTCAAGGTCAATCACGCCCCTGAGCACGCCCATGGGCTGACCGTCCCGGAAAACGGGCATTCCGATCAGAATGGCCCGGTGGCCGACAGGGTGGCGTCGGAGCCGGACGATGGGGCTGGCGCTCAAGGCACGGGAGCTGCAGGCATCGAGAATCACCTTGGCGCGGCTGGCCTCGGCGAGCTGATCGAAGCCCAAGGCCGTTTCGTTCCCTTCCAGCGGTGCGATGAACCGGACCGGTGCTTTCCAGCCGGATGGGTGTGGTTTCCAGCCAGGGGCGAGAATGATGTCGATCGCAGGGGTGGAATCCGGTGGGATCAGCGGAACCCAATCCCATGAGCGCATGCCTGGACACGAGTTCAAGAGGACGTTGCTGAGGTTGGAAAACTCTTGCTGGGTGATCGCGGGATGAATGGAAAGGAGCGCGGTGAGGCTTGCCATTTCCTTTTGATGATGGCCGCTGAGCTGACGGAGGTCCTTGAGAACGTCTGCGGCGAACGTGTCCATCTGGACAGATAGTCGCCTCTCGTCCTCGTGCTTCATGTAGAGGAAGATCAGCAGGCAAAGCGTCAAGGCGATTCCTTGGGGCAGAGCCACCTGCATGCGTCTGGTCTTCCACAGTGGCCGACGATCGAAAAGGCAAAGCGCAAGCGGAGCGATGAGCAAGGTCCCCAAGGCATCCCCAGCCCACCATGCAAGGAAGCCGCGGGGAACCTGGGTGAGGGAGACGTACCCCTTGGCAAGCAGGGCCAGATGGCCCAAGGTCGGCGCGATCAGGTCCGAAAGAGCGACGACGTACACGATGCTTGCCAATTGCCCGGCACCGCTGTATTCAAAATCGGGATCGATGCGGCGCAGCCACTTGGACGCGACCCATGCTTGCAGGGTCGAGGCCACTGCGATCGCGATCGGCAGCCAGGAGAAGTCGAAAGGATCATGGGCGGCATTCACAAGCCATGCCCCTGCCAAAAGTCCGGGCCAGACCCGCCTGGGGCCCCAATGGAGGTTGGCAAACAAGGCAAGCCCGGCGGCGGGCTAGAGGAGGGAAGCGAATCCGGGAGGCAACGCGATCAACAGGCTCAATTTCCCCATCAGGAAATAAGTCACGGAAATCGCAAGGTTCACACCGAGCCAGCGCATGGATCGATTCTTGCATATGGGCCATGGATGCGCAAGGTTGGAAGGGGCCGTTGATTGAAATCATGCCATCAGACAACGGCAACGGCAGATTTGGGCGGGTTTCTCCGTGCTGTGGCCCTTCGGGGTTGGCGTTGCAGGAGTTACCTTGGCGAAGCTCATTACTTCATCTCCAGTCATCCATTGAGAGATTCCATGCAGAAGCTGTCCAAGCCGGTCACATCCAAGGCTCTTCGCCAGTCCTTTATCGAGTTCTTCGCCGAGAAGGACCATCGCTTCGTTCCCTCCGCACCGGTGGTGCCGCAGGACGATCCGACCCTTCTCTTCACCAACGCCGGCATGAACCAGTTCAAGTCCGTGCTCTTGGGTGGCGAGAATCCGCTGAACTTGAAGCGCGCGGCCAACTCTCAGAAATGCATCCGCGTTTCTGGCAAGCACAACGATCTCGACGTGGTGGGCCGCGACAGCTACCACCACACGTTCTTTGAGATGCTGGGCAACTGGAGCTTTGGCGATTACTTCAAGAAGGAAGCCATTGCTTGGTCCTGGGAGCTTTTGACCGGAGTGTGGGGCTTGGAGAAGGATCGCCTGTGGGCGACCGTCTATGAGACCGACGACGAGGCCTTCGAGCTTTGGAAGACCCAGACCGACATCGACCACTCCCATATCCTGCGCTTTGGCAAGAAGGACAACTTCTGGGAGATGGGCGACACCGGCCCTTGCGGTCCGTGCACCGAGATCCATTACGATTTCGGCCCCGAAAGCGACCCGCGCACCGGTGAACCCGGCTACGAGGCCGCGGTGAACTTGGATGGCTGCGAGCGTTTCATCGAGTTGTGGAACAACGTGTTCATGCAGTATGAGCGTCTCGAAGACGGCTCCCTCGTGGACCTGCCCGCACAGCATGTGGACACCGGCATGGGCTTTGAACGCGTGCTGCGCGTGATGCAGGGCGCCAAGTCCAACTACGACACCGACGTGTTCCAGCCCTTGCTTGCCAAGGTCGCCGAACTCACGGGAGTCCCGTACGATGCCGGCGAGAAGGGCACTCCGCACCGCGTGATCGCCGATCATGTGCGTGCGCTCTCCTCCTCCATCGCCGACGGCGCCACCCCGGGCAACGAAGGTCGTGGCTACGTGCTGCGCCGCCTGCTGCGCCGCGCCGCCCGCTTCGCCCGCGAACTGGGCGCCAAGAAGCCGGTCATCTGCGAGGTCGTCCCGACGCTTGTGGAGATCATGGGCGAGGCGTTCCCGGAACTCAAGGCCCGTCAGGCTCACATTGAAACAGTCATCCGGGCCGAGGAAGAGCGCTTTGGACGCACCTTGGACCAAGGACTGGATCGCTTTGCCAAGGCCGCTGCGGCCGCCCAGAACGGCGTGGTGGCTGGCGAAGACGTGTTCAAGCTCTACGATACCTACGGATTCCCGGTGGACCTCACCGAACAGATGGCCTTGGAGCGCGGCATGCGGCTTGACATGGACGGCTACAAGGCCGCCATGGAGCGCCAGAAGGAAATGGCCCGCGCGGGCGGCAAGTTCCTGGGCATCTTCAATTCGCTGGACGGCTGGACCGTGCTGGAAGAAAAGAACGGCTTCGTGTTCTTGGGCTACGAGAGCTTGGAAGCCGAAGTGAACTGCCTGCGCTTCCGTGAGCACGACGACGATTGCTACGTGGTGACCGATCGCTCCCCCTTCTACGCCGAGTCGGGTGGTCAGATCGGCGACCGCGGCACCTTGGCTGGCAATGGCGTCGTCCTTGCCGTGGAAGACACCATTCGTGTGAACGAAAGCGTGATCCACCGCTGCCGCGTGGTCGAAGGCGTGCCGACCGCCGCCAACATGAAAGTCCTCAAGGCCGTCGTGGATGGAGAGGCCCGCAGCCGCATCCGCCGCAACCATTCCGCCGTGCATCTGCTGCAGGCCGCATTGCGCAAGGTCGTGGGCGATCATGTGCAACAGCAGGGTTCGTGGGTCGGTCCGGATTCGTTCCGCTTCGATTTCACCCAAGGCCGCTCGCTGACCCATGCCGAACTCAAGGGCGTTGAGGACGATGTGAACGCCGCGATCCGCCAGGCGTTGCCGGTGGACGTGAAGCAGATGGGACTGGACGAGGCCAAGGCCGCCGGTGCCATGGCGCTCTTTTCCGAGAAGTACGGCGACACCGTGCGCGTGGTCACCATGGGCAGTGTTTCCATGGAACTGTGCGGTGGCACGCATGTGGACAACATCGGGCAGATCGGGCTGGTGCGGCTCACCCGCGATTCCTCGATTTCGGCCGGTGTGCGCCGTCTCGAAGGCACTGCCGGAGCCGGAGCCCTTGAGCTTCTGGTGTCCCAGGCCGAGGCTGCGGCGCAGGTCGCCGAGAGCTTCAAGTGCAGCGAGACGGAGATCCCGGCTCGTGTCAATGAGCTTTCGGTTCGTCTCAAGGCCGCGGAAAAGGAGATCGAGTCGCTCAAGCTTGCCGCGCTTGCCGGCAAGGTGCCAGCCCTCTTGGCCAATGGACAGGAACTGTCCAAGGGCATGGCGATCGCGGTGGACGTCTCTGCGGATGTCGAGGATGCCGCTTCGTTCACACGGCTTGCCGATGCCGTGGAGAAGGGCATCGGAAACGGCAAGGTCGTGCTTCTGGCCGCCTCGCTTGAAGGCAAGGTGACCTTGGTGGCCTTGGTGTCGCAGGATCTGGTGAAGACGGCTCCGGCAGGCACCTTGGTGCAGGCGGCGGCTCTTGCCGTGGACGGCAAGGGTGGCGGCAAGCCAAACCGGGCTCAGGCCGGGGGCAAGGATGTCGAGAAGATTCCGGCCGCGCTGGAAGCCTTCCTCGAGATCGCCAAGGCGAAGCTGGCCTGATCGTGCGGGGACCGCTGGAAACCCGACTCCTGGAGCGCCGCAACGAAGTGGGCTGTCTTTGGGCCGTGCTGCTCGATCCGGACAGCCTGCCACCGGCGGAGCTTGCCGAGACGGCGCGTCTGGTCGAAGAGGCCGGCGCGGACCTGCTTCTCGTCGGCGGGAGCTCGGCGGGTCCCGGCGTCTTTGAAGCGGGAATGAAAGCGATCCGTGCGGTGGCCGGGATTCCCGTGGTGCTCTTCCCGGGTTCCTACCATCAGGTGGTGGAAGGTGCCGACGGCATCCTGTTCACCAGCCTCTTGTCGGGGCGCAATCCTCAATACCTTGTGGAGGAGCAGGTCAAGGGAGCGCCACGCGCACTGAAGGCGGGCATCGAGCCGCTGCCCACCGCCTATCTCCTGATCGAATCGGGCAAGGCGACCACGGTTCAGATCGTTTCGGGCACCACGCCCTTGGATCCGGAAAAGACGGAATCTGTCATCGACCATGCATTGGCTGCCCAATTCATGGGCATGCGCTGGGTGTACCTCGAGGCGGGATCGGGGGCGCAACGTGCCGTGCCGCCGGAGCTTGTCACGGCAGTGAAGGAAGGCACATCGCTTTCGGTGATTTGCGGCGGTGGCCTGCGGACCCCGGAGGTCGCCGGGGAGCGTGCCCGTGCCGGAGCCAGCATGATCGTGACCGGAAACGCCCTTGAGGTTCGTCGCGACCCGGAATACCTCAAGGCTTTCGCGAGCGCCATCCACGGTTGATCGCCGAGGGGCCGGCTTGGCCCTCATTTCCGCATTTGACAGATCCTGTCAGGTGCGGTCTTTGTTGTTGAACTGCGTTCTGCTGTTGTTCTGGGGCTCCACCCCAGACCCGGCCAAAGGTGGTCCGGCCCACCTTTGGAAACCACCGCCAGCCGTTCCGCCGGCTGGACTCACGGATTTTCGCAGCCACTTTACGCGTCTTGCCACCACTCGCGGTCAGCAACCTTGCGATGGAACCGGACGCAGCCGTGCCCCGCGCGATCAGGATCGCAACACGGGGCCCCATGAACGGGGAATGCGAGAATCTCGGGCTCACGCCCTCGCTTCGCAACGGGCGCTCCGCTGCCGCGGCGGGACTGCTCAAAGGAGTGAGTCGTCCGGATCGCTTCAAGTGACTTCTGTCCTACGCTGATTGCTGCTGCTTTGCGCTTTGGCTCTTGGGCCCCGCGTCGAAGGCGCATCGCCTTCGCTAGCGGGTATCGCAACCTTGCCTGACCACTGAGTTCCACTGCCGGCGATCCTTTTGTTCTCCCGCCCATTCGGGCGTGAGCTCCGCGAGTTGTGAATTCGGAGGGAGTGGGTTCCAAGGGGTGGAACCCCTGGCCGTGGTTTCCAAAGGGGCGCGGACAGCCCCTTTGGCCGGGTCTGGGCCGGAGGTCCAGAGCAACAGTTCGGGCGAAGCCCGACCAATGCAACGCGCCGCACGCAGTGCAGGAATCAAAGGCCGGATGCAGGGCGGAGCGCAGCTCCAAAGCCATCCCGGGCTCCGGAGCATTCGGCCGCACGCAGCGCTATGATCAGACGAACAGGTTGATGCCCGACGTCCCGGCCGCCTCCAGGTAACTGGCGACGCCTCCGGTCTCGACGCCTTCCATCAGCTCCTCGCGAGCCACGCCCATCAGTTCCATCGACATCTGGCAGGCGGTCATCTGCACGCCCGCCTGGATGGCGGCTGCCATCATCTCTTCCAGACGGTCGACTTGGAAGGCGGCCATGCGCTTTTTCATGAGCCATGCTCCGACGCCACCGAAGTTCATCTGGGAGAGATTCAAGGCCCCCGCGTTGCCGGGAAGCATCATGTCGAACATCCTGCCCATGAAGTCCTTGCGGACCTTGACCTTCTCGCGCTTGCGCACCACCGAGAGGCCCCAGAAGGTGAAGAACATGGTCACCTTCTTGCCGGTGGCCAGGGCGCCGTTTGCGATCACAAAGCTTGCCAAGGCGCGGTCGAGATCGTTCGAGAAGACGATGATGGTGGCCTCGTCACCCGAGACGTGCAGGCCTGGAACGGAATTTGTCATCGTTGCCGAGGGGACTTGGGGACGGCTCTTCTCGAAGGTCGCGGTCCAGGTGCCCTTCTCCTCGGTCACGGACACGAGGCGGTTCTTGGTGATGTTGCACCAGGCCTGGGCATCGCGGGAGAATCCGGCATCGGATGCCTTCACCACCACGCGCGTTCCCGGGGCGACCTCGTCCATGGCCTTCTTGAGTTGGATGATGGGGCCGGGGCACTGGAGGCCACAGGTGTCCACGTTCAAGGTGGGGCCGACCGGGGCAGGGAGGTTCTCGGGGACGCCCGAGCCTTCGGAAACGGTGTCGTCGTGCATGGCGGCGTGTGGTCTTTTCTGGGCGGGGCGAAAGGAGCCGGGATTGGTCTGGGGGGAGGTGGCGGCCTGCCAGGTCTTCCAGCCGCCGGAGAGGTTCCCGATGTCGGTGAAGCCTTCCTGTCGCAGGATGCGCTCGGACAGGTAGCCGCGCAGGCCGACGCCGCAATAGAGCAGCACGGGGCGGTCGCGAGGGACTTCGGCAAGGCGATTGCGGATCTCGGTATTCGAGATGTTCATGGCGCCGTCCATGTGACCCAGTTCGAATTCTCCCGGAGTCCGCGCGTCCAGAAGCAGGGCGCCGCGGGCCTTCCAGGCCTCGACCTGGTTCCAGGTGACGGAATCCGTCATGCCTTCCTGGATGTTCTCGGCGCAGAAGGCCGCGTAGTTGGTGCCGTCCTTGGCGCTTGCGTAGGGCGGGGCGTAGGCGTGCTCGAACTCGGCGAGGTCGTGGATCGTGCCTCCCATGCCCAGGTGCGCCGCCACCGCATCGATGCGCTTGTCCACGCCGTCACGACCCACGGCCTGGGCTCCCAGGAGCTTGCCGTCCACCGGGTTCCACAGGAGCTTGAGGGCATAGGACTGGGCGCCGGGGTAGTAGCCGGCATGGCTTCCCGGATGCACGATCACCGAACGGAAGGGAATGCCTTCGCGCACGCACAGCTTCTCGGAAAGCCCGGTGCAGGCCACCGTGAGGTCGAAGATCTTTGCGACCGCCGTGGCGATGGCGCCCTTCCAAGGCTTGGTCGGACCGATGGCGATCGTGTTGGCAACCAAGCGTGCCTGCTTGTTGGCAGGGCCGGCCAGCGGCACCGGCATGGGCTTTCCGGTGAGCGGACTGATGGCCACGATGGCATCGCCCACGGCGTAGATGCCCTGCTTGTCGGTGCGCAGGAACTCGTCCACCACGATGTAGCCACGCGCATCCAGTTCGATTCCGGCATCGCGAGCAAGTCTGGTGTCGGGCTTCACTCCGATCGAGAGGATGACAAGATCTGTAGGGATGCTCGTGCCGGAGCCGAGTTCCACCCGCAGGCCCGATTCGTCGCGCACGAAGGCCTTGACACCGTCCTTCAGATACAGCCCGACGCCCTTGTCGCGCATGTGGTGATGCACCGGCGCGGCCATCTCGAAGTCCACCACGTTCATGACCTGGTCCAACGCCTCGACCACGGTGACGGAGATGCCGCGCTCCCACAGGTTCTCAGCCATCTCAAGCCCGATGAATCCGGCGCCGATCACCACGGCGCGTTCGGGACGGGCCGTATCCAGCACATCCTTCACGCGGTCGATGTCGGGCACGGAGCGCACCGTGAGGATGCGGGGGTCGTCGATGCCGGGGATGGGCGGGCGCATGGGCTCGGCCCCTGGCGAGAGCACCAAGGAATCGAAGCTCTCGACATATTCGCGTCCGGCGTTGCGTACCGTCACAGTCTTGGCGGCCGGATCGATGGCGATCACCTCGGAGTCCACCCGCACGTCCACATCGAGGATGTCGCGGAACTTCTGCGGGGTCATCAAAAAGAGGCGCTCGCGCTCCTGGATCACGCCTCCGGCATAGTAGGGCAGACCGCAGTTGGCGTAGCTGACATGCGATCCGCGCTCGAACACCACGATCTCGGCCTTCTCGTCCAATCGACGCAGGCGCGCCGCCGTCGAGGCTCCGCCCGCCACTCCTCCGATGATCACCGTCTTAGCCATGCATGCCGCCTCTGTTCAAACAGGTGTGGATCGCGCCTCTGTCACGGGCGCTTGGCACCGGTGAATGCGAACCTGTGAGTCTTGACGCAGGACCTTCAGCAAAGGTTACGGAATTTTTCGAAAAACTTCCATCATCGCGAATGGCCGTCTTTCGAATTTTCCATGCAACAATTCAGCATTGCAGGCCAACTATCTTCGATTTGCTGCCAGTGAAAATTCCCTTTGCCATGGAGTGAATGGATGCAATCAGTCGTTTTTCGCGTTGCTGCCCGGACTTTTGCGCTGTCGATCGTGCTGTGCGGGATCGCTTTGGCGGCTTCGCCCGGCGATTCCACAAGCCCTTCCGTGGGAAGTTACGGCTTCGACTGGCTGCATCCGGCCAAAGCCAAGTGCGCAGCGGTGACACCCAAGAACAAGGCGACGTTTGTTGCGTGCGAACACAAGCCGGAAGGGGGTGCCTTCGGTCTGAGCATTCCCTATTTCGTGTGCCATCCGAAGAAGGGGACGGAATTCCTCGTCTATGCCACCAAAGATCAATGCATCGAGGCGAAGGAAACCATGGAGGCGAACGCTCCGTGATTTAGCGGGTTTTTCGCCGGAGATGAAGCCAGAGGGCGCGGGGGAGGCTCGTATTCCATGCGCTGGCTTGAACCATGCCTTGGGCCGTGGCCTGTTCGTCGTCCGGGTCAATGTTTGGAGACACGGACTGCCCAAAGGTGATCTCCTCGGAGGTCGAGTCGTCGGGGATCTGCCCTTGGATGGCCTCGATCAGGGATTGCTCCCATTTTTCAAGGGTCTTCCGGGTTGCCAGAACGAGCGAATCGCAGGATCGCTTGGGCAAGGTCTTGAACTTCGCCTCGTCTTCGCCGGAAAGTCGGCAGCCTCGCAGGAATGTGGTCTCGGATCCTTCGGAGTGATCGTCCCGCCGGAACGATTCGATCAGTTTCCCCTTTGAGAAGGCGATGCGCACCGTCCATTGGTTTCCTTCCAACGCGCCATCTTCCTCCAGGGAAATCGGTGCAAAGTGTCGATCGAAGCCGATCTTGGCATGGACATACGATTCGAATCCTCGCGAGTTCAGATCTGCGACCCAGATCGCTTCCGGGGGCGCTTCGGCAAGGATTTGGCATCCCAGGCACAGGGCGAGAGCGCAGGGGAGTTTGAACATGGAGTTCCTTTCCAAGGGATGATGCCGTGGAAGGTATTTTCTTTGCGCTCGTCAGGAAGTTCGTTCCCTGCAATGGGTTCGGAGCCTGCCGAAGCAACCGAAGGGATTGCGGGACATCTCCTTGAGCGCGGAAGGGAAGCAATGTCTGTGCACCCGGCGCGATCCGAGTCTGAAAAACGCATTTCGCATGGAATGGCGGATGGATGGAGGAGGCATCTTTCCCTCCCATGCTTCAGCGTCTCCTCCAGCGTGTCCGTCCCGAATCCGATCCCGGCCTTGGCAACAAGGTCGTCTCACCGCGCTCGCGACTGATCCGGCCCGATGGCAAGTTCAACACCCGGCGTACGGGATTGCCTTGGTGGGAACGCGCGACCGTCTACCAGTGGCTGGGCCAGATCTCGTGGGCGCACTTCACCGCGCTTGCGTTCGGGGCCTACTTCGTGGTCAACACGCTCTTTGCTCTGGTCTATCTGGCACTGGGCGAGGGACACCTCAACGGGATCCGTCCCGAAGGTCTGGTCCACGACTTCGAGGCCTGCTGGTTCTTCTCGGCCCAGACCCTGACCACGGTGGGCTACGGCCATGTGAACCCGGCGACGGGAGTGGCAAGCGGCGTTGCTGCGCTTGAGGCGTTGATCGGGCTGCTTGGCTTTGGCGTCTGGACAGGCCTGCTCTTCAATCGCTTTTCGCGGGCCCGCTCGCGGATCCTCTTCTCTCCGGTCTCGGTGGTGACTCCGTACGGGGATGGCAACGCCTGGATGTTCCGGATCGTGGCTTCCCACGATCACCCTCTGCTGGATGCCCGGGCCGATGCGATCTTCTCCTGGGTACCCCCGGGAACGCAGGTGCGGCATTATCAGGAGGTCGTCCTGGAGCGCCCGAGCGTGCGCTTCTTTCCCATGAATTGGACCCTGGTGCACGCCATCGACGAGGACAGTCCGCTCTCTGGCCTCATTCTGGACGATCTGGAACAGGCCGATGTCGAGATCCTGGTGCTGGTGAAGGCCCACGACGAGACCTACGGCCAGACGGTCCATTCGCGATTCAGCTGGAAGGCGCCCGAGATCCGGTTCGGGGAGAAGTTCCTGCCCATGATCGCCCCGGGCGAGGACGGCGCCGTGGAGGTGGACATCTCGCGCCTCGGGGCGACGGAGGCGGTACGGATGCCGGTTTGACAGAAATTGTCAGGACACCTTGAACTTTGCGGACCTCAGGATCTGCAGGAACGGGATCAGCGCTCCGCGCATCCGCTGTGGCAACCCGACATACTCCATGTCAGGAAGGCTTGTGAGGAGCTCCTCTCTCAGTTCCGCTTCGGTCACGGCACCAAGCCGCGCTTCCAGCAGATCGCACAGTTCCTCGAGATGGAAGGTGCGCGGCTTCCTCCGGCGCTGCGTGACCGTTTCAAGCCTGCGTGAAAGGATGCCGAGTTCCGGCATCGTCTTCTGCACCGCGACCCACCAGAAAATGTCGTAGAGATCGCGGTTCAGTCCCCGTTCAAGCCATGCCGCCAGCTTGTGGGCGAGCGCCGCATCGGAGCGCATCACGCGAACGATTCGGGGCAGCTGGCGATGCGGCAACGACAGCGATGCCGTGGAGATCGGGGTCGACGGACATTCTTGCGCCACCGAGACCTCGAGCTGGGCCACCAAACCCCCTTGGTGGATGCGCGCCCGGATGGCGGTCGAGCTCACCTGAATCGTGAGCTTGTCACAAGGGAAGTCCTCGAGGACCTTTTCCAGCTCCGGTCGGGCATCGCGCTTGGACTCGCAGGGAACCAGTACGATGTCGAGATCATTGGTGCGCCGCGGACATTCCAGCAAGCGCAGGACGATTCCTCCCTTGACCACGGCGCGGGCAGGAAGACGCTCCCCGACATGGTGCAGCAGGCGCACGAGCAGGGCTTCGAGCTGCTGGTCAGCGTCCATCAAGGACTCCTCTCACGAAGGTCCGGAAGCGATCATTGCGGTAGTGCGGCAGCCACGCATCGATTGTCTCCCGATCCAGGCCCGCAAGATCGATGTCCTCAGGCACCGCGAAGGGGAAGTTGCGGCCATGCATGTGGTAGTGGAGAACGTCCAGGAAAGCCTTCTCCGGAAGTGCGACACGCAAGGGGCCTTGCCATTCGATCCCGAATTCCATCAGGGAAGGATCCATGCTCCAAGCCTTGACCGCGATGCTCCCCGATGTGTACTCGCGGGTGCGTCCCAGACGCACGCACCAAACTTGCGAGCTTGGTGCCGTGCCCACGAGTGCATGCCGGGCCAGTACGGAAACCGTGGAGATTACCGCATCCGGATACATCCGGCAGGCAAGTATCCACGGATCGAATTCACGGCCTACGAAGACGCCGCGGCAGACCGTACGCAGGATGCCGAGTTCGTTCCAGAGCCGGATGCGTGACTGGAGCACCGAACTGCTTCGGTTGCCCCAGAACGCCTCCAGGTCACTGTGAAGCACCACTCCTTGATTCTGTTCGATCAAGGACGTGATGTCCAGAGTGCTGGTCAGGATCGAGTTCATAAACTCAATTATACTTAATTTTTAGAGCTAATCGTCATTATGAAATTCAGCCCCGTGCTTTGAGCCTCAAGGCCACCTGGACCAGCGCCACCATGACGGGCACCTCGACCAGCGGACCGATGGTGGCGGCAAAGGCCGCCCCGGAGGTCAGGCCGAAGGATCCGATCGCCACCGCGATGGCCAGCTCGAAGTTGTTGGAGGCGCCCGTGAAGGCTTGGGTGACCGTGCGGCCGTAGTCCATCCCGATGCGTTTGGCGCTCCACCAGGACAGGGCGAACATCACTGCGAAGTAGATGGCAAGCGGAAGCGCGACGCGCACCACTTCGAAGGGCGCCGAGGTGATGTGGCCGCCTTGCAGGGCAAAGAGCACCACGATGGTGAACAGCAGCGCGACCAGGGTCACCGGGCCAAAGCGCGCATTGAAGCGGGCCGTGCCGGTTTCGCCGATGGTACGCGACAGGATCTGTCGCA
>JBDKGV010000011.1:0-26338 GCA_039798005.1 Fibrobacterota bacterium
CGGACGCGGCCTCACTGGACGCGCCCGCGAGTTCCTCGGTCTGCCCGCCAGCACCCTGTTCCGTCTGCCGATGACCCCGCAGAACAAGGTCAAGGGCTACACCCTGGCCCAGAAGATGGTCGGCCGCGCCGTGGGCCTGCCCGAGGGCGAAGGCGTGCTGCCCGGAACCTACTGCGAGCCCAAGATGACCTCGGTCGGATCGCAGGACACCACCGGCCCCATGACCCGCGACGAGCTCAAGGACCTCGCGTGCCTGGGCTTCTCGGCGGACCTCGTGATGCAGTCCTTCTGCCACACCGCCGCCTACCCCAAGCCCGTGGACGTCAAGACCCATAGGGAGCTTCCCGCCTTCATCTCCAGCCGCGGCGGCGTGTCCCTGAGGCCCGGCGACGGTGTGATCCACTCCTGGCTCAACCGCATGCTGCTCCCCGATACGGTCGGTACCGGCGGCGACTCGCACACCCGCTTCCCGATCGGCATCTCCTTCCCGGCCGGTTCGGGCCTGGTGGCCTTCGCGGCCGCCACCGGCGTCATGCCGCTGGATATGCCGGAATCTGTCCTGGTGCGTTTCAAGGGATCGTTCGACGCGGCCCAGCAGCGCGGCATCACCCTGCGCGACTTGGTGCACGCCATCCCTCTCTACGCCATCAAGGCCGGTCTCCTCACGGTCGCAAAGTCCGGCAAGAAGAACGTGTTCTCGGGACGCATCCTTGAGATCGAGGGATTGCCCGACCTCAAAGTGGAGCAGGCCTTCGAGCTGACCGACGCCTCGGCCGAGCGCTCCGCCGCCGGTTGCGCCGTGCGCCTGAACAAGGAGCCGATCATCGAGTACATGAACTCGAACATCGTGCTCCTGCAGAACATGATCAAGGACGGCTACGCCGACGCCAAGACCCTGCAGCGCCGCATCGACGCCATGAAGAAGTGGCTCGAGAAGCCGGAGCTCCTGCAGCCCGATGCCGAGGCCGAATACGCCGAAGTGATCGAGATCGATTTGGCGGATATTGTCGAACCCATCCTGTGCTGCCCCAACGATCCGGACGACGCCAAGACCCTCTCCGAGGTGGCCGGCGTCGCCATCGACGAGGTCTTCATCGGCTCCTGCATGACCAACATCGGGCACTTCCGCGCCGCCTCCAAGCTCCTCGAGGGCAAGAAGGACATCGCGACCCGCCTGTGGGTGGCTCCGCCGACCAAGATGGACGCCGCCGAGCTGACCAAGGAAGGCCACTACTCCGTCCTGGGCGGAGCCGGTGCCCGCATGGAGATGCCGGGTTGTTCCCTGTGCATGGGCAACCAGGCGCAGGTCAAGGAAGGCGCCACGGTGGTTTCGACCAGCACGCGCAACTTCCCCAACCGCCTGGGCAAGAACACCAACGTGTACCTGGCCTCGGCCGAGCTCTCCGCGGTGGCCTCCAAGCTCGGTCGCATCCCGACCGCGCAGGAGTACCTCGCCGAGACGGCCATCGTCGCCAAGCATGCCGACACCATCTACCAGTACATGAACTTCGACAAGATCGCGGAGTACGCCGAGAACGTGTGATCGGGTAGGACAAATTCTGTCACAAAGGGACGCCTCGCAAAGGGGCGTCCCTTTTCGTTTCAGGGAAGAGTCAAGACGGGTGCCGACAAGGATGGCCCATCCACGGCGCGCCGCCATGCAAGGATGGTCGACACGTCCAAGCCCCCACCCTGCCCGATGCGTCGCGAGATCCACGAAGCCCTGCGCCCCAGGGCATCCGTCCTCACGCGCATCCGTTCGATCCCGTCGGAACTGACGGACAGATCCTGTCCATCCCAACTTGCGCCCCAGCTCGTCCATGTGCCGCTGTCGGCAAGGTCGATTGCCGTGTCCTTGAGGCCCGCGCGCACCGACAGCTTTCCGGCGCCGATGCCGATGCGCAGACCCGCACCGTCGAGATCGGTCCAGTCCACCAGCCAGAGCGAGCCCACCGCCGTCAGGTTCAGCCGTGCCCGCACCATCAGGGAAAAAGCGTCCGTATCGGGAAGCGTCCCGGAATCGAACATTCCCAGCGCCATTCCCAACGGGATGCGTCGATAGCGTCCTTCTCCGGAGGAGTCCAGCACGGCTCCCGTCGCGACGGCAAGGCCCGGCCGGGATCCCGTCAAATTCCCCTCACCCAGCTCGGGAATCCAAGCCAGAGTCAGAGCGGGGTCGCGCTCAAAGGGCGAGACGGTCACGGCATTCGGATCCATGCCCAGGAAGGCAGGAGCCGCCGTGCGGGTTCCGACCCACATCCGCCGCGATCCGGCACGTACCAGTCCCAAGGCAAGCGGCACGACCTCACCCCGTCCATCCCAAAGCTGCACATTGCCGTCGGGCACCAGCGTATCGGCGATCTGGACGCATCGCAGGGAGGCACCCACGGGAAGCGCCAAGGCGTGAGCGCCCCGCAGGATCCGGCCGCTTCCGTCCGCCGCAAGCGCCAGCGAATCGCCACCGGCGGGCAGGCTCCATTGCATCCCTGAACTTTCCAATCGCTGCGCCCCTGCCGGAACATCCAGGAACTCGAAGGTCCCGTCGCTCCCGATCCGGGAGGATCTTGCCAAGCCGGGCAGACTGATCGAAGCGATGCCCTCGCCCAGCACGCGACCACGCAAAAGCGTCCCGGGCCGCAGCGTGTCACGGATCGCCACGTCACCGTCCACCACCACATCCGTCCTGCGGGAAAGGGCTCCGCTGCGCGCCTCCAAGGTCCAGCGACCGCTGGGCAGGTGCATCCGGATCGCCCCTTGATCGTCGGCCTGGCCTCGCTGCCAGATTGCACTCGACATCGAATCCACGGCGTCGTGGGGTCGCGCCACCACCACGGCGGATGCGGCAGGCGATCCGTCTTCCCGCATCAGCATGCCGGTGAGGGCATTTCCCGTCTCGGTGCCCACGGTCCCGCCCGCGACCTGATCGGTGGCCCCGCAGGCGGCCAGTCCAAGAAGTGCGGCACACGACAAGAACCGGCGCATCCCAAGAGCATCAAGGCGCATCGGGAGTCTCGGGAAGCGCCAACGGAATCAGTTGCAGGTTCAGCTGGTAGACGCGGTCGGGATCCTGCATGCCGGACACGGCAGCCAGCATCCGGGCGCGGAACTCGCGCACCATCTCGACCAGGCGAGGATAGCCGTCAGGTGGGATCGACACGGTCAGGGAAGATAGATCGCGCAGATCTTTCGGAAGCCCCTCGATCGACTCCATGGCAAGCATCAGCGACTGCCGGTGGAAGTGCCTGACCATCGGAGCCTGGGCCGGGGATCCGTCCTTGAGGAAGGCGTCGCGCACCCGCCAAGCACCGGTCTCGTCCCGGAAGGCAAGGCCGATGCGTTCCAGCAAGAGCACGCCCTCGCGCGCCTTGCGGGCCGTCTGACGCGGACGCAAGAGCGAACCCAGCACGGTCCATTCGTCGCGGAACTCGCCGCAAGCCAGCAGGGACCGAAGCGCCACATGGATCCAGCTCTCCCAGTAGGCAACCTGGACATCATCCAACGGCACCGGCGAGACGCGCCGCAGCTCGGCCATGCGAGCGAAACAGGTCTGCGCCTCGCGATGCCCCTTGGACTTGGCGTAGTGGACCATCAGCCGGAAGTATTCGGCCTCGGCGTCCGCGAGCTTGAGCAGGTCGCAGACCGGCTGCACCCGCGAGTGCGAGAGATGCCTTTCCTGCGCGAAGATCTTGGACAACAGGCTCGGATCCATCGCAAGGCCCTGCGCCATCCAACGCAGCGAAAGCGTGGAACGCACCTTGCGCTGGCCTTCCAGCCAGTCCCGCAGGAAGATGCGGTAATCCGTGCTGTTCCAAAGTGAGTCCAATGGGCGATTCTCCGTGTTCGTGCCGTGCCATCTCCAACATGCCATTTCCTGCGTCCCGTGAACAGGCACGACCTCCAGCGACTGTGGACAATGTGTCCACGATCCGCCTCACCGGCAGGACAACCTGTCTACGTTTTCCATTCGGGTTGCCAGTGACGGAATCTGTCCACGAGGCGAACTTGGGAAGACACGCTGCTTCCCCCTTTGAAAGGACCTCCCATGAAACTCGTTCCCTTTGCCCTTCTGCTGGCATCCATCGCCACCGCCGAGAAGATCCCCGTCCTCACCGAACCGATGGTCTTCCAGCGCTACGGAAACCTCACCCTCACCGCATGGAAGGATTCCCTCGCAGTAGGGCGCTATGGCCGCTTCGACTTCTTCCGTCGCGGGAACGCCGGCATCGTCCGGGGCGACTCGGTTCTCTCCTCCGCGATCGACAACGAGCAGCCCCGCTTCTTCAGCCTTCTCGACACCGCCCACCTCATCGAGGCCAAGACCGCGATCCTGTCCCACAACCCGACCGGCGCGGCCCCCGGAGTTCATGGCGGCAATCCCGCCGAATATTCCCTGGGATACGGATATCCCCAAGGCGGCCTCGTCCGCGAAAGTTCCCCGCCAGGGGAAGCCCCGGCATGGAACTGGCGCCTTTTGGGCTGCAACAACAATCACGCCGTCGAGATCTCCGGCTCCTCCCGTTGGAGCCTTGCCGACAGCACGACCTTTGCCGTGACCTCCGGAAATCTCCTGTGCGATGCGGACCCCGTCACGAGACAGGCCGTGATGATGTGGCGTTCGACCAACGACCGCATCCTGATCTCCGGCGGAAACCTCAAAGGGCTGATGCGCGCCGCGCCCCGGGACACGCTGATATCCACGGCAAGCCCCAGTTGGGTGCTGGCCGGATGGGACGGCCTGTGGATGACCTGTGATTCCAGGACCCGCACCATCTTCCACAAGAGCCGCACATCCCGTGGCATCGATTCCCTGACGGCGACGGAGCTTCCCGCCGGCGCCCGGCTCTCCTCGCAAGTCGCGCACAAGGATTCCCTCGTCGTCTTTGGAATGGACTCTTCGCTCGTGGTGGTCAAGTGGACTCCCACGGGCGTCAAGTTGATCAGCACCTTCGTGCTGCCGGGAGCCGGCAACGTGAATGCCGTGACCGCCTCGGACTCCCTGGTGTGGGTCGGCACCTCCAGCGCGCTCTACAGCTTCCGCTTCACGTGGCAGGAAAACGCCTCCACCTCGGTCGGCACCCGCGGCACCGCCCTGACCGCACTGTCCCTGCGATCCTCGGGACATGGCGTCGAACTCGTCTGGAACGGGCCCGAGGCCACCACCTTCGAGATCCTCGCCGTCGACGGCCGCAAGCTGGCCGACCTCCGTCTGGCCTCCGGACAGGCCGTGACATGGCAGTCCGACCGCCCCGGCGTCCACCTGATCCGCTCCCGCGAAGGCTCGCGCACCTTCGTGACCCGCTGACGGAATCCGTCAAATCCGGGCGCCTCCCCTGACGGGGTCGGGCTGCCTGCCAAGCCTCCTCGCCCCGGTCAGGCCGGGGCTGCGGGGTCTTGGGCCAAGGCCGGCATCCCTGGCGCGGCGGGGACAACCCCACCTCGTCCAGGCCCGAGGGCCCGGGGCCGACCGCGATTCACGTCGGGAGCCCAACCCATCGCATCTATCTTGCAACCATGCGCACCCCTCCGCTGATCTTGGTCCCCTTGGTCACGATGCTCACCGGTTGTTGGGGGGGATTCTCCGATCCGCCACCCCCGATCGAGTCGATCCACGTTTCCTGCCCCAGCTGTACGGCCGATTCCATCGGTGTCATTGAATTCCATCAACCTGGCAGCACGCAATCCCTGAGGTTGGATTCGAACGGGAGCGGATCCGTCCAGCCCACCCAAGGTGCCAACTACATCCAAGGCATGTGGTTTTCCTTTCAAGGCTTTCCTTTGGTGGCGGAATCGGCGACCCGCGCGGACGCATCCTGGAAGGTGACCTTGCGCCGAATCGCCCCGGACTCGAGCCTCACCGGAGACTCCCTCCTCGTGATCCGCTTCGACGACAGTCTGCCGCAGCCCTACAGTTGGATCACTGAAATCCGTGGAAGCTTCAGCTATCCATTCCGTCTCGATACGGTGCTCCTCCCCGACTCGAATCACACGGCGTCCTTCCGGATCCCACGTTTGGTCTTCAACGACCTCCGCCTCGGGTTCGAGACATGCCACTGGATCCGCTACAGAGATGTATGGGCCTCTGATTTTGAACCCGCTCCGCTCTCCTTCCTGCATCCTTCTTGGCCACCGGAAACCCTGCCCTTCAATCCATCCAGCAATCTGGCATCGAGCCAGCAGTGCTGGACCGATTCCCTCTCCGGTGCGCGCCTGCGCACCACCTGCCTTGAGCACGCCGATTCGACCGGATTTCGCTTCCATCGCGCCATGAGTCGGGCTGGAACCCGCATCATCGAGGATTCCGGACATTGGGATCGCGCCACAGGCCTTGCCCATTTCCGCCGCCGTGCACTGGGCGCCATCCCCCAAGAGGATTCGGGACTTTTCCGGCCCCTGCAAATCAGGCAGAACCCGAATCTATGGTGGTTTTCCGCCACCCCCGCGGTCGAATACGCCTCGACCCGGACTTGGCACCTCGAATGGCGCTTCTTTTCTCCTCCGGATCAGCCATGAAGACCCTCCTTCCTTGTGCGATGGGGTTGGCATTGCTTGCGGCCTGTTCCGACCCCATCGACACGCCCACATGGCTGATTCGCGTCACTCGCGAGGACGGCACACCCCTGACGAATGTTCCCGTCATCATGTCTCGCGATAGGAACGACTTCCGTTACCAAACCGATGCCAATGGCGAGATCCTGCAAGCCAACACATCGAATCTTGACATATGGTCCCATCCCTCGTCGGTGGATGGTTGTCCTGTGCAGTTTGCCAAGAGGCAAACCGTCACGACCCAGGTGCAATGGCACCTCATCGTCCCTACCGACCTGTTCCGGGCCTGCAAGGACACCTTTCGACTGCCGGTCACCGGCCCGGCCCTGGCCACCATCCGTTGGAGCACTGTCAAGTCGACCCGAATTCCTGACACCCCCTCCGTCGCATGGGGAGTCGTCCGTCAGGACTCCTCATTGCTCGATTCCTCCGGACGCGGCACATTGCCGTTCACAGGACTTCTCAACCCGTTCGCGGATCCGCCGACATTGGAGTTTTCGTGGAGCTTGAATTCCTCACCACCGCGCTGGTGGATCGACCCGGCGGACTCGGTGCTGCGTTTCCTGCCACCCGGCAAGTGAAATCCCGGGGATGTGAGCCCTATGCCGACGCCCAGGCCGCGACTTCCGCCACCGCGTCCCGCAGGGGCACCACCTGCACCCCCTGTCGCAGGGGCCAAGGCGAGTCGACCGGCGCGACGATGCGCGCCTCCTCCAAACCCAAGTCCTCGAGGCCCTGCCAGAAGCCGCGGGTCGGACTGGGGGCGCTGGAACGCTTGAACTCGAAGGCCATGCGCCTCTCGCCCTTGACCAGCACCAGATCGAGCTCCGTTCCGGCCTGGGTCCGGTAGAAGGTCGCCTGGGCTTCAGGCGCCGCCCGGAGGATCTCCTCGATCGCGTAGCCTTCCCACGAGGCGCCCACGACCGGATGCCCTTGGAGCGCATCGAAGTCCGCGATGTCCAGGAGCGCATGCAGCAGCCCGCTGTCCCGCCACCAGAGCTTGGGGGACTTCACCAGCCGCTTGGAGAGATTGGCCTCGTGAGGAGGAAGCAGACGGATCAGGAAGGACTTCTCCAGCAGCTCCGTGTAGTGCTTGGCCGTGGGGACGCTGATGGCCGCCGACTCGGCCAGACGGCTCCAGTTGAGCAGCTGCCCGTGGAGATGGGCAAGCATGGAGACGAAACGCTCGAAAAGCGGCAGACGCACCTCGATCCCGAAGGAAGGCACGTCGCGCTCGAGGAAGGTCCTCAGGAAATCGCGGCGCCAGCGCAGGCTCTGCGACTGGCTGCCGTCGAGGAAGCTGACAGGAAATCCCCCTCGCGACCAATGTCGATCCATCCCGTAGTCCTCGGTCACGACCTCCGCGAGCCGGAAGGGCGTGAGCTCGCGGTAGCGGATCCGGCCGGCCAGGCTCTCCGAGGACTGCCTCAGGAGATCCCGCGAAGCCGATCCCAGGAGCAGGAAGCGACCGGGCCGGCGTTCCTCATCGATCAGGGCCCGAAGCACCGGAAACAGCTCCGGGACCCGCTGGATCTCGTCCAGCACGACTAGGCGATTGGCCAAGGGACCCAGGTACAGTTCGGGATCGGTCAGCTTGCGCAGGTCGGAAGGCCGTTCCAGGTCCAGATAGACGGCACCGGGAAACGCCTTCGACAGGAGACGCGCCAAGGTGGTCTTTCCGCACTGGCGAGGACCAAGCAGGGCCACGGCGGGCGACTCGCTCAGATCCTGGACAAGCTCTGCCTGAACCCCTCTTATCATGCTTGTAAATTACAATATGTACTTAGCGATTTACAAGCACAAGTCAAACAAACCTTCGCCCCCAGCCTACGCCCCGACCACAAACCGCTGCCGCACCACGTGCCCCCAGACCGGATCGTCGTGATGGTCCTCCTCGAAGCGACCCTGCGTAAACTCCCCCACGGCGCGGCGCCAGAAGGCCGTGGCGTTGGAGGCGCCGGCGATCTGCTTGATCTCCCAATTCCCCGGAAAGCGCCGCCACAGGCTTTGGGCGAAGCGAGAACCCGTCAGCCTTCCCCGGAAGAGCGGCACCACATAGAACTCGCGCACCTCATGCTCGTCCCGGTCCGACTCGATGGCCGCCAGACCCGCCGGGGTCTCGCCCAGATACAGGAGATGCCCGTGGACATTCCCGCCCAAGTGCGTGTCGAGCGCAAAGCGGCCGTCGCTTCCCGGCTTCTTCCCCGTGAGCGGCGAGAACTCCGCTTCGTAGGCTTGCACCAGGTTCAGATAGATGTCGAAGTTCCCGGCATCGACGTCCACGACCTCCATCGCGACGCCGCCACCGTCCAAGCAGCGGGTCCCGCTTTCCACATCGACCAGGAGCCTCACAGACCGAGCCCGTACCCGATGTAGGCTGAAGCATCGGCATCGGAGGATGCGCCCAGAATCCCGCCGCGCAGAAGTGCGCACCAGAACGAATAGCTGATCTCGGCGCCAAAGCGCGAAGCCTTGTCATCATGGGGCCGGAAAACGACGCCTCCAAGACGGAACGAGCCAAGTCGCAGGTCACCAACCCCATGCCCCTGCCAGAATGCCCCGTAACCGGCCCGGATCATCGCGCCTTCCTGCCCGAATTCCAGGCTTGCGAACCCTCCTTTGAGATCATCCTGGGGCGCCTTGCCGATCAGAAGCCCCAGTTCACCGCTGTAACCGTTGTAGGTGCTTTTGGTCAGCGAGAAGACGCCCATGCCCGCCACGCTGCTCTCCGAAGCCCGTGCGGGGGACATCAGCAGGAGGACCCCGACCAACGCCCCGGACCACCCGGCCCGGCCCAACGCAGTACGCACTGCATCCAAGACACAGGTCATCATGAACTCCAAGGAAAATGCCGAACTCATGGCCTCGGCGGCGGATTGAGCACCGCGGGCGAGGCCTCCCGCTCCAGCCAGCGCTCAACCTGTGCCACATGCTCCGGCCGGTCGACCGCCAGACGTGGCATGTCGCGAACCAAGGCTCGCACCGCCATGCCATTGTCCAGGGCACGCAACGGCTCGATGCGACGGGCCTCTTCGCGCGGCGTCTGGGCAAGCGAGGCGAAGCGCTCCAGCACCTCGCAGCGCCCGGCGTAGAGCCCCACATGGATGCGGGAAGTCGCCACCAGGTCCGCCGGCAGTTCGCGATGGAAGTCGAAGGCTCCGGACACCTCGCGGGCGGGATCCTCGAGGCAGATCTTCACGATGTCAGGATCCGTCAAATCCTCCGTGGTCAATCCCTTCGCCTCGGCGCAAGTCCAGAGCGCATCGGGATCGGTCGGCAAGAGTTTGACGATTTCCGTCAAGATCCCCGACGGAAAGACCGGCTCGTCCCCTTGCAGGTTCACCACCCATTGCGAATCCAACTGGCCCGCCGCCCACGCCACGCGATCGGTTCCCGTGGGAAAGACCGGCGTGACCAGGGAATCGATCCCCCACTGGCGGCAGACCTCGGCGATCTCCTCGTCCTCGCAGACCACCACGACCTTGGAAAAGCAACGAGCCGCCAGCGCACAGCCGGCGGCTCGGACCACCAAGGGCACCCCGGCGATCAAGGCCAAGGGTTTGCCGGGAAATCGGGAGGAGGAAAGCCGGGCCGGGAGCAGGCAGTCCACGGCCACCATCTTATACGGCGCCGATGACCTTCGGAACGGTGAAGAAGCCATCGCGGGCCGTGGGCGAATTGGCCAAGGCGACCTCGCGAGGCAACGATTCCTGGACGACGTCGGGACGCAGAGGACGCGGCGAATTGTCCGGGTGCATCATCGGCTCGATGTCGGAAAGATCCAGCGAGGCCAGTTCTTCCAGATGCCCGAGGATGGGCTGAAGATCGGCGGCCACCTCTTCGAGGCGATCCTCCGGGATATGAAGACGGGAGAGGAGACCCAGCTTGCGGACGACATCGGCGGTCAGTTGCATGGCTGAAAGATATTCACTCGCGACGGTCGGCGAAGGCCGGGAAGCGTTTGCGATGCATCTCCACCTGGCCGAGTTCCAGAACCGTCACCGAAAGGCCGGGGGCCGTTCCCGCTTCCAGCACCGTCTGGCCGTACGGATCCACCACCGTGGAATGCCCGCTGTGGCGTGTCTTGGGATCGTCACCCACCCGATTGACTCCCACCACCCAAGCCTGGTTCTCGATGGCCCGGGCCGCAAGCAGGGTGCGCCAGTGCGGAAGCCGTGCCGTCGGCCAGTTGGCCGGCAAGAGAATCATGTCGTACTCGTGCGAACGGGTCCAGAACTGGTACGGAAAGCGCAGGTCGTAACACAGCGATGGCAGGATCCGCCAGTTCTCGAACTCCCAGATGTCCGGAGTCCTTTCGCCGCTTTGGTAGGCATCCGCCTCACCGCCCGGCACAAACAAGTGCCGCTTGGCATACCGTCCGATCAGCTCCCCATCCCGCCCTCGCAGGAACAGCGCGATCTCCCCGGCATCCCCCACGCAGTAGGCCACGCCCATGCCGTGGTCCCGGGCCAGACCTGCAAAGAACGCGTGATCTTCGCCACGGACCTGGGTCTTTTCCGCGTCCATGGAAAAACCCGTCAGGCACATCTCGGGCAGGACCAGGAGGTCGAGGTGAGGTTGCTCCCCCACGCGCCGCAGGATCTCCGCCTTGGAGGCCTCTGGATCTTCCCAAGCGGGGGCGTATTGAAGCAGACCAAGTCGCATGAGATTCCCTCTATTGGGCGGTCGTGTCGATGAAGCGCACCAGCACTTCTCCCGGCCGGGTCAGTCCGGCACGGCGTGCGGCAAGCGTGATCTCGACCGAATCCCTTTCAAGGCGATTCAGTCGGGCTTTCAATTCCCGAGTGACCACGCGCAGGGAGTCGTTGTCCAAGCGCATCCGCTCGATGCGCGACTCGTTGGAGCGTTGCCGCAAAATGCCGTAAGGGCCCCATGTCCATGTGTACAGCCCGAATCCACCCACAGCAAGCACGACCCATCGACCGATGTGCAGGCGTTTCTGAGGCGGTACGGTTCCTTGCGTTTCACTCATGGCGACCCTGCAAGGTAGCTCCACTCATCCGTTTTCAAGCCGGAGCGTACACTCCCCCGGAAAGTCGCTGCACTCTCCCCTTGACCTCAAGCTGTGCCAGCTCGGCCAAGACCCCCGGCAAGGAACGCCCCAGCCGCAAGCTGATTTCCTCTCCACTGAGGGGTTCGGTTCGCAAAAGCGCCTGCACCGGGCTCTGCTCAACGACCTCGCCGGGCAGGCTCAGGACCAGATTCGTGCGCCACCCGCAGGCATCCGACAAATCCTGGGATTGAGCGCAAAGTGCCGCTCCCTGACGCAAAAGCCGATGGCATCCGCCAAAGCTCTCAAAGCCGACCGGCCCGGGAACGGCCAGCAGCTCCCGATTCTGCTCCAAGCAGTCGCGCGCCGTGATGAGCGCCCCGCTGTTCACCGGCGCTTCCACCACGACCACCGCCCGGGAAAGTCCCGAGATGATGCGGTTGCGCCTGGGGAAGGTGGTCGGGGTCGGCGGTGTCCCCATCGGAAGTTCCGAGACCAGCAAGCCTTCTTCGGCGATCCTGTCAAAAAGGGCGCTGCGCTGATTTTCCCCGAACTGATCCAGCCCGTTGCCCAGCACCGCGACCGTTTCGCCGCCTTCATCCAGGGCCGTGCGGTGCGCAATCTCATCGATTCCCATGGCAAGCCCCGAGACGATGCGGATTCCCTGATGCACCCAGTCCTGCACCAGCGAGCGGCAGGAGAGCTTCCCGATGTCCGTCGGGCGGCGGGTGCCGACCACCCCCACCGGGCGCAGGTGGTCCGCAGGCAACCGCCCCTTCACCCACAGGACGGGCGGGGCCGAACTGATCTCGCGCAAGCGCCGAGGGTAAGCCGCATGATCATAGGCGATCAATTGGACATTGTGCATTTCCGCCGCCTCCAACTGACGGCAGGCCCAATCCAGATCCGGGCCTTGAGAAAGCGAACGGATCACCGAAGCCGGCATGGCAAGGGTTCCATCCGACAATTCCCGGTGACTGGCGCCAAAAATGCGGTCGGGGGTTCCGAACCTTTCCACCAAGGCGGTGGTCCGCACCGGGCCAAGCCCTGAGACGCGACTGAGCGCAAGCCACAGCTCCAATGCCCCGGTTTCGGCCGGCTCCCCGGCCCACCAGGGCTCGCAAAGGCTGAGTTCTGAAGACGAAAGGATGGCAGAAGAGATCATGGCATCATACCTTGGTGAGAGTATGGAACCAATATACTACTCATTTGAGCAACTGCGCAAGATCATGACGCAATTGCGTGCGCCCGGCGGCTGCCCATGGGATCGCGAACAGACCCACGACAGCATCAAGGGATGCCTGCTGGAAGAGGCTCACGAGCTCCTGGAAGCCGTCGATCTCAAGGACGACCATGCCATGGCCGAGGAATTGGGCGATCTGCTGCTGCAAGTCGTCTTCCACGCCGAGATCGCCACGGAGGAAAAACGCTTCACGCTGGATGAGGTCATCCACGAGATCGCCGCCAAGCTGGTGCGCCGCCATCCCCATGTGTTCGGGGAAGTCGAGGTCGCGAATTCCTCGGAGGTGGTGCGCAACTGGGAAGCCATCAAGAACACCGAAAAGGGCAAGGAAGACCGCAAAAGCCGCATGGACGGCATTCCCGGCGGCTTTCCCGCGCTCCTTCGCGCCCACAAGGCCCAGGCCCGTGCCGCCAAGGACGGATTCGACTGGCCCGATGCGGCTCCCGTCTGGGACAAGATCGCCGAGGAGGAGGTCGAACTGCGCGAGGCCATCGCAAGCGGCGACGCAAGGCATGTGGAGGAGGAATTCGGCGATCTGCTCTTTGCCTGCGTGAACCTCGGGCGAAAGCTCGGAATCGATTCCGAAGCCGCCCTCCTGTCCGCCAGCCGCAAGTTCGAGACCCGCTACCGTCACATGGAAGCTCAAGCCTCGGTGGAAGGCTCCCCTCTGGCCGGACGCAGCTTGGAGGCGCTTGAAGAGCTTTGGGTGAACGCCAAGCGATCCTGACAAACGGATATCCCGATCGATCCAAGACAAGAACCGCCTGTGCCGCACTCAAAGGACATAACTAACTTGACTTCCATGAAGATTCTTCTGGTCGGATCGGGCGGGCGCGAACACGCCATGGCTCGCAAGCTTTTCGAGAGTGCCACTAAGCCTGAACTCCATTTCGCCCCCGGCAACCCGGGCTTCGACAGCCTTGGGCGTCTGCACCCGGTGGCTTCCGACGACATCGAAGGACTGGTCCGCTTGGCTTGTGAGCTTGCGGTCGATTTCGTCCTGGTCGGACCCGAGATCCCCTTGGCTCTCGGCCTGGTCGATCGGCTTGAAGCCGCGGGCATCAAGGCGCTGGGCCCCACCCAGGCCGCTGCCCGCATCGAAGCCAGCAAGGCCTTCTCCAAGGACCTGATGGCCCGCTACGGCGTGCCCACCGCAGCCTATGTGAATTTCACCGAGTTCGAACCCCTGATCGCCCATTTGACCGAATGCCCCGTCCCCGTCGTGGTCAAGGCATCCGGCCTTGCCGCCGGCAAGGGCGCCGTCGTGTGCATGACCCGCGAAGAGGCCCTTGAGGCCGGTCGCTCCATGCTCGGCCCGGACCGCCAGTTCGGCGAGGCAGGTGACGAAGTCGTGGTGGAGGAATTCATGAGCGGCGAAGAGGCCTCGATCTTCGCCCTGTGCGACGGCTCCAGCTATGTGCTGCTGCCCTCCGCCCAGGACCACAAGCGCATCTTCGACAACGACCTCGGCCCCAACACCGGTGGCATGGGAGCCTATTCCCCCGCCCCGCGCGCCACGCCTCAGGTCTTGGCAACCGTGTGCCAGAGCGTCATCGAACCCACCCTCAAGGGCATGGAACTGGAAGGCTGCCCCTTCAAGGGCTTCCTCTTCGTGGGCATCATGCTCACCAAGACCGGCCCCAAGGTGGTCGAGTTCAACTGTCGCATGGGCGATCCCGAGACCCAGGTCGTGCTTTCGGTACTGGAAGCCGACTTCGTGGACCTCTGCCAAGCCGCCATCGACGGCAAGCTCAGCGATGTGCATGTGCCTTCGCCGCGCAAGCACGCCGCCGTGGTCGTGATGGCCTCCGAGGGCTACCCCAACGCCTACCCCAAGGGCCGTCCCATCCAAGGTCTGCTCGAAGCCGGTTCGCTGGAAAACGTGCGCGTCTACCATGCCGGCACGGTCCTGGACAACGAAGGCCATGTGGTGACCGCAGGCGGTCGCGTGCTTGGCGTCACCGCCCAAGGCGATTCGCTCAAGGATGCCGTGGACCGCGCCTATCAGGCGGTTGACAAGATCTCCTTCCAAGGGGCCCAAGCCCGCCGCGACATCGCCCAAAAGGGCCTCGCGGCTTGGGCCGAGCTCGCCGGCAACTGATGCGTCCGCTTTTCCTCGTGCTGGTGGCGGCGACGCTGGCATCTGCCCAGATGGCCGTCCACCTCGGGGAAAAGCTTCGTTTTCAGGTCAGTTGGGGCTTCATGACCGCCGGCTATGCCGACATGATGTGCCTTCCCGACGGCGCGGGCGCGGTGATCCGCACCGTCGCCACTGCCAATGCGACCGTCCAATCCTGGTACCCGGTCCACGACACCCTCGAAAGCCGGGTCGGGATCGACGGCTACCCCACGCGCTTCGAGAAGAAGGTGCACGAGGGCGACTATTGGGCCAACTTCCGCACCGTCTTCAATCGCGAAGCCGTGACCGCGGTGGTCTCCGGCACCTCCAAGGGCAAGGGCAAGCGCCCCGACAGCTCAATGGCCACCAGCCCCGAGGTCCACGACCTGCTTTCGGCCTTCTACGCCTTCCGCCGCATGGACTACAAGATCGGCCAGATCTCCCGCCTGGACCTGCTGGACAACCGCAAGTTCTACAAAGGGGTCGAGATCCACTGCCTGCGCAAGGAGACCATCACGGTCCCGGCGGGCAAGTTCGAGTGCCTGGTGATCGAGCCCAAGATCCACGCCGAGGCCCTGTTCAAGGCCAAGGGGAGCCTCCAGGTCTGGCTCACCAACGACGCCCGCCGCATTCCCGTGCGCATGGAGTCGAAGATCGCATTGGGCCGCATCCGCGCCGACCTGCTTCGCGTCACGCGCTAGATCACGACCCTCTGCCGACAATTTCCATGCTTCCAAAATCGTTCGCAGTCCCCTGAAGCCTACTTGGTGAGCACATGCTCAGGGTGAAGATCCTGCGCACGTGGAATCCTGCTCAACTGCCCGGCCAATTCCTGGTGGGCACGATAAAGGTCCACATCCGACTGCGCACGGATCCAGAACTCCGCGTCCATGCCGAAAAACTGCCCGAGAAGGATCGCGGACTCTGCCGTGATTCCCCGACGGCCATGCACAATTTCATTGATTCGCTGAAAAGGAATGCTCAGCGAACGCGCCAATTCGGCCTGGGAAATGCCCATCGGCTCGAGAAAATCCTTGAGCAGAACCTCCCCCGGGTGAGTGGGAGCGCGATGCCTTGGTAAACCAACGCCTTTGCTCATGTCAAGTTCCTCCATTGCCTTCAGTGGTAATCCACGATCTCGACATTTTCCGCACCATCATCAACCCATCGGAAGCAGATACGGTATCGCTGGTTGATCCGAACCGAATGCTGTCCCGCTCGATCCCCCTGCAGCATCTCCAGCCGATTCCCTGGTGGAATTCTCAGGGAGTCCAGTTCACGGCTCCAGTGAATCTGATCCAGCTTGCGTCGCGCCACATCCCAGAGATCCTGTGGACAGGTTGCTCTGGACTTGCGCGTCATCTCGCCGTGATAGATGTCTTCCGTGCCTTGGTCGGCAAAGGAAAGGATCATGCCATGAATCTAGCATGACTATCATGCTATCGCAAGCACATTTCCCCAAACGAAAAAGCCTCGGTCCACGCGAAGTGGAACGAGGCTTTGGACCCTTGTGGGGATCGAAGCTTACTTGGCGCGTGCCGGACGGTAGTCGCGGTCCTTGATACGGGCGGCCTTGCCCTGCAATCCACGCATGTAGAAGATGCGAGCGCGGCGGACCTTGCCCTGGCGCACGACTTCGATCTTGGCGATACGGGGGGAGTGGAGCGGGAACACACGCTCGATGGCCACGCCGTTGGAGATCTTGCGGACCGTGAAGGCCTTGGAGATGCCCTCGCCGCGGATCTGAAGGACGACACCCTGGAACGGCTGAACGCGCTCCTTGTCACCTTCCTTGATCTTGTAGTCAACGCGGACGGTATCGCCGGCGCGGAACTCCGGGTTGTCAGCCTTGAGGCCCTGGAACTGGATCGTCTTCAGAATGCTCATGATGCTTGCCTCGCGAACTCGCGTGTAACTTGGTTGAGAGGGGCAAAAATACATCATCTCGCGGATTCAGCAAGAGGTGATCTTCACTTGTAAGTTCAAGTCGTTCCAAGAGATCGGGTCGGCGCTCCTTTGTCCACAGCAATTGCTGCTGCCGACGCCACTTGCGAATGCGCTCGTGATCCCCTGAAAGCAGGGCCTGCGGGGCCTTCAATCCGTGCCAGGTCTCGGGCCTTGTGTACACCGGCCAGCCCAGCAAAGGGGCCTCGAAGGAGTCGGTGTTGGCGCTGTCGTCATCGCCCAGAACCCCAGGCTGCAAGCGGGCCAGGGCATCGATGAAGACCATCGCAGGCAGCTCACCGCCCGAGAGCACGAAGTCGCCCAACGAGAATTCGTGGGTCACGTAGGTGTACCGGATGCGCTCGTCGATCCCCTTGTAGTGACCGCACAGGATCACCATTTCCGGGAGCTTGGCCCATTCGCGCACCATTTCCTGGTTGAGCGGCTTGCCGTGGGGGCACGGAAAAAAAACCGGCACATCCACGCGGCCTTCCAGCGCCTCCTCGAGACTTTTCTCGATCGGCTCGGGGCGCAGCACCATGCCGGCCTCGCCGCCGAAGGGGTAATCATCCACCGCGCCGTACTTGTTGATGGCGTGCTTGCGCAGCCCATGGACACGCAGGTCCAGAGCTCCGTGCTTCTTGGCCTTCGCGGGGATGGTGTGGTCCATCGCGGCGAACATGTCCGGAAAGATGGTCAAGACATCGATGCGCACTGGAACCTCGATCGGCAGAATGAAAAAAGCGCCCGAGACTTTCGTCCCAGGCGCCATCGGAGTGACATGATTCGAACATGCGGCCTCTACGACCCGAACGTAGCGCTCTACCAGCTGAGCTACACTCCGTTTTCCTCGAGGTGGGAAAAGTAATCACACCCCACCGTGGTCGTCTACCGGCTTTCTTCCGAAAGGCATCAGCCTTGGACGAGATCTTCGGGGCGCCCCCACCGTGCCGGTGGTCGGGCTGCCTGCCAAGCCTCCGCCGATTTGTCGTGGAGACGCCCCGCCGGGGCGTCTGAACAACGGGCGGCGGGGTCTTGGGCAAAGCCGGCATCCCTGGCGCGTCGCACGGTTCGCATCGCTCCTTGAATGATTTGCCAATTGTGACGGACCTCACAGACAAACGCCATTTCATGGAATACCATATCCCTCTCCCTTTTTCTTCATCCCTGGAGCTGTCGATGATTCGCCGCGTTTCCTTTCTCACCTTTTCCTTGCTCGCGACATCTCTGTCGTATGCCGAAGTTCCCTCCTCCGTCCTGTTTCAGGGCTACCTCACCAACAACGACGCTCCGGTGAACGGATCCCAGACCTTGCTCGTCAAGGCCTGCGACGCGCTTGTCGACGGCAACTGCAAGACCGTCTTCAATGACAAGGTGCAGGCAAGCAATGGCTACTACACGGCCCTGCTCCAAAACCTGCCAACCCTGGACAAGCCCTACTGGTTGGAGGTTGTCAGCAACGGAAGCCTGCTTTCGGAGCGCATCGCCCTGACCGCCACCCCGTATGCCCTGCGCGCTGCCGTGGCTGATTCCTCGGCCAAGGTCGGAACGGCAACCAAGGCGATCTTCGCGGACTCCGCGACCGGCGCCTTGCGCGCGGCCTCTGCCCTCACCGCTTTGAATGCAGATCTGGCGACTCGCGCCAAGCTTGCCGATTCCGCCATCGCCGCCTTGCAAGCCGTCAATGCCACGCTTGCGGCCAAAGCAACACTTGCCGATTCCGCCATTTCCGCCCTGCGCGCCGTCAACGCAACCCTCGCCGCCAAGGCTCTGTTCGCCGATTCCGCCACGGGTGCAGTCCGGGCTGTCTCCGCTATCAATGCAACAAACGCGACCAATGCAGTAAATGCTGTCAACGCAACCAATGCGACCCTCGCTACGAAAGCCATTCTAGCTGATTCCGCCACAGGCGCGGTCAGGGCCGTCTCCGCTATCAATGCGACAAACGCAACCAATGCCGACAATGTCGTGGGCGGTTACTTGACCAGCTTGAACACCATCCAAGGGACTGCCACCATCTCGGGAAGCAATAACATTTCCGTTAATAGGTCTGGATCCACACTGACCATCGTTGGACCGTCAGTCGTCGCAAACGCGATCAATGCGACAAACGCCACGCTTGCGGCCAAAGCAACGCTCGCCGATTCCGCCACAGGCGCAATCCGAGCTGTTACAGCGACCAATGCCGAGATCGCCAATTCCATCAAGTCTTATCCCACCGCCTTGCCCAGATGCAGTGAGGGTGAGATTGGTATCCGGGAAACAACAGGCAGAAGCTCCATTTGCATTTGTGATAAAAGTGGTTGGACTTGCGCCCTCACTCAAGGCTACTAGTCGCAGCAAATGGAAACATTCACCATGAAACGACTTGCCCTCAGCCTTTCCAAAGCATCGTCCATCTGCGCCCTGGCCCTCGCCACCGCAGCCCTTGCCATTGAGGCCCCCCAGCACGGCACCTTTTCCGGCACCTCCGGCTTCGTCGTGGGCCAGCCCTTTGCGGTCGTGCCTCAGGCCTTTGCCAACGGCACCGCCCTGCGCGTCGGCTACTGGAGCGGGCCGGACCAGACTCCGCCCACTACGGGCATTCGTACGGTGTCCCGGCCCAGCCTTGGCACCGACGGCTGGGTGAAGCTTTCCCGCACGCGCCTGGATCTCGAGGCCACCACCACGGCCTCCGGGCAGGATTTCCTGTCCGAGATCGATGCCGTTCGCTGCTCCGAGTCGCCCGATTGCATCGGCGTGTCGGTGAAGTTGGAAAAGCCCCAGCGCCTGGACATCTCGATCTTCGACCAGCTTGGCGTGCCGGTCGGCACCTGGTCGCGCCATTTCGACAAGAGCGAGATCGCCCTGCGTCGCGGCGCATCCGAGGCCGCTTGGCTGGGCCTGGGCTGGAACGGCCGCAGCGCCCAAGGACGCCTGGTCGGATCGGGCGTCTACCTCGTGCGGGTCAACAAGACCTTCGACCATGGCGAAAAGGCCGAAGAGATCCTGAAAGTGGGCATCCGCACCCGCTGAAGACCGTCCATGGCGCCCCCACCGAGCCCGGTGGTCGGGCTGCCTGCCAAGCCTCCGCCGCCCAACCATCCCGCGCAAACAGTGTACGGGCGGATCTAAGATCCGCCCCTCCAACAGCCTGCGCGGGAACGCATCCGATTTTGGGCGGCGGGGTCTTGGGCCTTCCGGCCGGCATCCCTGGCGCAAAAAAGCCCCCAATCGCACCTTGGCGATGGGGGCTTGCTCGTCGCAGCCTCTTATGGCTCAGCCTGAATGGCGCCGCATCGTGACATGGCTGCGCCTTGCCCCAGTCGCACGGCCCATGGGCTGAAGCCCTTGGCCGGTCCCTGAGTGCCGCCACAGGCGGTGTATCGAAGGGCCGGCTCCTCAGCTCTACGACAGGCTTAGGGTGCATCCTTGAGGCAGCGGACGCTGAACCCGAGGGTCTTGATGAGGTCTTTTCTGTCAAGAGTCCCGTTGCCTGCGCCGAGTTCGTGGAACCAAGCGCGGGACGCCACACCGTAGTACTCCGACGAACTCCAGAAGTGGGCGTAGCTGCCCCCGTTGAGGAAGCTGCCATCCGCGCTGCCGTAGCCACCGGGAAGGGCCTTGAAGCCCACCACATCGCTGCCACCGTCATTCCAGCCTGCATCCGCCTTCAAGGCATACCCTTCCTTGCCTGCTCCGGACTGCTTGGCCACTTCGGTCTGCATCGTCGTCCACTCCGCGTCGCTAGGTATGTGCCAGCCCGTCGGGCAAATTCCCTTGTGCTTCACATCGCTGCCACCCCATGCGGCTGTATTGAAGCTGGCCGCAATTCCCATCGCGGTAGCCCAGTCGTACAGGCGGCCGTACTTGGCGCAGTTGGCGGGGTCATTGTCGTAGCATTTCCCCACCGTCCCGGCATCGCCGCCATAGTTCAGGTTCTGGGCCATCCAGGTCTGGGTGCCTATGTTCGTGATCTTGTACACCTGGCCATCGCGGGTGTCGGTCAGGGAGGTCGGGTCGGTAGCCTGTCCACTCGACAGCTTGGCCACCAAGGCTTCCAACACCGTCAGGCGGGCAGTCAGGGCGGTTACGTCTGCACCACCGCTGGCTCCGGCATCGCCCTTGGGGCCTTGGGCGCCCGGGGCACCGGCGGCACCTGGCGCTCCCGCGGCACCTGCGGCTCCGGCCACGCCCTGAGGCCCTTGTGGTCCTGCCGCACCGGCCGGGCCGGGCTTGCCGGCCTCAGCGAGCAGCACCCAGGCGCCGTTGGAAAAGACCCAGGTCTCGCCCTTGGCCTGGTTGCGCACCACATCGCCGGTCTTGGAGGTCGCGGGGTCGGGGAGGTTCGCCACCACGCCCTTCCACTGCATGCCCGTGGCGGCGCTGCCCGAGCCGCTGGCGTTCACGCTCACGCGCGGGGCCAGGTGCCAGGCGCCATCGCCCTCGGTGAACGACCAGTCGTCGCTCTCGTCAAAGAGGTGCTGGTAGCCCTGTTCGTGCAGGCCCCACTGGATTTGCAGGGTCTGCCCGGCCGCCAATTGGCCGCTGGCAAAGCCCAAGCGCACCCGCAGGTTGGCCTTGCGCGCGCCGTCCTGCTGCAAGGGAATGGCCCCGATCTCGGCGGTCATGTCGCTGCAACTGGAAATCGAGGTGTGCCAGCAATCGGCCACCAGCGATCCGGCATTCACGCCGTCCTCGTAAAGGAGATAGTCGATGGTGGTCTTGGCCAAGTCCACCGTGGTGGTGCCTTGGTTCACCACCTTGAGGTAGGGCTTGATCTGGTTCAGACCTGTGCCGCCGGTGGCCGACTGGTGGGAAATGACAAGTTGAGCAAAGGGCGCACTGGCAAGCAGGCCCAGCGCAAACAGCGATCGCGGGATCAAACGCATGGATTCGTTCCTCAGGTAACGGCGTGGTCGTTCGAAAATGAACGGCCAAAAGGTAAACTCCGGCCGGATTTTCCTCATTGCATCGAAGTTGCACCCTCTGTCGTTTCCGCAAACCCGGTCCCTGCCATCGGAAATTGAGCGATATTCAACGGTCTGTGATGGAGCGCACAGAAATTCTGTGATCTTCATAGCTATTCTTTGGTCATGACGGTTTCTTCCTTTTTTCGCCGAGGCTTTGCGCCTCTGTACTTGTGCGTTTCCCTCCTCGGGCCTCTTGCGAGCGCGACCCTGGCCCAGAGCCAAGGCACGGCCGCTTTGCTTCCGCTCACCGGCAAGCAGATCACCCAGGACGAGGCCGACATCCTCACCGACGCCCTCATCAATGAGCTGTCCAAGACAGGGGCCTTCCAAATGATGGAACGCTCCCAGATGGAGCAGATCCTCAAGGAGCAAGGCTTCCAGCAGTCGGGCTCGTGCGACGCCGGCCAATGCGCCATGGAGATGGGGCGATTGCTTGGCATCCAGAAGATGCTCACCGGATCGGTCGGACGCTTGGGCGACACCTATGTGCTTTCCACCCGCATGGTGGATGTCAAGTCCGGGACCATCCTCAAGAGCTCCAGCCGCAAGGTGAAGGGCTCCATCTCCGATTGCCTCGAAGAACTCCTGCCCGGTGCCGCCAAGGAACTGGCCCAAGGCGAGGTCAAGATCACTGAAAAACCCAAGCCAGTGGCAAAACCTGCCCCGGTCCCTGAAACCCCGAAGGCTGTCAGCAGCACCACGGCCACCAAGTCCAGCCCGGAACCTGAATCGAAGCCCGATACCCCCTCCAAGACCCGCATCTGGCCTTGGGTGGTGGGAGGCACCGTGGTCGCCGGAGGCGCGGCCGCCGCCGTCCTGCTCCTTACGGGCAACAAGAAGACCAAGACCACCGCTGCGACCACCACGGATCCCGGCACCACCAACACACCCGCAACGGTCCAGCTCGACGCTGGCTGGGAAGTCATCCCGTGAAGACTCGCAACCTCCTTCTGACCGCCCTTTCCATCGGCCTTGGCCTGATCGCCTGCGACAAGGCGGTCGAAAGCCAATCCGAAACCGCCACGCCTGAGACCGTCAGCTTGAGCGCACGGCTGACCTCACGCAATGCCACGGATTCCGCATTGCTTTCACTGACCAAACAGGTCCGTGTCATCTTGGATACCGGAACCAATTCTGCCAAACGCGTCGATTCGCAGGTCGTGGACTACAACACTGGAACAGTCAAGCTCAAGGCCATTTGGGTCGGTTCAAACTATGTGCTGACGTACCAAGGCTTGGTGGGAGGCCAGGTTCTCTGGACCGGCACCGTCCGTGGCACTGCCACCACCGGCACCAATGCGCCAATTCTGAAGCTGGACAGCACCAAAGCCGCCACTTTGAATTTGAAGTCCCCGACCATCCAGTTCAATGGTGACTGGCCCAACACCTCAGTGACCGTCGTCTCCAACAACGACTCGGCGCTGCACACCAAGCTGTACTTCCGCTCGCACGGCACACCTGAGTGGACCCTTTTCACGAACAACGCCTTCAAGCCTGCGGAACTCGACACCATCTGGGCCAAGGACAGCCTGCCGAATATCGTGGGTTCGCAACCCGTCGATTCGACTTTCAAGGCTCCGGACACGATCCCGACCAAGCCCGTCGAGAAGGACACCATCCTCACCTTGAAAGGGCTTGTGGTCACTCCCGGCTCGTTGTCCCCGCAATTCGATACCGGCGCTCACAGGTATGTCTTGATCGTGGAAGACAACATCGACTCCGTAAGTGTGACCGCCACCCAAGACGACAATGGCCAGACCATCACATTGAATGACCAATCCATCATCAGCGGCACCCCCAAGACGGTTGCGGTGGCGACGGTCGATAGTCTTGTCCTCATCGTGACCAACCAAGGCAAGCAGGTCCAGTATGTCATCGAGGTGAAGCACAAGCAAAGTCCCCCGACCCCATCGGCCAACCTTGACACATTCACTCTGGCCTCAACCAACGGCAAAGGCACGCCTTGGTATGGCTTTGCCGCCACCGGTCCTTGGACGAAGTATGAAAATCCCGTCGTTCTTCCCAAAGACACCACGGTCTACTTCTTCGACAGCCTTGGAGCACTGACCAGCCGGATTGCTTCAATGAAGATCAGCATCACGACCAAGCCCGACACCACTCCGGCACCGACCATCACCCTTTCCGGTGCTCTCAAGTCATCTGGGATTGAAGGGAGCGATTGGTGGGGTTGGGCAACCTTGACGCTGGGGAGCAACAGCGGCAAGAAGAGCGAGCTGTGGTACACCTTGGATTCCACGAGCGGAAAGTCAGCGACCTGGACGAAACTCAAGGACAGTGCCCAGCTTTTCAAATCTGGCACAGTCTACGCCAAGGAACTCGTGAACACTGTGGCGGCCTCCTTCCGAGTGAGCAGCAAGACCTTCACAGTCACGCCGTACACCATCAACAAGCCCACGATCACAATCGTAGACTCGGCTTCACCGGGGCCCATCAAACTGAACTTGAAGAGCAATGCTCAAGGTGCACTCGCTGGACGGACCTCGCTCTGGTACACGAACGACACCACCAAGAGATGGGTTCGTCATGATTCGGACACGACCCTGCTCATCCGAAGCTCAACCCCCTTCTGGGTCAAGGACAGTTTGGACAAACAAGTCTCTGGCATCAGCAAGGTTGAGTTGAAGGTCAAGCAGCCCAAGCAGCCCACCGTCACCGTCACACCAACCGACAGCATCTTCGGGCTAGGTGGAGATGCAAAGGTCACCATCAAAGCCCTTTGCTCTGAAAAGGGGACCGTTGCAAGGTATCTGCTCCCCGGAGCATCAAAATGGGCAGGCGATGGCAGCGAAGCCTCGTTCACCCTGACAGTGACAAAGACTTCCACCTTCTACTTCAACTGCTCATTGGAGAGCGATTTCAACAATTCGAGTGAGAATGTCCGTCGCACCTTCACGCTGCTCCAGCCCCCGTACTTCGAAAAGGTGGACAGCAGTTTTAGTGGGAGCATGACCGCGAAGATCTATGTGGATCCACAGGATGTCGCCGGACCCACGACCCAGAACGTCAAGATCAAGTACTGCCTGTCGACCGCTAACGCCAACGACTGCAAGGATTACCAAGACTACCAAGAGACCGGGGTCAAAATCGACTCCACCTTGAAGCTCTGGGCAGTCGTGTTCAGCACCATCGAACCCAGCAAGTTCAGCGCTTCGGCGACACGGGTGTTCACGAAGAATTCTTCCGGATTCCTCAATCAGATGATCAAGGGGGACACCCTCAAGTTCACCACGAACGCTCCTGATTCCGCACGGGCCATGGAACTGTACGGTGCCAAGTCCTTCAACGAGGACAGCACCGCCAAAGTCACCAAGAGCACCACGACCACGCTGACCGCAGAGGGCGGCGCTCTGAAATTGGATGTCAATTGGGGCACCGTTCCGGACTGGGCAGCCCATGCTGGAATCCTTGTGGCCTTGGACGAAACTTGGCAGGCGTATGACTTCAGCGATGTGAAAAGCATCACCTTCAGCTACAAGACAAGTGATAAGACAACCCTGCTCGACTTCGGCTTCAATTCATATCGGTACTTGGGCGATGAGAGCGGCACCGGAGTCAAGAGGGTCGCGACATTGAATGGATCAATCGCCTTCAAAAAGGTGACGGTCGAATTGGCGGATGGGCTCCAGTTTGCCGACTGGATGATCACACAGTACAAGGACGAAACAGCCCTCACTTGGGATGATGTCAAGATGTCCATCAAGAACTTGGAGTTCCAACCCAAGCCCGTTTACAACGCTGGTGGAACCACAATTGACGGAGCGCCAACCATAACCTTGGAGATCAAGGACATTTCGTTGCAACTGAGCGATGGGACATTGGTTCGCTTCCCCCTCCCCATCTCTGGAATCCAGTCCAACCAATTCCCATAGACACGAACGGCCTCGTTCCTGCAAAACCCGCCCCGCTGCGTTGCGTGGGCGGGTTTCTTTTTGACAGAAATTGCCCATTGACCGCTCCAGGGATGCCGGCCGGCAGGCCCAAGACCCCGCCCTTGCCCGCCCCTCTCTGATTTTCGGAGAGGGGCAGGCCGCGCAGCGGCCGGGGTGAGGAGGAGGCTTGGCAGGCAGCCCGGCCGACTGACCCGCCCCTCGCCACTTTGTGGAGAGGGGCAGCCGCCAAAGGCGGCGGGGTGAGGCGGGAGGCGCCCGAACCCCTCATTGATTGGGAATCCTCCCGCTTTTTTGGTACCTTTGGCGGACATTCGATCACCAATCGCTCATTTGGGGTACACGCACCATGGCTTCCATCTTGATGACTCAGGATCCGTCTCTTCACCTTGCCACGCTGCATGAGGAGATGCGCCAGCTCTCCGGCATGGAGCTGATCGCCAGCGAGAACTACGTCTCGCCCGCGGTGCTTGAGGCCATGAGCTCGGTCTTCACGAACAAGTACTCGGAAGGCTACCCCGGCAAGCGCTACTACGGCGGTCAGGAATACGTGGACGTGGTCGAGCGCGCCGCCATCGAGCGCGCCAAGGAGCTCTTCGGTGCGGGCTTTGCCAA
>JBDKGV010000012.1:0-25387 GCA_039798005.1 Fibrobacterota bacterium
TGGCGCGTGGCACCTACCTCGCCGTGGTGCGTCATGGTACCAGCCGCATGGTTGCGCCCTTTGCGGTGATGCGCTGATCAAACCCTGCTTTCCCTGTTGTCGGAGATTGCCATGCCCTGCTTTCCTGCTTCACGATTCTTGAAACCTGCCCTTCTTGCCCTGAACGTATGGATGCTTGCAGAACCAGTGTACGCTGGCGATCCACGCGATTCCAGCCATTGGATCACACGGCTCGGGAGCGGTTGCACGGGCATGAGGAAATCCATCCTCTCGAACTTCAACGGGGACATTGGGGGGCTTCCCAACAAGAATCTGCAGGGTGGCTATTGGTTTGCCTTCACCGATACCACTTCAGGGACGCCGGGCCTTGCCAACGGGAAATCGAGTCTTTTTGAGGATGAAAACACCATAGGGGGAATCCAGTACATCCCCGGCGATGAGGCAAATCGCGGGGTGGCGGGGATCACTGCGACCTTGGACAAAGGGGATGCAGGACTTCATCCGCGTGCAGGCTGGGCCAGCATGGGTACGGGGTTCAAGGACAAGGCAACAGGTGATGACACTTGGCTGGATTTGACGGGCTTGGGAGCGATTTCCTTCTCTCTCTTCATGGCAGACAGCTTCGATGTGGAAAACCTCACTGGTGTGACATTCAAGGTCGGCAACCAATCGGTGGCCGATTCGGTGGCCTTCAGTGTGGGTGTTCCACATGCAATGAACAACCAAACCATTTGTCTGGATCTATGCCAATTCACACAGCCCAATTGGTATTCACGCATCAATGGGGGCGCGAAGGGCATTCCTGAGAAGGACATCGGCAAGATTCACTGGGAGCTCAGGATCAATAACGATACGGCAGTCAGAGCCAAGGTCAGCAGCTTTTATATCGGTGATGTGACGTTCTGGAACACTGGTCGAGGAAATTGTGCGACGACCAGCGGCACAGGGGACAATCCATCAAGAAAACCCTCCTTGGTGGCCAACTACGCCAACGGCTTGATTTTGAGCTATGCGCTGGACGGCGCCGGCAGCGCTACCATCGAGGTGGTGCGCATGGACGGCGCGAAGGTGGCCTCCTTTGACGGCGCCGCCAAGATGACCAATGCCTCGTTCCCGGTGAACTTGGCGCGTGGCACCTACCTCGCCGTGGTGCGCCATGGTGCCAGTCACCTCGTTGCGCCCTTTGCGGTGATGCGCTGACCTTGTTACAAAAGACGGGCAATCGCTTGCGCAGGAAATACCTTTGCATCAAATGAACTGATTGGCAGGGTTGACCTTGCCGAACCATCTGGGAGACCTCATGAGCGAACGTCGCGTCGTCATTACTGGCTTGGGAACCGTGAATCCCTTGGGCCACACTGTGGAAGCCACTTGGGATGCTTTGGCTGCGGGCAAGAGCGCCATCGGGCCGGTCACCTTGTTCGATGCCTCGACCTACAACACCCAGATCGGTGGCGAGGTCAAGGGCTTCGATGCCATGCCCTACTTTGTCGACCAGAAGATGGGCGCCCGCTTGGACCGCTACCAGCACTTCGGCCACGCCGCCGCCAAGATCGCCTTGGACGACTCGGGCATCGACGTGGAATCGATCGCTGACGACTTCGGCGTGCTGATCGGCACCGGCATCGGCGCGATGACCTCGATCACCCGCGAGCAGCGCGTGATGGACACCCGCGGCCACAAGCGCGTGACCCCGTTCCTGATCCCCATCATCATCACCAACACGCTGTCGGGCTACTTCTCGATCGAGTACGGCCTGCGCGGCCCGAACCTCACCATCGTGACCGCCTGTGCGACCGCCAACCACTCGATCGGCGAAGCCGCCGAGATCATCCGCCGTGGCGATGCCACCGCCATGGTCGCCGGTGGTGCCGAGGCCGCAATTTGCGAGCTGGGCTACGCGGGCTTCTGCAACATGAAGGCCATGTCCACCCGCAACGACGACCCCACCGGCGCATCCCGGCCCTTCGACAAGGGCCGTGACGGATTCGTGATGGGCGAAGGCGCAGCGGTCGTGGTCCTTGAGGAACTCGAGCACGCTCTCAAGCGCGGCGCCAAGATCTATGGCGAAGTGGCCGGATTTGGCCAGAGCGCGGACGCCAACCACATCACGGCTCCGCACCCGGAAGGCAACGGCGGTTTCCGCTCGATGCAGATGGCCATCCGCAAGGCGAAGATCAACCCCAGCGACATCCAGCTGGTCAATGCCCACGGCACCTCGACCCCGCTGGGCGACGCCGGTGAGACCAAGGCCATCAAGCAGGCCTTTGGCGACCACGCCAAGAACGGCCTGATGGTCCATTCCACCAAGTCGCTGGTCGGTCACCTCCTGGGTGCCGCCGGTGGCATCGAGCTGGTCGCCTCCTTGATGGCCTTCGAGCGCGGCATCGTCCACCCCACCCTCAACCAGGTGGACGCCGATCCCGACTGCGATCTGGACTACGTGCCCAACGTGGCGCGCGAGGCGAAGGTCGATGCCTTCCTGTCGAACTCCTTCGGCTTTGCCGGACACAACGCCACCTTGGTGGTGACGAAGTTCAAGGGATGATCGTGCGGGGGCTCTCTTTGGTGGTCTTGCTGGCCTTTGGAGCGCAGGCGGCGGATGATGCCGCGACTGCAGCGGAAAAAGCGGCCCAAAAGCGCAGGACCCTGTGCAACGCCTTGCGTTCTTGCCGGATTCCCGGTGAAGGCGCGCGTTGCACCGAAGCCGAGTCGGCCCCCATCGAGGGAACGGAACTGGACGAGAACTACTGCTCGTGGGTGCGCACGTTTGCCAAGAAGGGCATCCTTCCCGGGACGACATCGACCAACGAGCTGTATCGGCGCATGGGCAGCCAGTATCACATCATGTACGTGATGCACGATACGGTCCCCATTCCCGCCAAGGCGCTGGATTTCCTGGTGGGCAACGTGCCGCTGACCTGCAAGCTCATCAATTCCTACCAGAAGACGGAGTATTCGGCCAACTTCCCCTACACCGGGGATTCCACCATATTCACCGGAACCAACGGCAAGAACCTGACCGGCACGGCCAAGCAGGTTTGGGCGGGTTCGGGTGGCATGGAGCGGGTCTACTACGGCGACGGCAAGGTCAGCATTCTCAGCTGGAAGATGCGTGGAGATGTGATCGTGGAGTTGCGCTATTGGCCCCGCACCGCCAATTCCTGCAACTACAGTGCCCGTTTCACCATGTTCCCGGTCAACGGGTTCATCAATTCCGTGATGAACATGGGCATCTTCAAGGGCACCGCGATCGACAAGATCCAGGAAGTGCTCACGGACATTTCGCGCGCGGCCAATGCCTATGCGCAGGGGAAGCCTCCCAAGAAGCCGCAAGAGTACACGCCTGCGGAACTTGCGGCCCTCAAGCGCTTCGAGGAGTTGTTCAAGGGCGGCAACTAGCGGGAAGAACACCGGGAACGGTTGGAAACTTCTAGGTTGGACGCAATGGACGATCAAGACGAAGTTTCCAGCAGTCGGTGGAGCCGTGGGTGGAGGGGATGGCGCTTCCTGCTCGCCGCGTGCATGGGCGCCCTGATGTTGACCATGGCAGGAGCCGTGATCCATGGAGATGACAGCATCTCCTCGCGGGTCGGGATGGAATCCTCGCACAGTCCACAGTGGGCCATCATGGTTCTGGTGTACGGATTGTCCACCGTGGCATTTTTGCGGCCTGTGCCGGGTTTTTTGCTGGGGTTTGCCCGCGTCGTCGTCTTCCTCCACGGTGTCACGATTCTCGTGGTCAGCGCCCTCATTGGAGCCTGCGCTGGCGTTTCGTTCGGCGCTTCCTCGCACGGGATCGACAGCACAAGCGTCGTGGTCGGGCTGCTGGGGGCCGGGCTGGGAATTCTGCTTGCGGTGCTGGCATGCGTTGTGCGGCCGCCACCTCAAACGGTGGTGGTCAGCGATGACGAAGAGCCTCTGCCCTGACTTTGGGCTCAAGGAAGGAGCCTAGGCAGCGTACTCGATGATTTTTTTCAGGCCTTGTGACAGAATATTGGGCGGCGTGAGCAGGCTGACCACGAGGAAGTGCTCTTCTTTGAAGTCGTAGAGATAGCCGGGTTGCACCAACACCCCAGCCTCTTCGATCAGGCGGATGGCGAAGGCTTCATCGTCTTCCATGCCGGGAATTTCCAGGAGCCCACACCACCCGCCCGTGAGACCATGGAAGCGGATGGGGCTGTCATGTGTCATGGCGTGGAGCAGATCGGCGCTTTCCCGAAGGCGCGCACGGATGGGGTCGGACAAGGCCGGGGTCAGTTCCAGCAGGGCAGGCAAGGCCGTCTGGAGGGGGGTGGAGACCGAGAGGAAGGTGTCGCACAGCATGTCCAGGCGCGCCCGGGCCTCCTGTGCGCCGGGCCCGGAGGTGGCGACCCAACCAAGCTTGAAATGGGGCAGACCCAAACTTTTGCTCAGCCCCCCTAAGGTGAAGCTTAAGCAACCTTCCCAGCCGAGCAAGGAGGCGGGCAGGGGCGCAAAGCCTTCGTGGAAAGAATGTGGATAAAAGTCGGCGAAGACTTCATCGGAAATCAAGGCGCAATTCCACTTGGCACAGAAAAAACTGAGCTCTTCGCGCTCCTGAGGTGTCAAAACGGAACCGGTGGGGTTTCCAGGTTGGATCACCACAACGGCCTTGGTGCGACTGTCCAGGGCATTTTTCAACCCTTGGAAGTCAATTTTCCAACAATTCTGTTGATAGATAAGTGGATAACCTTGGATATCCACCCCATCCCAGCGGGCAATGTGATCAAGTAGTGGATAACTTGGTTGGGGCACGAGGATGGTATCGCCCGGGTCACAGAGCAAGCGAAACAGGTGGCTGTAGCCCTCACTGCTGCTGGCCAGAAGATGAAGTTGTTCTGGTGAAACTGTGGATACATCTGTGGATAGATGTGCGGACAACGCGGCGCGGGCTGTGGACAGACCTTGGGAAGAGGGTGCATAACCCCCGGATTCGGGCGTGCCAAGCAGCGTAAGTGCCCGATTTTGCGCGACTTGACGCTCCAAGCCACAGGTGGTCGGGTTGGTGCCGGTTAGGTCAAGAATGTGTTGTCCAGTCGACAGCCGTCGAGCCAAGGCTTGGCTCAACGGATTGGGCCGGGTTTCGAAGGCGCTACGCTGGCTGAACAAGGTGCAGGGTGGTTCCTTCAAAGCCGGGAACCGTCCGGACCGCTTCATCGGCATGATAGGAGCTTCGCACCATCGGGGCGCTTTCCACGGCCTCGAAGCCAAGTGCCAACGCAAAGCTCTTGTAGTGGGCGAATTCCTCTGGAGTCACCCAGCGGTCCACCGGCAAGTGCTTGGGACTGGGCTGGAGGTACTGGCCCAAGGTCAGGACGCAAACCCCGGCGTCGCGCAAGCGCACGATGGTCGGCTCGACCTCCTCGGGGCGCTCGCCGATGCCAAGCATCATGCCGCTCTTGGTCGTGAAGCCTTCCTCACGGGCCCAAGCGAGGATCTGGAGGGATCGCTCGTAACTGGCCTGCGGGCGCACGGCGCGGCTCATGCGTTCGACGGTTTCAAGGTTGTGGTTGTAGATGTCCGGACGCGCTGCAAGCACGGTCATCAGGAGTTCGCGCTTGCCCTTGAAGTCGCCGGTCAGGACTTCGAGGGAGGTCTTGGGGGATGCCTGCTTGACGGCCCGGATGGTCTGTGCCCAGACCGAGGCGCCGTTGTCTTCCAGTTCGTCGCGATTGACCGAGGTGATCACGCAGTGGCGCAGGTTCAGGGTCGCCACGGCCTCGGCCACGCGGCGCGGCTCGTCGAGGTCAAGTTCGGTGGGGCGTCCGGTGGCGACGTTGCAGAAGCCGCAGGCGCGGGTGCAGATGTTTCCCAGGATCATGAAGGTGGCCGTGCCGCGCGCCCAGCACTCGCCCATGTTGGGGCAGGCCGCGCTCTGGCACACGGTGTTGAGCTTGTGCTGGTCCACGAGTTCTCGCACCGCGGTGTACGCGGGACCGCCGGGCAGCTTGCTGCGTATCCAGGAGGGAAGGCGGGGAGCGCCGTCGGGGCGCCCGGGCTTTGCGGTCGTGGTGTCGGTCATCAGACCATGCAAAGTAGGAAGTTGCCGCCAACCTCGCACAGCCTATCCCGACAGCCTCGCCCGGACCGTCGCCCGATGCCGGGGCAAGACGGCCTTGGCCGGCTTGATGAGCCCCCGTCGTCGGGGGCGAGCAGGGCCGGAGGAGCGCCAAACTTCAATGCAATCGGAAGCGTCCGGCGAAGCCGCGCAGTTCCTCGGAGATGCGGGTCAGGTCGGTGGCCAGCTTTTGCACGTCCTCGGCGCCGCCCGTGGTGGTGTGCACGGCGTCGGCCACTCCGGCGATGTCGGTGGAGATGTGCTGGGAGCCTTTCGCGGCCTCGTTGGCGCTGTTCACGATCTCGCGCGTGGTGCTGGCTTGTTCCTCCACGGAGGCGGAGACGGAGCATTGCAGGTCGTTGATGGTATGGATGACCTTCACGATCTGACCGATTTCCTTGACGGAGGCCACCGTGTCATTCTGGATGGCAGCGATGCGCGCTCCGATTTCGCGGGTGGCCTTGGCGGTCTGGTGGGCCAGCTCCTTGACCTCGCCGGCCACGACGGCAAAACCCTTGCCGGCAGTCCCGGCGCGGGCGGCCTCGATGGTGGCATTGAGGGCAAGAAGATTGGTCTGTTGGGCGATCGAGGTGATGACCTTGACCACCTCGCCGATCTCCTGGCTGGATTGGCCAAGGCGCAGGATCTGGGCGTTGGTATGGTCGGCAAGCGAAAGGGATTCTTGGGCGACCCGGGCGACTTCCCCGCTGCTGCGGGCGATCTCGCCGATGGAGGAGGAAAGTCCCTCCACGGCCAGGCTGACTTGGCTGAGGTTCTCCGTGACATGCTGGGAGGATTCCGAGACCAAGCGGGCTTGACGCGAGGTGCCGTCGGCGCTGCCTTCCAGTTGTTGGCTGACGCTTTGGAGCTTGGAACTTGCATCCACCAGGGTTTGGGTGCTTGTGATGATGCCGGAAATGGTGTCGGACATGTTCTGAACCGTCTGTGACAAGGCGGTGTGGATCCGACCGAACGCCTGGGCTTGGGCCATGGTGAATTCATCACCCACGGGAGGCGCCAAGTCGAAGGAAAGGTGACCGTGGGCGATCTTGTCCAAGGCATGGGTCAATCGGTCGACCTCCCGTTGCTGGAACTCGGAACGCATCAGTTCCTCGCGACCTTGCTGTTCGGAAAGGATCTGGTTGAGCTCGAGCATCTCGTGAACCGTGGTCTCGTCGACGAAGACCTCCACGACTCCGATGGATTGGCCGTTGCGATCCAGGAGAGGGCGGGAACGCTGGGACAGGCGCAAGGTCCTGCCGTCCACGGTTGCGGTCGTGTCGCGGATGCCAGGGCACCCGTCGCGCAGGGCGCAGTCGCCAAGGCAATCGCCGCTGTGGCAGTCGGAGGTGTGCAGGACTTCCTTGCAGGGCAGGCCAATGCAGTCCTTGGTTTCCTTGCCGACCAAAGACGCGCCGCTGCGACTGATGTAGCGCACGGAATGGTTCTTGTCCACGATCACAAGCGGTACGGGCAGTTCGTCAAGCAGTCCGGTGAGGGCGCCGAGAATGGCGTTGATGCCTTCGACCAGCCGCTCGAATTCCCCTGTGTAGCGGGTGCTGTTGCCGCGCACCTCCAGACGGCCTTCGGTTGCGGCTTGGGAGAGAAGATCCACCTCGTGAAGCAATCCTTCGATGGTGTCGGACAGGCTGTCCATGGTGTCGGCCAATTGACCGATCTCGTCCCTGCGACCCAAGTGGAGCCGGCTCCCTATGCGACCTTCGCGCAGGTCAAGCGCTTCCTGGGCCAAGCGGCGCAGCGGAATGGTGATGCTGCGGGCAAGACCGGTGCCCACAAGGATTGCAAGGCCGATCGCAAGTGCGATCAGGCCCAGGAGAATCGCCGAGGTGAGATTGGCGCGGGTGATGTTCTGGGTGGTGTCGCCTTCGGCGCCTTGGCTCAGAAGGCGCAGGAGCGTGGCCAGATCGCTTGCGAGCTGGCTTGCCATCGGACGCATGGTGGTGGACATGTACTGTCGGGTGGCATCGTCCAGAAGACCGGCCTCGGCCAGGGAAAGGGCGGTCTTGGATTTGGTGGCAAGTTCAGCTCGCTGTTTGACCATGGTCTGAAACAAGGCCTTGGTGGTGTCGGTATCCAGCGACTTGCCAACCAGTTGCTCCAAGCTGTCCAGGACATTGAAATGGGATTTGATCGTGCTGGCATGCCCTTCGCAGTTGGCGCAGGAGGAGTCGGCGGCGATCTCGCCCAGTTCGATGCGGATCTGCTGGAACTCCATGGCGTAGCGCGCCATCTGGTCCATGGGCTGGACGCGGGTTTGGAAAAGCAGCGCATCCCGGTTCTTCATGGAGGTCATGGCGGCGATCGAGAAGAATCCGATCACGAGACTGGCCAAGGTCGTGGTGCCAAAGCCAAGCAGCAGTTTGGAACGGACGGAAAGATCCTTGAGCATGCACACATCCCCGAAGTGGAGTTTGCCGCGCAAGTCGGTGTGAATGCCGGACTCGTCACGGGAAGCGATGTCCGTCCATGCTACCATTGAAGAATCCCGGAGTCCAGTTTTGCTTGGCTTGGTGGCCTGCGGCCGAATACGACGAAGGCGCCCTGGTGGGACGCCTTCGGAAGCGATGCAAGGCCTGTGATCAGCCCCGGGCGAGCAGGATGTCGCGGACCTCGGCGTGGCCAAGGTCCTTGTGCTCGCCTTGGATGGTGCCACGGGCCGCGAAACGCTCCGAGACGAGCCTGGCCGCCTCGTTTGCGTCCACCCCGTAGCCGGAGAGGCGGGTGGGCACGCCCAAGCCTTCAAAGAAGGCTTCGGTGCGCAGAATGGCGTCGAACGCGACCGTTTCGGCATCGCCCGACAGTTCCCAGACGCGACGACCGTACTGGGCCAGCTTCTCGCGCTTGCGCTCGAAGCGGTGGCGCCAGATGCCCGGCATCACCACGGCCAAGGTCTGGGCGTGGTCCAAGCCAAAGAAGGCGGTGAGCTCGTGACCGATGCCGTGGGCGCTCCAGTCACCCGGTACGCCCGCGCCTACGGTGCCGCACAGGGCTTGGGTGGCGCACCACATCACATTGGCGCGCGCCGCGTAGTCTTCCGGGTTGGCAAGGACGCGGGGGCCTTCCTCAATGAGCGTGGAGAGGATGGCTTCGGCCTGACGGTCCTGGAGAGGCGAGTTGACCGGGTAGGTCATGTACTGCTCGCACACGTGCACGAACGCATCGACGATCCCGTTGGCGGTCTGCCGGGACGGGAGCGTGAAGGTGGTCTGCGGGTCGAGGATCGAGAACGCCGGATAGAGCAGCGGAGAGCCCATGCCGTGCTTCTCCTGGGTCGCCTCACGGCTCACCACGGCGTAGCAGTTCATTTCCGAGCCGGTGGCCGGCAGGGTGAGCACGCAGCCCACGGGAGCGGCGCTTTGGACCGGGGCGCCCTTCACGAGGTCCCAAGCCTCGGCGCCTTCGTAACGCAGGGCCGCGGCGATGAACTTGCTGCCATCCAGCACCGAACCGCCGCCCACGGCAAGCACGAAGTCCACGGACTCCTTGCGGCCCAGCTCCACGGCCTTCATCAGGGTCTCGTAGCGAGGGTTGGGCTCGATCCCTTCGAATTCCACGATGCTCCAACCGGCAAGCGCCTGTCGGACCTGGTCGAGCACGCCGTTCTTCTTGACCGACCCGCCGCCGAGAGTGAGGAGAATTCGAGCCCCGGCGGGCACGAGCTTGGGCAGGCGTGCGATGGTGTCGCGTCCGAAGACGATCTTGACGGGGTTGTGCAGTGTGAAGTTGTCCATCGAGGGATCTTTCTGGCAATGTGAGGGTTTGCAAGGAAACTAGCATGATCGGTGCCTGGTGTGGCAACTACCTTGGCGCGCGTGATCCTGGTCTTGCGCATCCTGCTGGCCCCGCTCCTGGTGGCTGTGGCAACCTTGGCCGCCCGGCGTTACGGCGATCGCATCGGTGGATGGCTCTCGGCGTTCCCCTTTGTCGCAGGACCTCTGCTTTTGGTTCTGGCCTTGGAGCGTGGAACCGACTTTGCCGCCGCCGCTTCGCGCAACGCGATCCTGGGGATCGCATCCTTGGCCTTCTTCGTCCTGGCCTACGTGCATCTGGCGCGGCGGCTTCCGTGGTGGGGAGCGCTTTTGCCGGCTTGGGGAGTCTATGTCTTGGCCTCGTGGTTCCTGATGGGCTTGACTTCTTCGCTTGGGCTCCGGCTGGGCCTTGCGTTCCTGGGGCTTGCGATCGCGTGGCTGCTGTTGCCGGAGGGCCGGACCGGCACGACGGGCCAAGGGTTGCCGCCAGGGCTTGACCTGGTGGCGCGGATGGTGGCCGCCGGGGGATTGGTGACCCTGCTCTCTTGGACGGCCGGATTTCTGGGGGCTGGCTGGACCGGAATCCTGACGCCCTTTCCGGTGGCGACCACCGTGCTGGTGACCTTTGCCCATGCCCAAGGATGTGCGGCGGCGGTGAGTCGTCTGCTCAAGGGCTACCTGCCTGCCTTGGGGGCGCTTGCGGTCTTCTTTGCCGTCTTGGCCGAGGCGTTGGTACCCCAAGGCGTCGTGCGGGCCTTTGGTCTGGGGCTTCTGGCGGTGAGCCTGTGGCAGACCGCGCTGCTTCCCTCGCTCCTGAAGGCGCGTCGGGACTAATTTTGCACCGATGCAGGTGACCGACAACACTCGTCCCGCCGTGGCCGTCTTCACGCTGGTGCGCTTTCCGTCCCAGATCCCGTTGAGTGCGACGGTGAAAAAGCGCGTCAAGCTTCTGGAGCTGCGACTGGATCGCTTTGCGCCCGGCGATTGGAAGGCCTTGCTGACCGAGGCCAAGCGCGATTTCCCTTCGGCACGCCTGCTTCTGACCATCAGGTTTGCCAAGGACGGCGGCAACTGGCCGGATGACGCCTCGCGCCGCGAGGCTTTTGCCCAGGCGCTCGGACTTTGCCAATGGGATTTCGTGGATGTCGAATGGGATGCGCACGATTGGACCGATCTTGAGCCATTGCTCAAGCGCCACGGTGCCTGGACCCGCTTGGTCTGTTCCCGGCACGACTTCATTCCGGCCCCGGAAGGCTTGGAAAAAGCGCTGGAGGCGCTTTGGAAGGAAAGCGCCAAGCGGGGCGCGGCGGTGTCCAAGTGGGCCGGAGTGCTGGCCGACCCCAGCGAGATTCCCGCGCTGTGCACCTTCGTCAGTTTGCGGCGAGAAGAAGCGATGGTGCCTTCGATGTTTGCCATGGGCGCCGCCGGCATGGTGACCCGCGTGGCCTCCCCTCTCCTGTGCGGAGGCTGGAGCTATGGGCACGACGGCGTGGGCGAGGCGGCTCCGGGGCAGTTGCCTTGGACCGTGTTGGATGCGCTTCTGCAAAGCCTGCCTCCTGCCGAGCAGCCGACGCCTAGCTGGCTGGAGGCGGTGGATCGTGCGGTGGCCTTGGCGGTCCAGGGCTGAAACAAAAAGACCCGCCAGGAACTGGCGGGTCGAGACCTCAAGGCGTCAGGTCCTTCAGTCGTTGCTGCGGTCGCACTGCTTGCCGTGCTTGCCCTTCTTCCCGTCCTTGTCCTTCTTGCAGCAAGGACCTTCCCCGTCTTTGGGGGTGCACTTGGCCATGCACTTGGCCATGTCCTCGACATGGGCCACCTCGAAGGCGTGGTGCTTGTCCATGGCGGCCAGGAGTTCGGTCTTGCGAGCCTCCTGGTCCTTGCCCTCGGTGACGGCCTTGCCATAGGCATGGCGGGCTTCCATCACGGCATGGTGCAGTTCCTTGCCCTCCTTCATGGTCTGGCACAGCGCACTGTCGCCCTTCGGGCACTGCTTCATTTCCTTGCCCTTGGCGCGGTGGCACTGCTCACCGGCATAGAGGCTGGCGGCAAGGCCAAGGGTCAGCAGCATGGTCATGAGTTTCATGGGTCTCTCCTGTGATCGGGTTTGGATGAGGTGACAATATGTACGGGAAGTGAGCTTGTGCCCATCGAGAGCAGGACGCGGTTCAGCAAATTGCGGGAAATGTCACCCATGGCCATCAATTCCGTGTGCGGGCCAAGGTTCGCCTTCACCATGGGCGGGCGCCGGTGATCCTTCTCGGAGTGGAACCAGCGAGCGATCCGCTTCCATGTGCCTGGCTCCTTGGGTTCCATGGGTGGCATGCATCCGACAGGATTCACAAAGACGCTGAAGTGGGCCAGGCCATCGGTCCAACCCAACCGTACCGCGTGACCTCCTTCGGGGCAGGTGTGGGCTTCGATTCCCGTGGCCACGAAGCCATCGGGCGCCCAGGTGGCCTGCGGCACCTCAAAGCCGAGCCATTGTTGGGCTTCTGCAGGGCTCAAGGGCTTGGATGGTGCAGGTTGACCGGGTGAAGCAGGACCTTCGGGGTTGGGTGGTGCGGCCTTGGCTGTGGGATTCAAATGCTGGATGGATTCGATGGTGGAGCGGCGCAGGAGCTCTCCGCGTTCACTGTATTGATCGCGGCGCAGGGCGATGCCGGTGGCAGGGTCGATACAAAGTCTGCGTCCGTTGCCCCCGACATGCCGAGGGCGCAGTCGTACGACGTCGCACAGGCGTCCTGCGACGCTGTCGGTGCGTTCCACCACGGCGTCGTAATTGCGCTTGGCCAGTTCCAATTCCATGCCTTCGGGAGGCTTGGGGGGCAACGGCATGGGACGACCACCACGGCCTTTGATCTGCCCATGATGCTCCCAGAGCTTGGGGCCCTTGCCGTCCAGCGGCTCGATGCGCAGGAAGTCCTTGTCCTGAAGGATGCGAAAGCGCATGGACTTGCCTTCATGGGATTTGCCTTCCCTCCAGAAGGTGGTGCGCACCGTGGCATCCATCGGGACTTGGCGGGCACGCTCGGAGCGTTCCACCAGAGTCCAAGGGTCGGAGCCATGAAGCGTGGCAAGCACAAGCAAAGCGAAGTTCATGGCGAGGTCATCTCCATGGCAACCCATGTGGGATCGGCACCGGGGCTGGACCACTGGGACAGGGCGTGGACTTGGGACCAGCTGGGTTCGACCTCGGAAGTCCGGGTGATCCAGAATCCACTGATGGCGATCAGAAGACTGGCACCGGCAAGGAGGCTCCAGCGGAAACGGCGCAGTCGAGAGGGGCGTGTGGGTGCCAGGCGCGGTTCAAGATGGGCGCGCAGGGCTTCCCATGCGACCGGATCGGCGGATGGCAGAGGTTGGGCGGCAAGGATGCCCCGAAGGGTGTCATGATTCATTCCGATACCTCCAGGCAGTAGCCGGACAGTCGGGAGCGCAGGGCCTCACGTCCGCGGGACAGGCGGGACAGGACCGTTCCTTTCGGCAGATCGAGGGTTGCAGCGACTTCCAGCACTTCCATTTCCTCCAGGTAGTAGAGAGCGACGACGCTCCGTTGGGCTTCGGGCAGGGAGGCCACCGCCCGGCGGACGGCCTCTTGTCGTTCTTGGACATCCATGGCCTCGTGGACCAATGGCTCCAGATCGACGGCTTCGAACGAATCCTCGGCATCCAGGCTTTCAACGGGCTTTTGGGAACGCCAAAAGTCCCGGGTGCGATTCACGAGGATGCGCCGCAGCCATCCCATGAAGGCGGCGGGCTCCCGCAAGGTGGGCAGGGCTTTCCACGCTTGGATGAAGGTGGCCTGCACGAGATCGTCCGCTTGGGCCGAATCGGCACAAAGATGAGCTGCCAAGCGCTTCATGCGAGGCCAAGAGCTCTCCCAGAGGTGCTGGAAGGCTTGGACGTCGCCCTTCTGTGCTTGGCGCACCCATGTGTCGATCGTTTCGTTGCCCATCGTGGTGAAGACGCTCCGGATGCGGGTTGGATTCCATCATAGCTTGATTTTGCTCCACCCCGGTCTCCTGGTGAGGCTGCGCATGTGCGGGCGACTTGGGCGATAGGCGGGAAGGGCATGGTGGGTGGGCGGGGTATCAACAGGCAAATATATTGTGCACAATCTATTTGCTTGAAATCAAACGGGAGAGTGCACGATGGCCAAGATTCATGAGTTCAGCATTCCGGCCCTGGAAAAGGGCGAGATCCGTCTGGCGGATCATGCGGGGGAAGTCCTTCTGCTGGTGAATACGGCAAGCAAATGCGGATTGACGCCGCAGTTCGAGGGCCTGGAGGCGTTGCACAGGAAATACCGGGAAAAGGGCCTGACCGTGATCGGTTTTCCCTGCAACCAGTTCCGCAATCAAGAGCCGGGAACTCATGAGGAGATCGGTGCGTTTTGCCAGCGCAATTACGGGGTGAGCTTTCCGATCACCACCAAGATCGACGTGAACGGATCACAAGCGCACCCGCTATGGCGCTACTTGAAAAGTGAGAAGCGCGGATTCCTCGGGTTTCAGGGGATCAAGTGGAACTTCACCAAGTTCCTGGTCGATCGCCAAGGCAATGTGGTCAAGCGCTTCGCACCGACGACCAAGCCCCAGGACATAGCCGCATCGATCGAAGAGCTCCTGTAAGCACGCCATGCACGAGTCGCTTCGCTTGGACAATCAACTTTGCTTCGCCCTGTATGCGGCCAGTCGGGCCATGACCCAAGTTTACCAGCCTTTGCTTGAGCCGCTGGGTCTGACCTATCCGCAATACCTGGTCCTTCTGGTGCTTTGGGAGGAGGATGCGCTTTTGGTCAAGGAGATCGGTGCCCGGTTGGATCTGGATTCCGGCACGCTCACCCCTTTGCTCAAGCGCATGGAAGCCCAGTCCCTTGTGGTGCGAAAACGCCAGGAGAACGATCAGCGGCAGGTGAGGATCCATCTTTCGCCAAGTGGCCGGGCGCTTGAGGGCAAGGCGATCGAAGTGCCGCATGCCCTCGCGTGCCGGTACGGAAATGTGCCAAGCGCCTACGTGGAGGCGACCCGCTTGCGTGATGCCTTGATCGGATTGCGCAAGCACCTGCGCAATGGGGCGACGGAGCCGCCGCGCTGAATCATCGGCATTTGGCCCATGGGGACTTTAGCGGAAAATCGGAAAATCTGATCATCGGAACAATTGCGATCCAATGACAAATTCCGGCTAAAGTACGGTCAAGTTCCTTCCGATACAACTCACAAGGGAACTGACGCCGCAAGGCGATCAGGACTTTGGGGATGGACAAGGATGTCCATCTCCGGTGAATTCAAGGAGGAATGTGTCATGCGTATTTACAACAACGTCAACGCGATCAATACCCAGAATCAGATGGACGGCAACAGCCGTTTGATGGCGAAGTCCTTGGAGAAGCTCTCCACGGGATTGCGCATCAACCGCGCTTCGGATGACGCCGCCGGTCTTTCGGTGTCGGAGGGTCTGCGCTCGCAGATCCGCGGCTCGCAAGTCTCGCAGCGAAATTCGGACGATGCCACGGCGATGCTGCAGATCGCTGAAAGCGGTGCCCAGGAAGTCGTCAATTCGTTGCAGCGTATGCGCGAACTGGCGCTCCAGTCCGCCAACGGCACCTACAGCGACACCGATCGCGGCTACATCCAGCAGGAATTCACTCAGCTTGCATGTGAGATCACACGCATTGGCGAGGCGACCAGCTACAACGGCTTGGCTCTCCTCAAGGAAGATGACCTCGAAATCACCTTCCAGGTCAGTGCGTCCGCCTCCGGGGCATCGGGATCGTCCTCGATCTCGTTCACCGCGCAGGATCTCTCGAAGCTGGGCAAGGGAATGCTGGGAGACGTCTCCAGCCAAGGAGGCGCTCAGGATGCCGTGGATTCGATCGATTCGGCGCTGAATTCGGTCTTGGGCCTGCGGTCCAATATCGGCTCGGTCATGAATCGGTTGGACAAGACCATCACGAACCTGGGGAACATGGTCTCGAACCTGTCGGACGCCGAGAGTCGGATTCGCGACGTGGATTTTGCAACGGAATCGACCCAGTTCTCGCGCAACCAGATCCTCACGCAGTCGTCCCAGAGCATGCTGTCCCAGGCGAATCAACTGCCGTCCGGCGCGTTGCAACTCCTGAGATAGTCCTGCCTGGTTGTTTCAATGGCATGAAGCCGCTTCCGAGTCGTCGGGGGCGGTTTCTTTTTTGGTGGCCGGGGGATGTCAGGGCGCAATGCCCCGTATCGATGAGGTTTTCGGCATCCTGAATGGGATTCTTTAGCGATTTCCGGTGCCCGGAAATCTTTGCTTGGTTTCGGCAAATTCTGTCATTTCGCGCTAAAGTGAACGGAAAACCTTGCCGATACAATTGGTATGAACAGGCACTGAAACCCAGGTGCCATCGAGGGGAACGCCAAGGACGGCCCAAGCTCGCCACGTCTTCACGGAGGAATCTGCCATGCGTATCTATAACAACGTCGACGCCATCAACACTTCGAACCAGATGGACACCAACAGCCGCCTGATGTCCAAGTCCCTGGAGAAGCTCTCCACCGGACTTCGCATCAATCGCGCCTCGGACGACGCCGCCGGCCTCTCGGTTTCGGAGGGCTTGCGCTCCCAGATCCGCGGCTCGCAGATGTCGCAGCGCAATTCGGACGACAGCTTGGCGATGCTGCAGATCGCGGAATCGGGCGCCCAAGAAGTGGTGAACTCGCTGCAGCGCATGCGTGAGCTTGCTCTCCAGTCCTCTAACGGAACGTACAGCGACACCGATCGTGAATACATCCAGCAGGAATTCACCCAGCTGACGGAAGAGATCAACCGCATCGGCGAAGCCACCACCTACAACGGCATTCCGTTGATCAACGGCGAAGCAAGCGACTTCACCTTCCAGGTGAGCGCCTCCGCCTCGGGCTCGGCCAGCTCCTCGACCATCTCCTTCACCACCCTGGACCTCGCCTCGATCGGTGATCCGGCCAAGGTCGGATCGGTCGAGAGCCAAGCCAGCGCCCAAGCTGCCGTGTCGCTGATCGACGAGTCTCTCAATCAGGTGCTCGGCCTTCGCTCCAACATCGGTTCGGTGATGAACCGCCTGGACAAGACCATCGCCAACCTCGGCAACATGGTCTCGAACCTGTCGGACGCCGAAAGCCGCATCCGCGACGTGGACTTCGCGACGGAATCCACCAAGTTCTCCCGCAACCAGGTGCTCACGCAGTCGTCCCAGAGCATGCTCGCTCAGGCCAACCAGCTGCCCCAGGGCGTGATGGCTCTCCTGCGCTGATTTCTCTCAAGAACAGAGGGAATGAAAAAGGCCGCGCCCATTCGGGATGCGGCCTTTTTCGTGCCTTGAGATGTGCTGCGATGATTTGACAAAATGTGACATTCTATGGAATGACGGAAAATGTCAAATTGCAAGATGCCAGGCAGGAAGTGCCGCAACCGGGAAGAAACCTGCATTAACAGCTCAAGGCAAGGGAAAAAGGTGCCGATATAATGGGTAGGAAGAGGCACTGGAACCCAAGTGTCGCCCAAGAGATCGCCAAGGATGGCCCAATCTCATCACGTCTTCACGGAGGAAATTCGCCATGCGTATTTACAACAACGTCGATGCAATCAACACGTCCAACCAGATGGACTCCAACAGCCGCCTGATGTCCAAGTCCTTGGAGAAGCTCTCCACCGGACTGCGCATCAACCGTGCATCGGACGACGCCGCTGGCCTTTCCGTGTCGGAGGGCTTGCGCTCCCAGATCCGTGGCTCGCAGATGTCGCAGCGCAATTCGGACGACAGCTTGGCGATGCTGCAGATCGCGGAATCGGGCGCCCAGGAAGTGGTGAACTCGCTGCAGCGCATGCGTGAGCTTGCTCTCCAGTCCTCCAACGGAACTTACAGCGACACCGATCGTGAGTACATCCAGCAGGAATTCACCCAGCTGACGGAGGAGATCAACCGAATCGGCGAGGCCACCAGCTACAACGGCATTCCGCTGATCAATGGCGAGGCCAGTGAATTCACCTTCCAGGTGAGCGCTTCGGCTTCGGGATCGGCAAGCTCCTCGACGATCTCGTTCACCACCTTGGACCTTGCGGCGATCGGCGATTCGGCCAAGGTCGGTTCGGTGGACACCCAGGCCAACGCCCAGGCATCGGTGTCCATGATCGACGAGTCGCTCAACCAGGTGCTCGGCCTTCGCTCCAACATCGGTTCGGTGATGAATCGCTTGGACAAGACCATCGCCAACCTCGGCAACATGGTCTCGAACCTGTCGGACGCCGAGAGCCGCATCCGCGACGTGGACTTCGCGACGGAATCCACCAAGTTCTCCCGCAACCAGGTGCTCACGCAGTCCTCGCAGAGCATGCTGGCCCAGGCGAACCAGCTGCCCCAGGGCGTGATGGCTCTCCTGCGCTGATTCTGATCGGTCTGAAAGGTCCGATTGATCACCGCCTCCGGAATCCCGGGGGCGGTTCTATTTTGATGAGTCTCATGCGAATTCTCTCCGGAATCAAGCCCTCGGGCGAAATCCACTTCGGCAACTACCTGGGAATGCTCCGGCCCATGGTGGAGTCCCAGTCACGCGGCGAACTGCTGTGCTTCATCGCCAACCTCCACAGCCTGACCTCCGTCTTTGACGGCGAGCAGATGGCGACTTGGACGAGGCAGATGGCCATCGACATCCTGGCCTTGGGCATGGACCCGGACAAAAGCGTGTTCTGGCTCCAGTCCGACGTTCCCGAGGTCTGCGAGTTCTCGTGGTACCTCTCGAACTTCACGCCGGTGGGATTGCTCGAACGCTGCCATGCCTACAAGGACAAGGTCGCCAACGGCATCAGCGCGAACCACGGATTGTTCGCCTACCCCGTCCTGATGGCCGCCGACATCGTGGCCTATGGCGTGAACAAGGTCCCGGTGGGCAGGGATCAGAAGCAGCACGTGGAGGTCGCGCGCGACCTCGTGGGCGCCTTCAACCACCGTCATGGCGAGATCCTCGTGATGCCCGATGCCGAGATCGGCGAGGACGTCGCGACGATCCAAGGTTTGGATGGACAGAAAATGTCAAAGTCCTACGGCAACACGCTCGGGATCTTCGCGGATCCGGCCGAGGTCAAGAAGAAGATCATGGCCATCGCCACCGACTCCACGCCGCTGGAGGAGCCCAAGGACCCCGACTCCACACCGGTGTACGCATGGTACAAGCATGTCGCCAGTCCCGAGGCCGCCGCCGAGATGGCCGCGAAGCTTCGTGCGGGCGGATACGGCTGGGGACACGCCAAGAAGGAACTGGTGCAGGCCTACTTGGAGCATTTCGCACCCTACCGCGCCCGACGCGACGAGCTCGCCAAGGACGAGGCGCAGGTCGATCGCATCCTGAAACAGGGCGCCGAGAAGGCTCGCGCCATCATGCTTCCCACGCTGGAGGCGGTCCGCAAGGCCGTGGGGGTGCGCCGGTGACCGCCCGCAAGAGGACCAAGGCCCCGAAGCGCCTGCGTGTCGCGTTCCAGGGCGAGCCCGGTGCCTACAGCGAACAGGCCGTCCGCAAGCTCTTGGGTCTGGAGGTCGAGGCCGTTCCCCTGCCCGACTTCGCCTCGGTCTGGGAGGCGGTGCGCGATGGCAGTGTCGACCGTGGCCTGCTGCCGGTGGAAAATTCGCTGGCCGGAACCGGCATCCTTCAAGACAACTGGGATGTCTTTGCCCAAGGGCATTTCCATGTGGTGGCCGAGACCATCCTGCAGGTGCGTCATTGCCTGATGGCTCCCAAAGGCACGAAGCTCAAGGACATCCACACGGTGCGATCGCATCCGCAGGCACTCCACCAGTGCCGCGGCAACATCGCCAAGAAGTTGCCCGGAGCCATGGCTCAAGCATGGTGGGACACCGCGGGCGCCGCCAAGGACTTGGCCACCAACCATGAGCATGGCGTGGCCGCCATCGCCTCAAAGCTTGCCGCTGAGATCTACGGCATGGAGATCCTGAAGGAAGGGATGGAGGACAATCCCAACAACTTCACGCGCTTTCTGCTCGCCTCGATGGAGCCGGAGGTCCCGCCCGCTGGCGTGCCTCTCAAGACGAGCCTAGCTTTTGATCTCGACAAGGCCGGACCCGGTTCGCTCTTTCGTGCCTTGGGGGCATTTGCCTTGCGCGACGTGGACTTGGCGCGCATCGAGTCGCGACCCATTCCCGGCTCCCCGTGGCGCTACCGCTTCTTCATCGACCTGCGGGCCGGTCAAGACGACCCGCGCTGCGCCCGGGCGTTGGAACACCTCTCCGAGATGACCTCGGAGCTTTCGATCATCGGATCCTACCCCGCCTGCCCTGATTGGGTGGGAGAACCCAAGGCCAAAAAAAATGCGCGCTGACAGCCGAACTCCTGATTCCCTTCGTCCCGTCTCCATGGAGCTGGGATACGTCAGCCAAGCCGAAGGCTCGGTGCTGGTGCGCTTTGGCAAGACGCGGGTGCTGTGCAACGCAACGCTTGACAAGGAAGTGCCCCGTTGGCTCAAGGGTCAGGGCAAGGGCTGGGTCACGGCGGAATACTCGCTGATGCCCCGCTCCACCAACACCCGCGTGGACCGCGAGCGCAAGGGCGTCTCGGGCCGCACCCAGGAGATCCAGCGTCTGATCGGGCGCTCCCTGCGCGCCGCGACCAACCTCGAGAACATGGGCGAGCGCCAGATCATCGTGGACTGCGACGTGATCGAGGCCGACGGCGGCACCCGCACGGCGGCCATCACCGGTGGCTTCGTCGCCTTGGCGTTGGCCATGCGTCAGCTCAAGGCCGAGGCAGGGATCACATCCCCGCTCCTGAAGGGCTGGCTTGCGGCCGTCTCGGTGGGCGTCTCGGACGGCATCCCTGTCCTGGACCTCAACTACGAGGAAGACTCCAAGGCCGGCACCGACATGAACGTGGTGGCTTTCGACGCCGACCGTTTGGTCGAGGTGCAGGGCACTGCCGAGCACGGGGCCTACTCTCGCAAGGAGCTGGACGCGTTGCTGGACTTGGCGTTGGGCGGCATCGCCACGCTGGTGGGTTTGCAGAAGGATGCGTTGGGCGGCGAGCTGCCCTGATTCGTTCCCCCTTGCGGGGGGCATACGCTTTGGTTTGTGTACTGGCGTGCGGCTGTTGTTCGGATGAGCTTCGCTCGGGCTTTGAGTGACTTGCAGGCGCTCCGCCCTGCACTTGGTTCATTTTGCACTGCGTGTCCGATGTTCTGGACCTCCGGCCCAGACCCGGCCAAAGGGCCTGCGGTGGCCCTTTGGAAACCACCGCCAGGGGTTCCACCCCTTGGATCCCCAATGGAGACACTCCGCTCCTTGGTCTCTGATCAAGTCAGCATGGTGGCCAGGGAGAGCTTACCGTAGGCCCTGCGTCCCGGAGATTCGGGGCTTTGTGCGCTGTGCGCCCAAAGGACTGTTTGGATGGTCTTTTTGCGTCGTTTAGCGGGTGGCTGGATCCGCTGCGGTTGATGATGATGCCATGCCCGCTGCGATTGAGGCGGGAGTGGGCCGGGATTTCCTATGCTTGCGTGAATGGTCCAGCATTCCCCGCACCGCAGTCCAAAGGCCTCGTTCATGGTTAGACAGATTCTGTCAATTCTTCCCTTGGTCGCCGGGGTCGCTCACGCGGGCTACAGGGAGCAGGCCACGCTGTTCCGGGCGGAGGAATTGGATGCCGCTTCGATGGCCAGACGCCTGGATGCCCAATGGAAGACGGTCACTCCGGAGGCGCTGGATTCGGTCAAGCTGGAGGTCCTGCTGGAAAAACGGCAGTGCGATTCCGCGGTGGCGGCGTCCCAAGCGAGGCTGGTCGCCTTGCGGGAGAGAAAAGCCGCCATGCTTCGACTGGCGGATGTGAACGACTTGATCAAATCCTTGGATCGCAAGGAGGAGAGCTTGGCGAAGGTCCGGCAGGATGCCGTTCAGAGCCTGCAAAATGTCGCGGTCAAGGGGATCTATGCCGTGATCCTCTCCCATCCGGCCTTGGACAAGGAGTCCAAGCGTTTCCTCCAGGGCAGGGCATTTTCCGCGCTGTCGGCCCAAGCGATCCCGGACTTGCGGGGCGTGTTCCTGAGCTCTTCCACGGAGATCCGGAATTCCCAACTGATCAAGGACCAGATCCTGATGGAAAGCTCCGGCGAATTGTCGCTTGAGGAGGAATGGCTTTCCCACCCCTTGCGCGGCCAGCGCAAGTTCATCTATCTGGCCAAGGTTCAGGTGCGGCCGCTCGCACACGGCCAAACGGGCACCAAGGATGTGACGCGTGGCACGATCGCGGGTACGGTGCTGGATGTCAGCGAGGGACTTTCAGACAGCGCCTTGCGGGCCCACGATCTCTTTGAGGTGGATCTGGAGCGGTTCCGCAATGCGCTTCCACCGGACTACGTGCAGGATCTGCGCAACGAGCGGATCAAGGCGGCGGAGCAAGGGCGGATGATCGAGGAGAATTGCCGTCTGCAGCAAGGCCGGATTCAGCGGGACATGCAGGAGATCCGTTCGAAGCTGGAAGGTTACCGGACCCAGATCGACGCGGAGCTCGATGCCTTGGGGCGTGAGTCCCCGGACGACTTGTCACAGGCGTTCGTGGCGGGCTGCAGTGCCCTCGATGCCGCGATCGCTCGCGAGTTGGCGGTGAAGGTGGCGGCGAAGGAAAGCGAACCCATTGCGATCTGGCGGAAGATCGTGCCCAGCCAAGGGACGCCCAGCGAGGACATCGCTCGCGATGTGGTCGGGATGACCGCGCAATTGGCCCAGAGCTATGGTCGGGTGGAGAAGTTCCTGCAGGTGGCGGAGGTTCAGAATTCGATGCTTGTCCGGGAAGAGACGCTGGCATGGCGTGACCTGAATCGACGGGTCGATCGGGTCGAGGTCCTTCTGGTCCCGCGGGATGACAACGACTACCACGTGAGCATCGTGGCGCACTTCAAGATGGAAGGCAAGGGGATCCTCCCGGTCGCGGCACCGGACCCGATGACGGATTCCGTCAAGAAGTCGCAGGATTTCCGTCGCCCTCGCGCCTTCCCGGTCCCGGTGACGCAAGCGCCATCGCCCGAGCGGAAGCTTGAGGACAAGACCTGCACCGCCTGCTGGCTTGCGGGCGGCCTTGCCGTCGGGGCAGGCGTCACGGCAGCCGTGCTTCTGCTGACGCAAAAGGACGAACCGGCGGCGACAGCCACCACAGGCACCACCAACACGACCTCGAACAAGTCCACCGTGGAGGCGACCTGGTGAATTCTCGATTCCTTTCCCTGCTGCCGGCGATTTGCCTTCCCCTGTTCCTTGGTTCGTGCGAGGAGTCCACGGAGCGCATCACGGCCTCGTCCAACGATGAGATCACCTTGGCGCCTCGATTGTTGCTTGCGCAGGGCGCGGACACGGCGTTGTACAACTCGACCTTGAACGTGCGGGTCCGGTTGGACGCTGGTTCGATCCACCGGGATACGCTGGTGGCCTTTTCCCTCCACAAGTGCAACTTTGAAGGGCTGGCTTCCGGATCGGGGTACAGCTTGACGTTCTCGGGAGTGAACGCAAAGGGCGACACCCTCTGGCGTGGCACCAAGAGCGGAGTGGTCGGCAAGGACCTGTCTTTGGGCGTGACGCGCCAGACTGTGGATGTCCCGGTACAGTTCGCGGACAGGGAGCCGCCCAAATTGGTTTCGGGTCCCTCCGACAGCGTGGTGAGGGCCGGGGTAGGCCAGATCGAGCTCGACTGGTTCGTGCAAAAGGAGTCTGGTCTCACCGCAAACCTTGATGGCGTGGCCCTTCCGGTCAGCACAAACGGTTTGATCCACGCGAGCCAGACCCTCCAAGAGGGTCCCAACCGCATCGTGTTGACGGTGCGGGACAGCGCCGCAAATGCGGTATCTGATACCGTATGGGTGACACGCCGTCCGGTGGTTATCGGGCCCGACTTTGTTGCTCCAATTCTGCTTTCCTCACCGGTGGACACATTGGTTCCCGGCAGTACCTCGGGTCTGACGCTGAATTGGCTCGTCGCCTCCGAATCGGGCTTGTCGGCAACCTTGGACGGTGTCGCCGCCGTGATCCACGGAGACACGATCCGCGGTACCGTTATGCTGGCAGAAGGCGTGACGCGTCATCTGCTGAAGGTGACGGACACCGCGGGCAATGATTGCCTCGACACGGTGATGGTGACGCGGCAAGCTGTCCGCAGCGACGTGGTGGCACCGACGCTTCAGTCCTCGCCTCGGGATACGACGGTTCCCAATGCAACGAACCAATGGTTGTTGAACTGGACCATCAAGAATGAGTTGGGCTTGGTTGCTCGTCTGGATGGCGTTCTTTTGAACGGTGCGGAGGGAGTCTATTCGAAGACGGTGAGCTTGGCGGAAGGTGCCAATCATTTTGCCTTCGCTGCCGTGGACAGCGCAGGGAACACCGCTGTCGATACGGTCTGGATCACCCGCGAACCGGTGAAGGACATGGACGCCCCAGTCATCCTGAATGCCCCGAACGATACGGTGTTGACAGATTCTGTCAAAACATTCGTGCCACGCTGGAAGGTGAGGCTGGAGCCGAAGATGTCCGTAACGATCAACGGAGTGGCGATCAGCGATTCGGCAGGGCTCTTTAAACGGGAGATTGTGCTAGACAGTCATTACGCTCAAGTGGTTTTGGTTGTGCGCGATTCCATGGGAAATGAGCGTAAAGACACGATGCGTGTAACGCGTGCTCCGAAAGCAGGGATCTCGACGATTCCATGGAATTCCGTGATGATCTACGGAACGCTTGTCGATGACCGGGATGGTCAGATCTACAAGACGATTGGAATTGGTAGGCAGATGTGGATGGCAGAGAATCTGAACTACTCGAGTGGAGGTTCCGTGGGGAAGTGCTACAACAATAGCACCGACAGTTGCTCGAAGTACGGTCGCTTGTACACTTGGGAGGAGGCCATGAACGGTGCGCCTTCAAGTGCAGAGATTCCTAGCGAAGTAAAGGGGGTATGCCCAACGGGGTGGCATGTTCCGAGTGATGGGGAATGGGATACTTTGATAAGTGCAGTGGGTGGTACTTCTACGGCAGGGGGGAAACTCAAGTCAACGGTTGGTTGGAGTAGCAATGCGACAGATGATTTTGGATTTCGGTCCCTAGGCAGTGGCTCCTTTGATGGAAAAACCTTCAGTTTGGTGGGAAAATATGCGCCATTGTGGAGTGCAACGGATAATGATGCCATAAATGCTTGGTATTACACGATTTCTGATGGTTTGACAACTATTGGCCGAGCTTATAATCCAAAAACCCTTGGCTTTTCTGTGAGGTGTGTAAAAGATCCAGCATCTTTTCCTTCCTTCTATCCTTCAGGAGGATTATTTTCCAATGCCCAGAGGATAGCATTGAGCACTACGTCCCCAAATGCGACGATTTATTATACCACAGATGGTAGCATCCCGACGATTTCATCGAGTGTTTATACTGGTCAAATTTCAGTTGTGTCTAATGTGACGATCAGAGCAATGGCAATGGCTCCCGGAATGTCAGCAAGCCGTGTTCATAGTGCTTCGTACGTGATCAATGCTGGATCAGGGGCGT
>JBDKGV010000013.1:0-24675 GCA_039798005.1 Fibrobacterota bacterium
CACGGCCTCAAGCTTTCCATCGATACCGCCAATCTCAAGACCCTGCACCCTTCCGACCTTGCCGACCTGATCGAGGATCTGGACAGCCACAGCCAGGCCATCCTGTTCCAATCGCTCGATGCCGAGCACGCCGCCGAAGTGCTCGAGGAGATGGAACCGGAAGCCCAGGCCCAGATCCTGCGGGACATCCCGGTCGAACTGGCCGCCGACGTCCTGGAGCAGATGCCTTCGGACGAGGTCGCCGACATCCTGGACGAGATCGGCGAGGACCGCGCCGAGGAACTCCTGGAGGAGATGGAGAAGTCCGCCTCCGACGAGGTGCGCGAGCTGATGGAGTACCCCGACAACGTCGTGGGCTCGCTCATGAGCACCGAATACCTGTGCTTCCGCGACGAGGACACCGTGGGCCGGGTCCTGGAGGACCTGCGCGAACAGAAGCCCGATGCCGAGGCGATCTACTCCCTCTTCGTGGTGGACCACCAGGACCGCCTGACCGCCATCGTGCCCCTGCCCAGCCTTGTGATCTCCTCGCTGGACCAGAAGCTGTCCGAGATCGAAGGATCCCGTCGCCTTCACAAGGTGCTGGACACGGCGCCCATCCCCGACCTCGTGGAACTGGTCAGCAAGTACAGCCTGCTGTCCGTCCCGGTGGTCGATGCGGACCAGAAGCTCATCGGTGCCGTGGTGGTGGACGACGTCGTGTACGAGATGCTCAAGGCGCCGCGTCGCCGTTGGAGGGCCGGCTGATGAACCGTCGCAAGACCTTGTGGAAGCAGCTCGCGCTCCTGCTTGCCGTCATCGGCCCCGGCATCGTGACCGGCTCGGTGGACAACGACGCCGGTGGCATCACCACCTACTCGGTGGCCGGAAGCTTGCATGGCTTCAACATGCTCTGGACCTTGGGTCCCGCCTTTCTCGTGCTGATCGCGGTGCAGGAGATGAACTCCCGCATGGGTCTTGCCACCGGCAAGGGCCTTGCGGACCTCATCCGCGAGAACGCCGGCGTGAAGATCACCTTCTTCCTGTTCGCCGCGCTGTTCGTGGCGGACGTCGGCAACACCACGACGGAATTCGCAGGCATCGCAGGCTCAAGCGAGATCCTGGGCATCTCCAAGTACATCTCCGTTCCCTTGGTCGCGGCCCTGGTCTGGTTCGTGGTCGTGAAGGGCACCTACAAGAGCGCTGAACGGCTCTTCCTCATCTTCTCCACCTTCCTGCTCTCCTACGTCGTGTCGGCACTGATGGCCAACCCCGACTGGAACGAGATCGGCAAGGCGCTGGTGCATCCGAAGGTCGACTGGAATCGCGGCGCTGTGGAGCTGGTCGTGGGCTTGATCGGCACCACGGTCGCCCCGTGGATGATGTTCTACATGCAATCCGCCGTCACCGAAAAAGGCCTGACCATGAAGGACTACAAGTTCACGCTGATCGACGTGACCTTCGGATGCCTGCTCACGGTCGTCGTCGCCTTCTTCATCATGGTCGCCTGCGGATCCACCCTGCATGTCCATGGCATCCATATCGAGAAGGCCGCCGATGCCGCACGGGCTCTCGAGCCGCTGGCCGGACGGTTCGCCTCCCTGATCTTCTCGCTGGGGCTTTTCGTCGCCTCGTTCTTCTCCGCCTGCATCCTGCCGGTGGCCTCCAGCTTCTACATCTGCGAGGCCTTCGGCTTCGAGGCCGGCATCGACAAGAGCTGGAAGGAAGCCCCGCAGTTCTACACCCTGTTCACGGCGATCCTGGGCCTGGGGGCCTTGGTGATCATGATCCCCGGCATCCCCTTGGTGCGCATCACGATCTTGACCCAGGTGCTCAACGGTCTTTTGCTCCCCTTGGTGCTCCTTGGCATGATGCTCCTTTCCGGCAAGCGCGAGGTCATGGGGGCCCATGTGAACGGTCCCGTCACCTCGATCATCGGCTGGACCACCACGGTGATTCTCTCCTTGCTTTCCCTGACCCTCATCGGATTGACGGTATTCGGATGACCTTCCTGCTTCTTGCCTGCGCCCTGCTTTCCTCGGACCCGGTGACTCCAATCCTTTCCGCCCTGCCCCAAGGCACGGTGCACCAGCGGATGGACGCCGCCAGCCGGATGCTGATGGGGCGCCCCTACCTGCTGGGCCCGATGGGAGAAGGGGATGCATCCCTGGGAGAAGCCAAACCCCGGGTGCGCCTGGACTCCTTGGATTGCGTGACCTTCATCGAACAGTCCGAGGCCTTCGCACGCAGTCAGGATACCGCCTCGTTCCGACGCATCCTGGACTCGATCCGCTATGAAAAGGCGAAGGTCCGTTGGGAAACCCGCAACCACTGGATGGAATGCGGATGGTTCTCCTCGAACGCCTCGCGGGTGCGCCTGCTGAACCTTCCCGGTTCCGTCGAGGAGACCCGCACCTTGGGTTTGAAGGCTTTTTTCGCGGCCCATGGCATCGCCAGGAAGGACTCCAACCTGACCCTGCGCTACCTTCCCCGGGACCGCGCCATCGAATGGCTGCGCAACGGGAAGAATCTCACCCGCATCCACGGCGTGGGCCTGGTGGGGAAGGTTCCCTCCATCTTCCTGTTGCATACCGGCTTTCTCATGCCGGGACCCGATGGGATTGGGCTGCGACACGCCAGCCAAACCGGAACCGTCAAGCAGGAACCGGCCAGTCTCTATCTGGAATCCAAGGCCAAATTCAAAGGAATCGTCGTCTGGGAATACCTGCCCTGATCCTTTTTGTTGTCCAATTCCTGCGCAATGACACTCATTCGATTCTTATGTTGGCCAAGCTTGCGGAGTTGCCGCATTCTTTGGTAAGATCATAACAGATGTACATCGAATACGCATCCTGGCATATCAATCCTGCCAGCACCAAAGCGCGGATCTCCAACGGTCCGGTTGTCGTGCTCAATCAGGATGGCATGATCACAGGCTGCAACGAGGCCACCCGACTGCTTTCGCAGCGCGCTTGGGGCCATTCTCTGCCTGCCGGGACCCTGATCGCCGATGTCCTTCCGCAGTCGCTTCTCGGTCCGTTCCGCACCCATCTCCAACAGGCCTTCTCGGGCATGCTGGTGTCCAGCATCATGCCTTTGGACATCCAGGAAAACCAACCCCTTCTCTTTCGCGTCTTCTATCAGCCCGTCGTGGACAGGGATGGCAGCATCCTTTCCGTCGTCATCAGCCTGACCCTGATCGAAACCGAGCATGCGGCCCGTTCCCAAGGGGAAATCGATCCGTTGCTGCAGGAGATGATCGAGAACTCCTCCGAGATGATCTCCATCCTGGACGAGGAAGGCACGATCCTGTACCAGAGCGGCTCGACCGAGCGCCTGCTGAACATGCCCGCCAATTCGGCCATCGGACGGCGCTTCACCGATTGCGTGTGGCCCGAGGATTATCCCCGGGTGGCGAACATGATCGAGGCCATCTCCCGGGAAGTCGGCTCGAGCCTTGATCTGGTCTGCCGGATGAAACGTCGCGACGGCGCCGTGATCTGGACCGAGAGCAAGTTCAAGAACCTGCTCTCCCAGCCCGGTGTCCAGGGAATCCTGGTCCACACCCGGGACATCACCCGTGAGCGCCTGTACGATGAAGAAGCCCGCGAGGCCGACCGTCGCTACCGCAGCATCTTCGAGAACGCGGTCGAAGGCATCTTCCAGTCCTCCCCGGATGGACGCCTGGTCAACGCCAACTCCGCCTTGGCGCGCATCTTGGGCTATGCCACACCCCAGGAACTGATGGAAAACGTCCGGGATGCCGGGCGCGACCTCTACACCGACCCCCGTCGCCGCAACGAGTTCGTGCAACTGGTCCTGACGCATGGTCGGGTCACCGAATTCGAGTCCCAGATGTGGCGCAAGGATGGCAAGGCCACCTGGGTCAGCGAAAACGCCCGCGTCCTGCGACGCAACGACGGCACCGTGATCGGATACGAAGGATCGATCCAGGACATCTCCCGGCGCAAGGAAGCCGAGGAGAAGCTCCTGCACAATTCCTTCTTCGACGCGGCGACCGGACTTCCCAATCGTCTCCTGTTCTTGGATCGACTGCGCCAGCTGGTGCTGCGCAAGGACCAGAACTCGCAATTTGCCGTCCTGTCGATTTCCATGGACCGCTGGCGCGGCCTGTCCGAAAGCCACAGCCCACGGTTCCTGGACGATCTGCTGGGCCAGATCGCCGACCGCCTCGAAGCGATCCAAAGGCCCGGGGATACGGCATCACACATCGGTGCCAGTGAATTCGCCCTGCTCATCGAGCAGACCTCGAACCTCCAGGAGGCGGAGGAGTTCGCCGCCCACCTGCGCCGGAAGATGAGCGAGCCGCTGATCGTCGATCAGGAGCGCATCGACCTTTCCTGCTGCGTCGGCATCCACCGCCCGGACATCCAGAAGCAATCCGATCCGGAGGAGATCCTGGAGGATGCCCGCGCGGCCCTTGCCAAGGCGCGCAGCCTCGGACACGACCAGCAGGAAGTCTTCTATTCCAACTACCGCGATCTCCTGGTGGGAATGCGCAAGATGGAGTCCGACCTGCGCCGTGGCGTCGAGGAGGACCAGTTCGTTCCCTATTTCCAGCCCATCGTCTCCCTTTCGACCTTGGAAGTGGCCGGGTTCGAGGCCTTGGTCCGCTGGAAGCATCCGCTCAAGGGACTTGTCGCCCCGGCGGAATTCATCCCGCTGGCCGAGGAATCCGGACTGATCCACCCGATCGGACTGGCCGTGCTCACCAAGTCATGCCGCGCCTTGCTGGAATGGGGACGGGACAACCCCCGGGCCCGGGAAGTCTTCCTGAGCGTGAACCTCTCCTTGCACCAGTTCCGGCATGCCAACCTGGCCGACCAGTTGATCTCCGTCCTCGAGGAACTGCGGTTCCCCGCCGATCGCCTGAAGCTGGAGATCACCGAAAGCGCCGTGATGCACAACCTCGACAAGGCGCTGGAGATCCTCCAACGCCTGCGGGGCGCGGGAATCCGGCTGGCCATGGACGATTTCGGCACCGGGTATTCATCGCTCTCCTACCTCTCCAAGATGCCCTTGGACACGCTGAAGATCGATCGTGCCTTCGTCATGCGCATCGCCCAACCGGGTCCCGGCGAGGCGATCCTCAAGACCATCTCCTTTCTGGCCCAGGCCCTCTCCATGGATGTCGTGGCCGAGGGCGTGGAGACCACTCAACAGGTGGAGTTCCTGCGCGAGATCGGCTGCGAGTACGGCCAAGGCTACCTGTTCGCCAAGCCCCTCCCTGCCGACCAGGCCCGCGAACTTCTTGAAACCTCGGACATGCCCATCAATCTGCGCCGCTGAAGCTATCTTCGCCGGATGGAACTGACACTCACGACACCGGCCATGCTGTTTCCGGCGATTTCCCTGCTGTTCCTCTCGTACAACGGGCGCTTTCTCACCCTAGCCAACCTCGTGCGCTCCCTGCACTCGGAATACCTGAAGAATCCCACTCCGGACACCTTCGCCCAGTTGCAGAACATCTCCATCCGGCTGCGGCTGATCCGCTGGATGCAATGGCTTGGGCTGCTTGCCTTCGTCGGCAGCGCCGGCACCATGCTGTTCCTGTACCTCAAGTGGCTGTGGCTGGCCCATGCCCTTTTCGGAGTCAGTCAGGTCCTTCTGATCGGATCGCTGTGCGTCTCGCTCACGGAAATCCACATTTCGATCAATGCGCTGAACATTCTCATCAAAGACATTCTCTAATGTCAATGATTGGAAAGAATCGGGTTTTCAAATTCATTTCCAAATTGGCGCGGCGCTTGATCAAGGCGATTGTATTGCTCTTTTGGTGAATTGTCGGGAGAATGAGCCAACCGTGTCGGGACCATGCCGACCCTTGCTCAGGTTCTGACCCTCCAAGCAGAGGGCATCCTGGAACACCCTCTTTTTTAGCCTGTAAACTACCGCAAAGAGGTCAGGGCACCTTCACGCGAAAACGCAATTTCGCAAGCACCATGGCGTGATCGGAGGGGAAAACGACATTCCCCGAATCCACGGTCACGAAGGAGTCCAGCGCGATCGCCGTGGAAAAGGCGGTGTCCGCTCCTTGGGAAAGGATGTAGTCGATGCGGCGGGTCTTGCCCCCCGTGGGGCTGGTCACCTTGTTCAGCCATCCGCTCGAAGCGCAGCAGGTGATCCCCGCTTGGCTTCCAGGATCCAAGAGCCATGCGTCCGACCAGCCGTTGCCGGTGAAGATCCTGAGCGTGCTGGAAAAGGCGGAATCGTTGAGATCCCCCAGCAGGATCTGACCCGCACTCCAGTCCCGGCGATTGCTCATGATGATCTGCATCTCGGCGGCTTGGTTCTTGCGCGTGCTGGAAAGCACCTCAAGATGACTGTTCCACACCTGGTAGGCAAAGCGCCGTCCGTCGGGGCGCTGGTGGACCAAGCGCCCGTACTGGACCGCCCGTTCGCTGGACATCAGCTTTCCCAGAAGTTCGGTGCGCAGCAGGTCGTCGAACATGATGGTCGAGGAATCCGTCACCGACCACTGGCCGGCATCGTAGAGGATGGCATTGCCTTCCTCGAAATGCAGCCCCAAGGGGGCCACGTCCGGACGATCCGACCTTGAAAGGGATCGGCCGGTGACGTTCAACGGGGAACGCAGGACCGCGTAGCGGCGCGAACAATCCCCCGGATGCGCCGCAAGCCAGGAAAGCAGGGAATCCAAGAAAGGAACGGTGGGCACATCCGTGCGCCCCGATGTCACCCGCAAGTTCTCGGTCTCCTGCAAGCCCACGAGGTCGGGGCAATGCCGGGCGATCGCCTCGGCCGCCGCACGCACCCGCCCCAGCGGTCGGGAGGCGATGTACTGGTCGAGGATCCGACTGGCCTGGTGCCAAGCGACCGTGTCGTTGGTGAGGTCGGAGGCGATCAGACTCTCCACCTCGTATCCGATCGAAAGGTTGTAGGTCGCCACCAGCACCGTATCCGGACTGGCCGAGGCGTCCGAGCCGACGCCCGAACCGCTTCCGGCCTGCCCGATGATGTCCGGCTCGAGGCGAGTGCAGCCTCCGAGCCCCAAAAGCACAAGACAAAGGGCCGGAATCCTCATTCGATCCCCCAATGGAAATTGACGCCCAGCGAGACGAACCAGCCACTGAAGTCACCGGTGACTTGATGGAAGTCATACCTGCTCTGGGCCTTGGCTTCACCGGGAGTTCCGATGAACAGGGTGGTCTGTTCGGGATAGCCGCTGGGATTGCGCACATAGAGGCGATCGCCCGCCTTGGGATTGTCGAAGATGAGGTCGAGCACGCGCGATTCACCCTCGCGCTTGTCGATTTCCAAGCCACCGAGCTTGGTGTACCGCCAGCCGCCGCGCATCTCGAAACCAAGCCAGGACAAGGGCAGGACTTCCGTGCTCACCCACGCCTTGTGAACAAAGGCAACCAGCGGGGTCGGCACGATCTCAAGCGAGATCCTGTCGGGCTTGGCGCTCCCCGGACCCAGATAGACCGTGTGCAGATTCAAGGAGGCATCCCCGGCCAATACCCCGAAACCGTACCCGGCCCCGCTGCGAAGCCAAGACTTCCATTTGGGCATCCAGGCGACTTGCAGGGTGATCGGGATGAACCGGAAGGTTTCCTGGGCGTCCAGACAGCCTGCCCGGGTGGAAAGCGTATCGGCCGCCGCGTAGAGATCGGCGCAAGTGATCCGCACCTTGCGATCGGGGTTTTCGGCGTCGAAGGGAACGTCCTTCTGCGCAAAGGTCTCGGTCCAGAATTCCATCTCAAGCCCGAAACGCCAATCTCCCTTGGTCATCCCGAGCCAGGCTTGGGTCGCAGGATGCCCGTCGAACCCGGTCACGTTGTAGTGATTGAAGCCACTGGCCTCGCGGGTGGTCTGCTCCAGGAGCACCATCACCTTGTTGAGATCGGCGGCCTCGTAATGGTTGTAGCCCTCGGAAATTCCCGCATCAAGATCAAAGGGCTTCAGGTCCAACCCGTGAAGCGCCGACAGGCAGGCAAGGAGTCCAGCGATCATCGTTCCCGCACGAACCGCATGGTGACATCCTGACCCGGCAACAGCCCGGACACCGTGATGGGCCAGGCTTGACCTTCCAACGCGATGCGAGTCCGGGAAATCTCCGGAGCGCACACGTTGTCACGGCTGTTGGTCACCGCAAGGCCGTGGGTGGTCGTGTCCTCGTCGAACAGGTACATCCCGTTCACCACTCGAACGTACGGACTGAGCGCCTTGCTGCAGCTGGAGCGTCGGATCTCAATGGAATCGCCGATCACCTTCCAGGTTCCGCTTTCACTGTAGATGGAATCCACCCATTCGTCCGCAAGCAAAATGGTTTGCATATCCACTGTTGCCTTGAAGCGAAGCACGGCGATGGAGCTGAAGCTGTAGTTGGCGTTCATGGCCATCGTGTAGCGGATCGCCTGGGCGCTGTCCAGGGTGATCTTCACTCCGGCGTAGGCGGGCGAATTGGCCAAGGAATCCCGCATCGATTGAGGAACGGCCATGGCGGTATCGGCACGCCACTTCCCCACGACAAGGTTTGCCAAGGAATCGGTCAACCCTTGGAAATAGCCCCGCTTGACGAATACGGTATCCTTGACCATCCGCCCGAAGGCGTCCGTGCCGGACAAAAGAAGAGTATCGGGACCCGGGCGCATCACGACCTTGAAGACCAGGGAATCGGAGACATCCGTGCGGGACTGCCCGGCAAAGGTCACACTCGCCAACGGTGTCCCGGAAAGCTTCCAGCGCACCGTGACCGAGGAATCTTCCCAGACATGGGCCGTATCGAATCGTGGCGTCAACAAGGAGACGGAAGGCGCGGTCGGCAATTCGCCACGAACCACCGTGACGGTGTCGTACCAGATCCCCGTCCCGTCGGTGAGCTTGAGCACGAAGCGGTTGGCTCCGACGGCAAGCCCCACCTTGGCGCTCAGGGAGGCGGGCAGGATCGAATTGGCCGAGACCGGCAAGGTGTCGTTGATGACAGCCACCTGAGGACCGACGAGGGTGTCGTGAACCCAAGCCAAGAGCACGCTGTCCGTGGTGGCCGGAACCGAGAGGGATGCAGGGCTCACCCGCTTGAAATGAAGTCCCGAAGAGGCCGTGACCTCGGCCGAGGTGGCGGCATCCTGACCGCATCCCCACAGCCCGAAAGCTCCCGCAACCAGCAGAGTCATCCATTTTGTTCGCATGACCATTCTCCCCCGTTCTTGCCTAGGTTCTTCCGATCGTCAAAAATGCGTCCGTGTTTCCCTCTCTGATGGGGTAATTTTCGAAGAGTGATTCTTCCGACCTTGCTTGGACTCATCGCAAGCTCCGCCGACAGCCTTCCCGCCACGTGGGATGGCCGGCCATTGCTGTCCCCTCCTTTGGCGGCGGCTCCGGACACGGTGATTCCTCGCAACCGCCGTTGGCTGGTCCTGCCTGCAGGGGATTCGCTCCCCAAACGGTGGCCGGGCGAGATCGAAAACTATCCTCACCAGATCCTGACTTGGGCCTTCAAGCCCATCGACCTCGTGGTTCGCCCGACCTTCCGGATCGCCAGCTACCCGCTCAAACCCATGATCCAGTACGCGGACTCCTCCGCCCTGATCGAACGGGGCAACGCCCTGATGCGACTGGGAGAGAAGGGGGGCTCGACGATGCTCTACCCGGTCGCGACCCTCACGGGCAACAGCTCCTCCAAAGCCGGTCTTCGCTTTCGCCACACATGGGCTCCCGATTGGAACAGCGACATGGCCGTGCGCTGGTCCCCCTCCCAGGAATGGGGAGTGTGGCTTTCCGGGAACACCGGCAAACTGATTCCCGAATACTCGACCAGCGCTTCTTACGTGTACTACGAAACGCCTGGGGCCCCGATTTGGGTGCCAGGGACATCCACCTTGGGACCTGGGCGCGTCCCGGTCGGCTACGTGTCCGAAACACGCCAACAACTGGATCTGGGCTTGGGGAAAGGCCTTGCAAACAAGATCGGCGCCGGCGGGTCGCTCCAATTGACCATGCGGCGTGATGGACTTCCGGTCCGGCTCTCGGATCGGATCCCCCCCGGAAAGGTCGATTGGGTCTCAGCCAACTCCCGAGGCACGGATGGGCTCACGCGCACGATCGGCCTTGGTGGCGGAATCAGTCGTTCGGACCAGGACCACCAAGGGACGCCCACCCGAGGCGGCGTCTGGTACTTCGGCTTGAATGAGAACCTCACCGAAGAGGGCGCGGCCATGATGACCTTCACCGGCTTCGGGACCCGTTATTTCCTGCTGGGCAAGGAGAAGTACGTCTTTCGCCGCTCTGATCTTCAGCCCTACCTGGACATGGACCCTGGCGCCCTCTTGAGCGCCATGGATCCATCCACCCTGTGGCAACGCCTGACGGAACGGCGCGTCCTGGCCCTGTATTGGAAATTGCTCCAAGGTTGGGAGCACGGGATGGAACCCGCCCCTTGGTTCTTTTTCCCGACCTTGGGAGGCAATGCGCCGGCCCGGGCTTATGACACCCGACTGAATGCGCTCACCCAAGTCGGGGCTGGGGCCGAGTATCGCTGGCCCATTTGGAAATATCTGGATGGCTCCCTCTTTGTCGAGGCCGTCCAAGCCGCGAGTCTGCCTTGGGAAATTTCCTACCAAGGCTTTGCTCCCGGCTGGGGGATCGGACTTCGCGTCCGCTCCGAGAGCAGCTTCTTCTTCCGCTTGCAGATGGCAAATGGTCGAACCGGAACAACCTATTTCCTAACCACAAGTCCAGAATTCTAAAAAGGAGTCAAGTAATCATGATCAGAAAAGCTCTCGCTATCGCCTCTATCATTGCATCCTCAGCAATTTACGCAGAAAATAGTCAGAAAGAAAAGATCTCAGCAATTGGCATCTATTTGGATTCTCCAGATTACGACCAGTCTGCTTTTGCTCTTTTGGAACAAGCGGAAGAGGTGATGGAATCGGCATTTCCTTCCGTACCTTGGGAGGCCATCGACAGCTCAAGCCCCAAGACCAAGAGCTTGCCAGCTCCCCTGCCCGTGCTTGGATCTCTCACCTTGCCGACACCCGACGGCCAAGCCAAGGTCCTTGCCAAGGCGATCGGGACCAGCTTCGGCAAAAGTCATCTGCTCCTGATCCGGCGAGGTGGCACACGTGCCCAGCGGGACTCGAGTGCAAGCTTCAGCGACCGCTCCAGCTTCACCTTGCTGGAATGCCAGACTGGAAAGGTGATTTTTCGGCAAGACAGCCAAGCGACAGGACAGCGCGGCAAGACCTCCGCTGAAACCGCTTGGGCCCGAGGCGTCTGGGCGGATTTCCTGAAAGGCTGGAAATCAAGTGCCCAATCGAAGTGAGCTCTGCCAGCGCACAAAATCTGCACCCTTCCATGATTTTTCGCGTGCATCCGCCGCTTGCGGATGCGCATATTTAAAGGATGCATTCCACACCAATGCTGGATAGCGAGTACATCGCGCGCACTGTCGTCCTGATGATTCAGGACGCTGAAGAGGCAGAATGCGTACAGCAAGCCGTGGTTGAATTCGGCCACTCGACCGTCCGTATCCACAGCGAAAGCGATCTGCGTAGCGCGTTGCGAATGGAAAGCGTGACGGCGGCGGTCCTTGATTTCAGCATGATCCCCACCGCGACCTCCAGCATCCGCACGTGCCTCACCTTGCGACCGGGAATGCCGTTCCTTGCCATCGTCTGCGACGAACAAAGGGAAATCGCTGTCGAGGCTTTGCGCCTTGGGGCCCACGCCTGCCTGCGCCGCCCTTTGCACCCGGAGGAAGTGATCTTTTCCGTGGGCAACCTGCTGGCTTCGGTGGCCGAGCGCTACGATGCCACCCATTCCTTGCGCGACACCCGCCGCGTCGAGATCCCCAACGATTTCGATCTGGTCACGCCGCTTGCCAAGAGCCTTGTGGACGTCACCATCTCCCCCGTCGATCCCCGCCGCAACCATGTGATCCTGGGATTGGTGGAACTGCTCAACAACGCCATCGAGCACGGGAATCTCGAGATCGACTATCAGGAAAAGCATCAAGCCCTTTCGGGGAGCTACTTTTATCGGCTTGCCATCGACAAGGCAAAGACCGAGCCATGGGTCTCGCGAAAGGTTTCCATCGAGTGCGGGATCGACAGCCAGACCGGATGGATCACCTACCGGATTTGCGATGAGGGCAAGGGGTTCGACTGGCGTAACATGCCGGACCCGCTCGATTCGGAAGGAATCCAGGCGCGTCACGGGCGCGGCGTGCTGATGGCACGACACTCCTTCGACGAGCTGGAATACAATGAGAAAGGCAATGAAGTGACGGTTCGACTGCGCATCCGCCCCACAGGAGGGCAAGCTTGAGCTTTCAAGCGACGGCGCGCCGCTGGCGCCCTGGTCGATTCGAGGATATGATCGGCCAGGAGCATGTCGCCCAGACCTTGCGCAACGCCTTGGTTCGCGGTCAGCTCGCCCATGCCTTCCTGTTCACCGGCACCCGTGGCGTCGGCAAGACCACCTCCGCGCGCATCTTGGCCCGCATGCTCAACTGCTCCGATCCCGATCCCATGATCCGGCCGTGCGGCAAGTGCGAGACCTGCATCGAGATCGCCCGCGGCTCCAGCATGGACGTCCTGGAAATCGACGCAGCCAGCCACACCGGTGTGGACGATGTGCGCGAACTCCGGGAACAGCTGCGCTACGCCGCAAGCCACGGCAGCTACCGCGTGGTGATCCTGGACGAGGTGCACATGCTCTCCAAGGCCGCGTTCAACGCGCTTCTGAAGACCTTGGAAGAGCCGCCGCCGCATGTGGTCTTCATCCTGGCCACCACCGAAGTTCACAAGGTCCCGCAGACCATCCTCTCGCGCGTGCAGCGCTACGACTTCCGACGCCTGTCCCCCACCCAGGTGGCTGGACGGCTCAAGGCCATCTGCGATGCCGAAGTCATCCAGTACGAGCTGGAAGCCTTGGAGATCATCGCCATCCGCGCCGACGGCTCGATGCGCGATGGACTGTCGCTTTTCGATCAGGTCTGGGCCTATTGCGGCTCGCCCCTGACCGCTGAAGGAGCGCGTTTCATCCTGGGCGTGCCCGATCACTCCTCCCATGAGCGTCTCCTGAACGCCCTTGTCGCCGGCAGCACCCCGGCAGCCATCGCGGAGATCCACGCGGCCTTGGAGCGCGGGATCGAACCGCTGGAGTACCTCCGAGGCTTCGGGGAATTCCTGCGCAACGTCCTCTTCTCACGTTTGGAAGGTCTTCCCGAGGCATCCCTTGCCTTGATGCCGGAAAAGCGCGAGGCCTTGCGGGTTTCCACGGCCAGCATCTCCGAAGGCGACCTGCTGCGCTGGTCCCGCCTCATCTCCGATGCCGCCCTGCAGATCCGGGATGCCCACAATCCGCGCCTGCTGCTTGAGCTGTTGGCCGCCCGCATGGCCGCCCTGGACAAGATGTCCGACTTGCGCGCCCTGCTCCAAGGAGGCTCCCCGGCCGCATCCCCCCGGACCGGCATCCCTGCCGTCGTGACCACTGCGCCCCAAGCGCAAGCCTCCCGACCTGCTCCGACAGCCCAGACCGCCTCCGCAACCCAAATCCCTTCCGCGTTGGAGGGAGCCTCGCCTACCTTCGCCCGCGCGGTGGAAGCAGACCCAGTCCTCATGTCCGTGGCGCAAGGGTTCAACGCCGTGCCGCAAAGCGAATAAGGAATCCCGATGAACATGCAAGCCATGATGAAGCAGATGCAGAAGATGCAGACCAAGATGATGTCTGCCAAGGAAGAGATGGAGCGCACCGATTACGAGGGCGTCTCCGGATCTGGCAAGGTCAAGCTGGTTCTGACCGGAAAGGGCGAACTGCGCTCGATCTCGATCGACAAGTCCGTGGTCGATCCGGAAGACGTGGAGCTCTTGGAAGATCTCGTGCTGACCGCCTTCCGCAACGCCAAGGAAAAGGCCGATCAGCAGAGCGCGGCCATGATGGAAGGCTTTCGCATGCCTGGCATCCCTGGTTTCTGACGAAATCCGTCAAATCCTGACAAGAGGCCATCCGCCGTGCGAATGGCCTTTTTCGTATCCACAATCCAGGCGCCATGGACATCCCCCGATCCCGGCTCCGGCAAAGCGCGGCTATTCCAGTTCGATGCCGCAGGATCGAAGATTGGCCCGGACGCGATCGACCAGTTCCAAGGGGTCGAGCCCGCAAAGGGCCGCGGCCCTGGTGTAGAAATCCGCCATGTCGACCGCCATCTCATCGCTTTCCAGCAAAATGGCGGCCGCAGGAAGCGCTCGAAAGGCGGCCTGCTGTTTTGTCGATTCCAGAAGCGAAGGTCCGAACGACATCCGGATCCCATGCCGCCAAAGGTCCAAGGCAAGCGCTGGTCCCCCGCGAAATCCATGGACAAGCCACGGAGTCTTCGCATCGCGGTGCTCCTTGAGAACCTCGGGAAAGGCCCTCACGACATGCAACACGAGCGGAAGCGAGTGCGTGCTGGCCAACCGGATCTGAGCCCGAAAAGCCTGCAACTGAAGCTCCCATGGCACCGGTACGGCCCGATCCAGCCCGCATTCGCCGATCGCCACGAGACGCGATCCCTCGCGATGCTCGAGCATGCTTCCCAACTCTTCAAGCCTTGGTGCCAACGGTTCTTCCAGCAAATGCCAAGGATGCACCCCCAGCGACCAAGCACCGGACGGGGTGGACTCATGTTTCCCAAGGCTGCAGGAAACCAAGGCACAGGTTCCCGCAAGCGGCTGGCCATGGCGATGAGCATCCGGGAACGGCATCGGGCTATTCGATGCGTCGGATCCGCAGCATCTCGATGCGCAGCGCATCCATGCGGGTGATCTCGATCTCCAGGTCTTCCCAAGCCAAGCGGTCACCGGGCATGGGGATCCTGCCCATCCGCTCCAGGACAAAGCCCGCGACCGTGTCGTAATGCCCCTCGTCCTCGCCGGGGAAGGGTTCGCGCCGCTCCAGGACCTCGCGCAAACGGTCCGGAGGCATGCCACCTTCCACCGTCCATTCATTCTTGCCGCTCTTGACCAGTTCCGGTCCATTCTCGTCGTATTCGTCCTCGATCTCACCCACGATCTCTTCCAGCAGGTCCTCGAGCGAAACCACGCCTTCAAAGGCTCCGTGCTCGTCGATCACCACGGCCATGTGGATCTTCTCGCGCTGCATCCGCTTGAGCACCAGCACCGCAGGACTGCCCTCGTGGACGAACACCGTGGGGCGCAAGAGCGAGCGCACATCTCCGTCCAACGGGATGCGCAGGAGGTCCTTGACCATCAGGATGCCGATCAAGTGATCGAGATCCCCTTCGTAGGCGGGCAGGCGGGAATAGCCGTTTTCCAGGATCTTGGTGAGCTGTTCCGAGACCGGACGCAAGAGATCCAGCCCGGTGACATCGGTGCGCGGGGTGCGCACTTGCCGCACCTTGCGCTCGCCCAAGCGGAAAACCGACTCGATGATGCGCTCCTCGTGGGCCTGGACCGTCCCGTCCTCAGCCCCTTCCCTCACCATCTGCCGGATGTCCTCGGTGGTGACCTGCTCCTCGTTCACGCCACGACGGCGCAGCACCCACAGAATGGCCTCGGTGGAAAAGGAAAGCAGGAGCACCAAGGGCCGCGCGATCTGGGAGATGAGCACCATGGGGCGTGCCAAGAAGGAGGCGATGGTCTCTGCCGATTGCAACGCCAAACGCTTGGGCACGAGTTCCGCCAGCACCAACTGGACATAAGTGATGGCACCGACCACCACGATGAAGGCGACCGTTCCCCCACCCTCGCCAAACCAAGGCCCCAGCCATGCCTGGAGCGGAACCTCCAAACGCGGCCCGGACCACGCCGCGATCAAGGTCCCCAGCAGGGTGATGAAGATCTGGACCGTACTCAGGAAGCGATTGGGGTTGTCCTGGAGCTCCAGCGCGGCCTTGGAGCCCGCGTCCCCGTCTTCCGCCCGCACCTGCAAACGACTGCGCCGCGCCGTGGCCATGGCCATCTCTGAGATTACAAAAAGGGCACTGAGCGCCGTCAGTCCAGCCAAAACACCGAGAGTGAACAGAATGTCTTCCATTGATCCTATGAATATGCCTATTGCAGATCGATTCAGGCAAGGAAAGCGAAAATGCCTGGCACTCTTGCATTGAAGACGGCATCGGCTCCGGGGAAGTACATTTGCCGCCCATGAGTACGCTCCATCGCATCGAAGTCGCCCTCAAGCCCGGACTCCTGGACTCCCTGGCCCGTCGTCTCTCCCTGCAGCTCACGCAGGATGCCGGTCTGCCCGTGCAGGAGGTGCGCACCGTGCGCGTCTTCACGCTGGAAGGCGACATCGAGGCTTCCGAGCTTGCCCGCGCCGCCGCCAAGCTCTTTGCCGACCCCATCTCCGAGGTCTGCGCCATCGACGCAAGCCTGGTCGAGACGGTCCTGCCCGGCTTCGAGCTGGCCTTCGAGATCGGCTTCAAGCCCGGCGTCACCGACAACGTGGGCCACTCCTCCGCCGAGGGACTTTCCGAACTGCTCGGACGCCCCTTCACCGGCAAGGTCTTCGCCTCCCTCCAGGTGCTGATCCAAGGCATCTCCCCCGACCAGGCGGATGCCGCCGCCGCATCGCTTCACAACGCCCTGATCGAGGACTGCGAAGTCCGCACCGCCGTCCAGTGGAAGGCAGGCGAGCGCTTTGCCGCCCGCTCCCGCGCCGTGCTCTCCAGCCACACTCCCGTGGTCGAGACCATCGAACTCCCGAAGACCGACGAGGCTCTGCTTGCCCTCTCGAAGGCCCGCACCCTGGCGCTCACCGTCGAGGAGATGCGCTGCGTCAAGGAGCACTACGACAACTCCGAAGTCCAAGCCAAGCGCAAGGCCATCGGGCTGCCCATCGAGCCCACCGACGTGGAGCTCGAGGTGATCGCCCAGACCTGGAGCGAGCACTGCAAGCACAAGCTCTTTGCCGCCACCATCGAGTACGTCGACGGCGAACACAAGGAGACCATCAAGTCCTTGTACAAGAGCTTCGTGCGCCGCGCCACCGAGGAGTTGCGCCCCAAGCGGCCTGATCTTGTGAGCGTGTTCGTGGACAACGCCGGCGTGATCCGCTTCGACGACGAGAACCACATCTCGATCAAGGCTGAGACGCACAACAGCCCGTCCGCCCTGGACCCCTACGGCGGCGCCATGACCGGCATCGTGGGCGTGAACCGCGACATCCTGGGCACCGGCAAGGGCTGCCGTCCCATCTTCAACACCGACGTGTTCTGCTTCGCGCCCCCCGACTGGGCCAAGCCCCTGCCTCCGCGCCTGATGCACCCCCGCCGGATCCTGCGCGGCGTGCACCGCGGCGTCAAGGACGGCGGCAACGAGTCGGGCATCCCCACGGTGAATGGCTCCATCGTGTTCCACGAGCGCTTCCTCGGAAAGCCGCTCGTATTCTGCGGCACCGGCGGCATCATGCCCGCAAACCTCCCCAAGCCCGACGGCACTCTCGAGGACTCGGCCGACAAGTCGGTGAGCCCTGGTGACCGCGTGGTCATGGTGGGCGGACGCATCGGCAAGGATGGCATCCACGGTGCGACCTTCAGCTCCGAGGCCCTGACCGAAGCCTCTCCCGTCTCTGCAGTGCAGATCGGCGACCCGATCACCCAGAAGAAGATGACCGACTTCCTGCTGGAAGCCCGTGACCTCGGCCTGTACCGCTGGATCACCGACAACGGTGCCGGTGGCCTATCCAGCTCGATTGGCGAAATGGCCAAGGAGTGCGGCGGCGCCGTGGTGGACCTCGAGAAGGCTCCGCTGAAGTACCCTGGCCTGGACCCGTGGGAGATCTTCGTCTCCGAGGCGCAGGAGCGCATGAGCGTGGCCGTGCCCGCCGACAAGATCGAGGAGTTCCTGGCGCTCTCGAAGCGCCGCAGCGTGGAATCCACCGACCTGGGCGCTTTTGATGACAATGGCCTCTTGATCCTCAAGCACGAGGGCAAGGTGGTCGCGGCCCTGGACATGGAGTTCCTCCACGAAGGCCTGCCCGAGATGGTCGTCCCGGCCCGCTGGGAAGCCCCAGTCCACGCCGAGCCCGATCTTTCGACCCTCAAGGAGACTCCGGCCGAGACGCTGCTGGGCCTTCTCTCTGCTTGGAACATCTGCTCCAAGGAATCGTGGGTGCGCATGTACGACCACGAGGTGCAGGGTGGCTCTGTGGTCAAGCCCTTCACCGGCGCCAAGAACGACGGTCCTTCGGACGCCGCCGTGATCCGCCCCGTGGCCACGAACCGCAAGGGTCTGGCCGTCTCGCACGGCATCGCGCCGCGCTACTCCGACATCGACGCCGGAGCCATGACCGAAGCGGCCCTGGACGAAGCCCTGCGCAACCTCGTGTGCGTGGGCGGCGACCCGGACCAGGTGGTGGCCCTGGACAACTTCTGCTGGCCCGACCCGGTCGAGGCGCCCGGAAACCCGGACGGCGCCTACAAGATGGCCCAGCTGGTGCGCTCCAACAAGGCGCTCTACGAGACCTGCGTGGCCTGCAACATGCCGCTGGTGTCGGGCAAGGACTCGATGAAGAACGACTACGGTGCCGGCAAGGAGCGCATCTCGGTGCCCCCCACCCTGCTCGTGACGGCGCTTGCCCCGATGCCCGACGCCCACAAGGCCGTCACGCTCGACGCAAAGAGCTCGGGCGACAAGGTCTACGTCTTGGGTCTGACCCGCGAGGAGACCGGTGCCAGCGAGTGGTTCACTCGCCTTGGGTTCATTGGCAACAAGGTGCCCCGCCTCAAGACGGTCGAGACCCTTCCGTTATACCGTGGCGTGTTCTCGGCGATCCAGGACGGCCTGATCCGCAGCGCCCACGACGCCTCCGACGGTGGCTTGGGCGTGGCGCTTGCCGAGACCGCCATGGCCGGTCGTCTGGGCATCACGGTGGATCTCGCGAAGGTCCCCGCCGCCGAGGAAATGACAGATTCCGTCCTGCTCTGGTCGGAATCGCTGGGACGCCTGGTCGTCACGGTCTCCCCCGAGAATGTCGAGGCCTTCGAGAAAAAGATCGAGGGTTGTGCCTTTGCCTGCGTCGGCGAGATCACCGAGCACCCCGAGGTCGAGTTCCACTCCGAGGGAGTCGAGGTCGTGCGCGTCTCGGTCGAGGCTTGCGTGGAAGCTTGGAAGAAGCCCTTCGCGGCCTGATTTCACGCCAAAACGACTGTTTCATTCTGAAAAGCCTTCCGCCCGGAAGGCTTTTCTGTTTCAGAACGAAGCCATTTTCGTGCAGATCCAATCCGTTCTTGACTTCCCTTGCGAATTCCTGTATGTTCAATGCACCTTCGCTAGCACTCGCTCGATGTGAGTGCTAGCACATTCCAACAAACCAACCAACATTCAAACCATTGGAGCGAAACACATGAGCCTCTCCCCCCTCGCAGACCGCGTCGTCATCAAGACTCTCGAGCCCGAGACCCGCACTGCCGGTGGCATCATCATTCCCGACAATGCCAAGGAAAAGCCCCAGCGCGGCGAGATCGTGGCTGTCGGCCCGGGCAAGACCGACGACAAGGGCGCCCTCGTGAAGCTCGAACTCAAGGTCGGCGACAAGGTGCTCTACGGCAAGTACGCCGGCACCGAGGTCAACGTGGACGGACAGGACCTGCTCATCATGCGCGAGTCCGACGTCCTGGCCAAGTTCTAAAAAAGTTCGTTCGCTCCTTCGACGTCGTTCAGGACAGGCTTGAAAAGGCCACTGCTCGTCTCGAAGGATCGAAAAACCGTCCGCCCTTCGACAAGCTCAGGGTGGACGGCTTCAGACTGATCTGACAGAATCTGTCAAAACAACATCCAATACGCAAACAGGAGAATTCCAACATGGCCAAGCAGCTCTCGTTCAATCAGGAAGCACGTGAATCCCTCAAGCGCGGCGTCGACAAGCTCGCCGACGCAGTGAAGGTCACCCTCGGGCCCCGCGGCCGCAACGTGGTCCTGGCCAAGTCCTTCGGCTCGCCGATCGTCACCAAGGACGGCGTCTCCGTCGCCAAGGAAATCGAACTCGAAGACGCCTACGAGAACATCGGCGCCCAGCTGGTCAAGGAAGTCGCTTCCAAGACCTCCGACGTCGCAGGCGACGGCACCACCACCGCCACCGTCCTTGCCCAGGCCATCGTCCGCGAAGGCCTCAAGAACGTGACCGCCGGTGCCAACCCCACCGACCTGAAGAAGGGCATCGACGCCGCCGCCGCCGCCGCCATCGACTTCGTGACCAAGGTGTCCGTCAAGGTCGCCGGCAAGAAGGAAATCGCCCAGGTCGGCGCGATCTCCGCCAACAACGACTTCTCGATCGGCGACCTCATCGCCGACGCCATGGAGAAGGTCGGCAAGGACGGCGTCATCACCGTCGAAGAAGCCAAGTCCATCGAGACCACCTTGGACGTCGTCGAAGGCATGCAGTTCGACCGCGGCTACGTGTCGCCCTACTTCGTGACCAATCCCGACACCATGGAAGTGGTGATGGACGACCCCCTGATCCTCATCCACGACAAGAAGATCTCGTCGATGAAGGACATCCTGCCCATTCTCGAGAAGGTCGCCCAGCAGGGTCGCCAGCTCCTGATCATCGCCGAAGACCTCGACGGCGAGGCTCTGGCCACGCTGGTCGTGAACAAGCTGCGCGGCACCCTGAAGATCGCCGCCGTCAAGGCTCCGGGCTTCGGCGACCGTCGCAAGGCTCTCCTGGAAGACATCGCCGTGCTGACCGCAGGCCGCGTGATCGCCGAAGAGACCGGCTTCAAGCTCGACGGCACCGTGATCGAGGACCTGGGCCGCGCCAAGCGCGTGACCATCTCCAAGGACAACACCACCATCGTCGAGGGCGCTGGCGACTCCAAGGCCATCCAGGGCCGCATCGCTCAGATCCGCAAGCAGGTCGAAGAGACCTCTTCGGACTACGATCGCGAGAAGCTCCAGGAGCGTCTGGCCAAGCTGGCTGGCGGCGTGGCCGTCATCAACGTCGGTGCCGCCACCGAGACCGAGATGAAGGAAAAGAAGGCTCGCGTCGAGGACTCCCTGCACGCCACCCGCGCTGCCGTGGAAGAGGGCGTGGTTGCTGGTGGTGGTGTCACCCTCGTGCGCGCCATCGCAGCCCTTGCCGACCTCAAGCTTGAGAACGAAGACCAGCAGATCGGCGTGGCCATCGTGCGCCGCGCCCTGGAAGAGCCCCTTCGCACCATCGCCAGCAACGGCGGATGGGAAGGCTCCGTGATCGTGAACAAGGTCAAGGAAGGCAAGGACGCCTTCGGCTTCAACGCTCGCACCGGCGAGTTCGAAGACCTCATCAAGGCTGGCGTCATCGACCCCGCCAAGGTGACCAAGACCGCGCTCAAGAACGCCTCGTCCATCGCTGGCCTCCTCTTGACCACCGAAGCCGTCATCGTGGAGAAGAAGGAAGCCAAGGCTTCCGCTCCGGCAGGCGGCGGCATGGGGGGAATGGGCGGCATGGACTACTGATCCGTCCCGTTCCGGCTGCGCGGGCGCATTCTCGCTCCACGGACCCTCGACATACGCGAGTATGCCTTCGGGTCCGGGTCGCTTCGACTGCATCCCGCTCGCTCGAAACGGACTCGGATCAGGACCTATGGGAAAAACGGGCGCTCGGCATTCGCCTCGCTGGTTTTTCTTCGGAAGTCTGGTTGCACAAGTGTCGGTCCTTATTCGGATCGGAGCCAGTTCCTTCGGGGGCTGGCTTTTTTGTTTCCAAGTCAGCGACCTGTGCGAAACGGGCTCGGATCAGGACCTACGGGAAAAACGGGTGCTCGGCGTTCGCCTTGCTGGTTTTTCTTGAACTGGGATTTCGGATGGAACCTGGCGATCGTCCTTGGCGCAGTCCGGGGCCGACACGGCTCCCGCCTCCATCCTGCCTGCTTCGCACGGCAGGCAGAATGGACTAATTCTCGAGGCAACGGACACTGAAGCCATCCGTCTTGTAGCCGCAGTTGCTGCTCACGCTGCCAACGCCACTGCGGAAGTAGCGGTACCATGCGATCTGCGCTGCGTACTCCGTCGCCGACCAGAAGTAGGCGCCGGATCCGAGGCGGCCGAACGAGCCGTTGCCGCCGCGGCTGCCCGCAGGCTGGACGGAGAAGCCGTAACGGTCCGTACCGTTCCAACCCTTCGCGACCTTCAGGCCCTTGGCATCGCCTTCTAGCGCATCTTCCAAGACTTGCCACTCCCCATCGGAAGGCAGATGCCAACCACTCGGACAGGCCTTCAGTGCAGCGTTCCAGGCGTAAAGCCGGCCGTACTTTTCGCAATTCTCGGCCTTTCCCTCATAGCACCAAGAGCTTCCCAGAGGGTAGTCCAAATTTTCCGCCATCCATTTTTGCCTGCCAATCGTCACGGTATTGTAGATGGTGCCATTGCGCTTGTCGGTCATGGTGCCGCGTTTCACCACGACAGGTCCGGCCTTGGTCTTGGTGAGGGCCGTCCCCGACCCTAAGACAAGAAGGCCGGCAAGAATGACCGTGGTTGCGTGTTTCATCCGTGGGTTTCCTGTGGTGAGGGATGCAGTCCAAAAGGTGAAAGGGCCGCACGAACCGGGGCGAACTCCTGGAGGATTGCCTTTGCGATGCCGATGGGCATCGCGGCGGGGATTGGCTCTGCACCCATTCCGGGACCTGATCCCTGAGCGAAGTCGAAGGGCAGCCCCGGCCTCCGCACTGTCCGCCTGCGGCAGGACCTGCGGAGGTGCTAATTCTCGAGGCAACGGACACTGAAGCCGCCGATCTTGTTGCCGCTGCTGCGGTACACGTCGGCAGCGCCACTGTGGAAGAAGCGGGCCCATGCATACCGCGCCTCGCTCTCCGTGGCCGACCAGAAGCAGGCGTGGGAGCCGATGTCGATGAACAAGCCATCGATGGTACGCAGGCCCACAGGCAGGACGGAGAAGCCGTAGGCATCGGCACCGTTGCCATCATCCTTCCAGCCTGTGCTGGACCTCAATCGGGTGCTCGCTGGCTCGCCCACTGCCGCTTCCAACTGGCTCCATTCATCGTCGCTGGGCAAGTGCCACCCTTGGGGGCACACCCGTTTTGCCGTGGCCCAATCGTACAACTGCCCGTCCTTTTCACAATTCTCGGCCTTTCCCTCATAGCACCAAGAGCTTCCCAGAGGGTAGTTCAAATTTTCCGCCATCCATTTTTGCCTGCCAATCGTCACGGTGTTGTAGATGGTGCCATTGCGCTTGTCGGTCATGGTGCCGCGTTTCACCACGGCAGGGCCGGCCTTGGTCTTGGCGAGGGCCATCCCCGACCCTAAGGCAAGTAGGCCGCCAAGAATGACCGTGGTTGCGTGTTTCATCCGTGGGTTTCCTGTGACCACCAGCGCCCGTCCGTGGGTACATCCAAGGGGATGAGGAGATCCTTGGGCGTGGTGAATGCCCCCAGGTTCAAGGAGGGAGCCGCAGCGGGAACATGCCCAGCTTGCGAGATCAAGAGAACATCCTGCGCGCGCAGATCGGTGCCCGCCCGGGTCGAAAGATCCATCACGGCCCACAAGACGCTCAACAGAAGCGAGAGAATCGACATCAGAAAAAACTAACGAACTGGATTCGTCACTCTGAACGATTTCATTCGGTGCCTCGATCGACTTCCCGGGCATTGCTGTTCTACAAACCATGCCCAACGACTTTCTGAATGCAGGCGTAACTTCCTTTCAAGAACGCACTGCATGAAGACTGGAGAGCCTCGGATGTCCACAAGCCTTTTCCACCGCATCACGACGAACCGCATCGGCTTGATCATGGTGTCACTGCTCATGGCTATGCTTGCCGCCTGCGACTCCACGACCTCCTCCGACTCACCCACACAAGTAGATCCCAAGGTGGTGGCACAGGAAGATCCTACCGTGGTGGCCGAGCGGGCGACGCTCGACACTCTTCTCTCCACCCTGCCGTACACCATGGATGCCCCCATCCAAGAGATCGCAAGCCGTTTGGATCTCCGCCGAAACTTCGACTTCTCCCTGCCCTCCGGGATCGACACCACGCTTCTGTCCGACTGCTTGTCCGGAGCCGTCCGTTGCTCCAGCTCAACCCTCGATGGAAAAACCATCATCCAAAACGGTGACTACTACAGCTACTACGGCGCCCATCGACAAGCCATCTACCCGGCCAGCCCAACTCTTGACCTGCTGTTGGACTCGACGACAAGGACTGCACACATGGAAGATCTTCCATCGGTCGAAGCGACCTTGATCTCGTCGCGTTACAGCTGGAGCGAATACCATCCGAAACAATCACTCAGTCGCGTCGAGCGGACCACTTTCTCGAGAACCCTCAAGGATGGGGCGATGTTCAGCACCTACCAATCTGAAACGGGAACGATCTTTGACAAGGTGGCCAGGTCCGTCACGATCCGCTCCATCGACGGCATCGCGCTCGGACTGAGCCAAGGCAGCCGCCCAGCGATCGTGAATGGGCCATCGTACGGGCTGGAATGGACTGCTGTCGGTTCCGCCATCCAACCAAAAGCCGATACCATGGGAACGGCGGAGGTTCGCTGGTCCTCCTCCGGTGGCGATTCGATCCATGGAATGGTCCGGTTCGAGGGTGGGAAATCGAAACTTCTGAACTTGCAGGCCAGAAAACTGAGCGGCTACGACTCGATCTGGCTGAGGGCACCCGATTGCCTCGTGCTGGTCAAGGCCAAGGACACCATTTTCGTTTGGTGGCATGGAACGGACATGAAAGCCCCGACCTTCGACAGCCTCGCTTTCCATTTCA
>JBDKGV010000014.1:0-24598 GCA_039798005.1 Fibrobacterota bacterium
TCCGACGGCGACGGCGCACACGCACGACAGGCCTTTCCATTCCATGTCCAGCATGCCGTCCCATGCATCGATCTGGATGGCTTCGATGGGGCAGGTGTCGATGCCGCGCTGCGCTGCGGCCCACAGCAGCGATCCCAGGGCGATGTAGGATTGACGGGCCTGCCAGCAGCGGCGCTGGAGCGGAGTGTACGCGTGGAGCACGCGGTCGAGCACCTTGGACCGGTAGATCGCCAAGGCCTCCTCGGGCAGGCCGCGCACGGTGCGCAGGCGTTCGAGGTGTTCTTCCAGTTCGCTCTCGCCGAACTCGTTCATGACGGCAAGGACCAGCAGGCGATCGGCATCGGTGACTTGGGGCTGGTCATGGGCGGCTTCACGCAATCGCTGGCGCAACAATGCGCCCCGCACCTCGACGATGCGGTAGGGCTGCAGCCCGTAGGAGCTGGGTACCAAGGCGAGGGATTGGCGCAGGAATTCCCAATCGGCATCATTGATCTTCAAGGCGGGATCGAAGCGCTTCACGGCGGCCCGACGGGACCACGCCTCAAGAAGGGAAGAACAGCTCGGGAAGTCCATCCTTTGATTGTAGCAATTTCCATGAGGTGGATCCGCGGCGATCCACGTTGGCTTCAGATTCGTCGGCCTCGCAAGACCACCAGGGAATAGGCCGGTGCGATGCCTTCGTGCAGGGCCTGGGCGTCGGCTTCGCGTTCGGGATCGGCGCTGGAAAGCTCGAAGCACCACGCGCAGCCATGGGGCGCCATGGGCAGGCGGAAGCGGACCTCGTGGCCTTGGGGGTTGAAGAGTCCCAGCAGGTCCTCGCCCAGGAGCAGGGCCAGGGCGCCGTCCGGGGCGCCGGGAGCCGCATCGACGGTGAAGGGACGGATCGGGAACTCGACGGAGAGATGGGCCTTCCGCAGGCGGGAAAGCCTCCGGCAGAAAGACAGATTTTGTCGATATTCCGATTCCGGGCGCCAGTCGATCCAGGACAGCGCGTTGTCCTGGCAGTAGGCGTTGTTGTTGCCGTGCTGGGTGTTGCCCAGCTCGTCGCCGGCCAGGATCATCGGGATGCCGCGGGACAGGAGGACGGAGCCGAGCATGGACCGGGTCAATCGGCCGCGCAGGGAATTGATGGCGGGCACGTCGGTCTCGCCTTCCGCGCCGCAGTTCCATGAGCGGTTCTGGTCGGCGCCGTCGCGGTTGTCCTCCTGGTTGGCTTCGTTGTGCTTGTGCGAATAACTCACGACATCGCGCAGGGTGAAGCCGTCGTGGCAGGTGACGTAGTTGATGCTCGCCTTGGGGCCCTTGCCCGGGAAGATGTCGTCGGAGCCGTTCATGCGCCGTACGAACTCGGCACCCATGCCGGGCTCGTTCTTCCAGAAGCAGCGGGAGGCTTCGCGGAACCGGTCGTTCCATTCGCCCCAGCCGCGTGGATAGTGCCCGAGGCGATAGCCTTCCCAGCTGGCGTCCCACGGCTCGGCGATGAGCTTGACCTTGGAAAGGACGAGGTCCTTGGCAAGGATGTGGAAGAAGGCCGAATCAGGGTCGAAATCGGGGGAGACCCGACCGAGCACGGAAGCGAGATCGAAGCGGAATCCGTCGACACCCATCTCGACCGCCCAGAAGCGCAGGGACTCGATCACCATGCGAAGGGCGATGGGGCGGCGCATGTCCAGGCTGTTTCCGCACCCGGTGAAATCCTCGTAATGGACCGGGTCGTGGGGGCTGCGTCGGTACCACGGACCGAAGCCGCGCCACGACAGATGGGGCCCGGTCGGGCCACCCTCGCAGGTGTGGTTGTAGACGACGTCCAAGATGATCTCGATGCCTGCGCCGTGAAAGGCCTTGACCATCTCGCGGAATTCGAGAAGCTCCTGTCCCGGAACGCTTGCCCAAGGGTGGGGGGCGAAGAACCCCAGGGTGGAGTATCCCCAGTAGTTGGTGAGTCCCTTGTTTGTCAGGAACTCGTCGTCGGCATGGGCCTGCGCGGGAAGAAGCTCCAGCGCGGTGATCCCCAGCTCGCGCAGGTGCGCAAGGATGGCGGGATGGGCAAGCCCTTTCCAAGTGCCGCGCAATTCCTTGGGCACATCGGGGTGGAGCATGGTCAGGCCCTTGGCATGGGCCTCGAAAAGGATGGTCCGGCCGCGAGGAGTGCGCGGGCGGGGTTCGTTGGCGGGCGGCAGGGCTTCCGTCACCGCCGCCAAGGCCGCCCAGCCGGCGCTGTCCAGTCCGTTGGAATGGTGGAGCGCGGGGCTCCATTTGGGCGCGCGGAAGATGCGCCGGGCCCACGGATCGAGGAGCACCTTGTTCGGATCGAACAGGTGCCCGGTCTCGGCGTCAAAGCGTCCGTGTACGCGATACCCGTAGACAAGGCCCGCAGCGGCCTTGGGCAGGAATCCGTGCCAGATGCCGTCGTCCAAGCCCGGCATGGCAAGCCGTGCGATCTCCTTGCAATCCTGGGCCGGATCGAAGATGCACAGATCGACTTGGGTCGCCTGCTCCGCCCATACGGCGAAGTATACGCCGTTCGGGGTCGCATGGGCGCCCAGTCGATGCGGGTTGCCGGCGGTCAGGATCTGTCCGCACCACTGGGCCAGAGGGAGACTCACGCGCCGGGTTCTTTGCGGTCGGGGAAGATGGGCTTGAAGACCACGGCGGAGAGCGGTGGCAGTGTCAGTTCCAGGGAGTGGGGAAGGCCCTGCCACCACGTGTCAGAAGCCTGCACACCGCCGCAGTTGCCCATGCCCGAGCCGCCGTAGACGGATGCGTCGGAGTTGAGCCTCTCCTGCCAGAACCCGCCGAAGGGCACGCCCACGCGGTACCCCATGCGGGGGGACGGCGTGTAGTTGAAGACCCAAAGGAGGGTGTCCTCGGGGTTCTTGCCGCGACGCAGGAAGCTCACGACGCTCTGCTCGGTATCGGTGCAATCCACCCAGGCGAAGCCTTCCGGGGCGCAGTCGAGCTGGTGCATGGCGGGCTCGGAAACGTAGAGGCGATTGAGGTCGCCCACCCAGTTCTGCACGCCGCGGTGGGTCGGGAAGTCCTCCAGATGCCAGTCCAGGCTGCGGCATTCGTTCCACTCGGTCCACTGGCCGAACTCCCCGCCCATGAACAGGAGCTTCTTGCCCTGGTTGCCCCACTGGTTGGCGTAGAGCAGGCGCAGGTTGGCGAATTTCTGCCACCAGTCGCCCGGCATCTTGGTCAAGAGCGATCCCTTGAGATGCACCACTTCGTCGTGCGAGAGCGGGAGCGTGAAGTTCTCGCTGTTGGAGTAGAGCATGCGGAAGGTGAGGTGGTCGTGATGCCACTTGCGGTGGATGGGGTCGCGCTCGGCGTAGGCCAGCGTGTCGTGCATCCAGCCCATGTCCCACTTGTAGGTGAAGCCAAGTCCGCCCACGTAGGTGGGGCGCGAGACGCCCGGCCAAGCGGTGGATTCCTCGGCGACCGTGAAGGTGCCGGGGAACTGGGCGTGGACCTTCTCGTTGAGGGTGCGCAGGAAGTTGATCGCCTCGATGTTCTCGCGACCACCGTACTGGTTCGGGACCCACTCGTCGGCTTCGCGGGAGTAGTCGAGGTAGAGCATGGAGGCCACGGCGTCCACGCGCAGTCCGTCGATGTGGTACTCCGAGAGCCAGAAGAGCGCATTGGAGATGAGGAAGTTCTTCACCTCGTTGCGGCCGAAGTTGAAGATGTAGGTGCCCCAGTCCTTGTGCTCGCCTTGGCGCGGGTCGGCGTGCTCATACAGGTGGGTGCCGTCGAAGAAGGCAAGGCCCGGGAAATCCTTGGGGAAGTGGGCCGGGACCCAGTCCAGAAGGATGCCGATGCCGGCCTTGTGGAGCTCGTCGACGAAGAACTTGAAGTCGGTGGGTTCACCGAAGCGGCTGGTGGGCGCGAAGTAGCCGATGCCCTGGTAGCCCCACGAGCCGTCGAACGGGTGCTCGGCCACCGGCATCAGCTCGACATGGGTGAAGCCGGTGCGCTTGATGTACTCCACGAGGTCGCGGGCGATCTCGCGGTAGGTGAGGTAGCGCTCGGGGTTGGACGGGTCGCGGCGCCAGGAGCCCAGGTGCATCTCGTAGACCGAGATGGGGGCGTTCAGGGCGTGGCGCTTGGTGCGGGACTCGATCCAGTCCTGGTCGTTCCAGTCGTAGGCGAGGTCGGCGATGCGCGAGGCCGTGCCGGGGCGCACTTCCATCCACGATCCGTAGGGGTCGCATTTTTCGACCCAGTAGTTGTCCACCTGGGACACGATGTGGAACTTGTAGGACTGCCCGACCTGGGCGCCGGCGACGAAGCACTGCCACACGCCGCTGGCATTGAGGCGCTGCATCAGATGCGCGTCGGGATTCCATCCGTTGAACTCGCCCACGACCGCGATGCGGCTGGCGTTGGGGGCCCACAGGGCGAAGGCCACGCCCTCGACGCCTTCGTGGATGGCAAGGTGCGCGCCCATGTGTTCCCAAGTGCGGTCGTGACTGCCTTCATGGAACAGATGAAGGTCGAACTCGGTCCAGAGGGGATAAGTCTTGCGTGTCGTGGTCAATGGGGCCTCCAATAGCCTTAGGGTCGCTTTGTGTGGTCTGGTCCTGCAATCCGCGGGGACTGCGGAGAGGGACGACGACCACGTTCAATTCGCTGTGATCAAGTTAACCCCAAATAGCGGGGAAGCAGGACTTTCGCGAAGCAAAAGGCCGTCCCCGGAGATGTCCGGAAACGGCCCGTGCTTTTCTGAAAGAGCTTCAGCTATCTCAAGAGGCCCAAGACCCCGGAGGGGAGCTGGTTGGCTTGGGAGAGCATGCTCGTCGAGGATTGGGACAGGATCTGGTTGCGCGAGAATCGGGTCGACTCGGTCGCGAAATCCACATCGCGGATGCGGCTTTCGGCATCCGACAGGTTGGAAACCATGTTGCCCAAGTTGGTGATGGTCTTGTCCATCCGGTTCATCACCGAACCGATGTTCGAGCGCAGGCCCAGCACCGAGTTCAGGGCCTGGTCGATGGACTCGACGGCATCGGCCGCGTCGTCTTGGGTGGATACGTTGCCGACAACCGACTCATCGCCGTAGCTTGCCAGATCCGCCGTGGAGAACGAGATCGAGGACGATCCGTCCGTGCCGGTGCCGGAGGCGCTGACCTGGAAGGAGAATTCCACGGATCCGCTCAACAGTTGCACGCCATTGTAACTGGTCGCGCTGCTGATGCGGCTGATCTCCGAGGTGAGTTGCTCGTACTCCTGCTGGATGTAGCCTCGATCCGTGTCGCTGTAGGTTCCGTTGGCGGACTGCAGCGCCAGTTCCCGCATTCTCTGCAGGGAGTTGACCACCTCCTGCGCTCCGGATTCTGCGATCTGGAGCATGGCGGTGGCATCATCCGAGTTGCGTTGAGCCATTTGTGAGCCTCGTATCTGTGAGCGCAAGCCTTCCGACACGGAAAGACCCGCCGCATCGTCCGATGCGCGGTTGATGCGAAGGCCTGTAGAGAGTTTCTCCAGGCTCTTTGCCATCATACGGCCGTTTCCGTCCATTTGATTCTGGGTATTTATCGCATTCACATTGTTGTAGATGCGCATGGTTCCTCCTTGATGGTTCACGACAACGACGAGCGTCCCTGCCCGGCGTCCGGGAGAGTCGGCGCGGCCGAGATCTCCCAAATCCATTATCGGCAAGCAAACTGGGGACTTTAGCGATTTTTTCAAAAATCTTTCGGGGCCCGATTTTGCCATCCTCCAAGGCCCCACGGCACGCCGCCGCCATGGATGCCGAGCTTGGTGTGCGCAAGTCGTTGGCGGGTGGCGACTTGCGTGAATTTGACCCAAGTGGGTTTGAAGGAGATCCCGTCGTTGCGAAACCAGGGCACGGGGGAGATGGCATGCCGACCTGATGGTGGTGTCGGGCGGGCGACTGATTTTTTGGCGCAATTTTCCTTGCCAAGCATTGGCAAAAAGGCGGCGGGACATTGTTACATTGCTGTGACATGAGCATTTGCAGTCCGGTGCGGATCTATGCGGCCTTGGGTAGCAACATGGGAGATCGGTCGGACGCCCTGCGCAGGGCTCGGAACTGGCTCTCCCGCATTGCGGTCGGCGAAGGGCTTCAGGCGAGTCCGGTCTACGAGACCTTGCCGGTCGGTCCTGGCATCCAGGACTGCTACCTCAATCAGGTGGTTTCCTTCGAGACCATGCTCAGTGCCGAAGCCTTGCTCCTGTTCTTCAAGGAAGTCGAGTGCTGGCTCGGACGTCGCGCCCGTCCGCGCTTCCATTCCCGCGAGATCGACATCGATGTGCTCTTCTACGGCAACGAGGCGGTCGACACCCCGGAGCTGACGGTTCCGCACCAGCGTTGGGCCGAGCGCTCCTTCGTCCTTGTGCCCCTCTTGGATCTTTCCCCCGACTTCCATTGTCCGCTGACCGGCCGTGCCGCCCGCGAACTGCTGTTGGAAGGTTGCCCGGCGTGGGAATCCGAGGTCTGGTGCTTTCAGACGGACGCCGTCCTTGTCTGAACCGTTGGTGTTCCGCACGGCGGCAGGGATGCGGGCTTGGAGCCGCACGCAACGCCATGCGGGCAAACGGGTGGGATTCGTACCGACCATGGGCGCGCTGCACGAAGGCCACGCCTCGCTCCTGCGCGTGGCAGCCAAGCAAACCGATGCGGTGATCCTCTCCATCTTCGTCAACCCCACCCAGTTCGCTCCGGGTGAGGATTTCGACAAGTACCCCCGCACATGGGAGTCCGATCTTGAAGTGGCCTCCCGCGAAGGGGTGGCGGCCATCTTCGCTCCCGATTCGAGCTTCTATCCGCAAGGCTACCGCACCGAGGTGACGGTGCCGGGCTGGAAGAACCTTTGGGAAGGTGAAGTCAGGCCAGGGCACTTCGATGGCGTGACCAGCGTGGTCACCAAGCTCTTCCATGCCGTCGAGTGCGACGTGGCGATCTTCGGTCAGAAGGACGCCCAGCAGGCCTTGCTGCTTCGCCGGATGGTGCGCGACTTGGATTTCGGTCTGGAGCTGGTCGTGGCGCCCATCGTGCGCGAGGCCGACGGGCTGGCCTTGAGTTCCCGCAACCGCTACTTGAGTCCCGAGGATCGCAAGCGCGCCTTGGCCCTTTCGCGAGCCCTGCTAGCCAGCGTGGTGCGTTGGGAATCGGGCGAACGCTCCCCGCAGGTCCTGCTCGAGGCTGGACGACAGATCCTGTCCAATGACGCACCCGACAGCATCGACTACTTCTCGCTCCTGTCGCCCGATACGCTGGAATGCCTCGATGACCGCCCTCTTCTCGAGGGCCCGGCCCTGCTCGTCACAGCTGCCCGCTACGGCGCGACACGCCTCTTGGACAATGCTGCGCTGGGGGATGTCTGGGGATAGTTGCCGGGATGGGCGCTCTGGATTTGCCGCGCCCACCTCACCCTTTCCCTCCGTGAGTTCAGCCAGCGGAACGCGGCGCGAAGCATTGGAGGACCAGCGCGACCGTCGGGTGTATTTGTGCTCTGGTAGCGGACAAAATGATTGGCGGACATTCGATTCTTCTTGGGGTAGTTGAAGAAGGGACATAGATTTCCTGAGAATCATCCATTCCCGCTAAAGAGGTGCGCATGCATTGTGAATACCCCCACCGCCCCCATTTCATGCAGAAGAGTTTGCAATTGGCAATGAATCTTCCCTCATCTCTGGGAAGTATCGAGTGGGATGCCGTGGAGGTATTGCCATGAACGTACGTCAGCTCTTTTTTGCATTCCTTGCTTTGGTTTCTGGATGCACAGACTTTCCGGATATCGGCCGATCCTCGGAGCCATACATCACCAGGAAATTGGATCCCAAGGACAGTGTGGCTGTCAGGGCGATTTTGGATGCGAATTCTCTTCATGATTCTGATTGGACGGACGTTGCATACATTTCTGTATTTTCGGAAAATGATCGGATGATTACGGTGTCGCTGGATTCCAAAGGATTGGATACAATACATGTTCCTGATGGCATTTCATTTGGGTCTGGTAAAGTCATGATTTCAGCATCATACAATAGCTTGAGAACTTGGCAGATGGAATTGACGAAGATATCCCATTTAATTGATGTTGAGTTGAGTGGGAATGTAATGGATTCGGGTGTCTTGAATATTGGATCTGGGATCGCTGCAGTTTCTGCAGTGAATTGTACTCGTTGTGGTATTCGGAAAGTGAATTTCACCAATAGTTCGCTTGCTGCGTTGCGGGAAATGAATTTGAACGGGAATGAGATGATCGATTTTCCTGAGTTTGCATTCTCAAATGCTGCATTAAAGGTGTCAGTTCGGGGCAACAGCATTTGCAGTCCTTCACCAGCGCTCGACGCCTTCTTGCAACGCTACGATCGCGACTGGCGGAAGAACCAAGTGTGTACGTCACCGTGACTGACGATGACTGATTCCTATCTGCTGCGCGCCAAGGCCGGTCGTGGAATCGGGGTGCTGCGCGACGAGGCGGGGAATGCCTACAGGGTCATGACGGGACTCTAGCGGTCCGGTGTGTCGGAGAGCGATGACGTGTCGCTTCGCTCCCTGGGGTGGATTGCCGTGGCTCCGTCGAAAAGGCGGCCGAGTCCTCCGGTGATCCATCGCACGTCCAAGGTGTCGCCCGGCGCGACCTGAAGGCGGATGGCCTCGGGAAGCGCGCAGGTCTTGGTCTCGACTTCGGTTCCAAGGGAACGGAAGCGCACCGGATGTCGACAGCCTCGATCCAGGCTTGGTGCATCGAGGTTGGTCACGATCACCTTGCTGCGATGGATGGTGCCTCCCCATTCCAGCGTGAGCCAGGCCAGAGCCGGGGGAATGGAAAACCCCAGGAACGAAGCGCTGACGGCATAGAGGAGTGCGGTGGGCCAAGCCAGACGCCATGGTTTCTCTCGTGTGAGGCGGTTGCGTTTCCAGGAGCGATGCACGAACGCCAGGAATATCGCAACGACGCTGCCCCAGCGCAGATTCAGGAGCAGGCTGGAGGGGACTTCGGACTGATCCAGGCCGCTGATCCTGGCAAAGCCGCCCATCAACAAGATCCCTCCGCCGATCAGCCAAGGGAGCCATTCTCGCAATCGTTCTTCGAAGGAGGGTGAGGGGACGATCTTTTTCGAGCGGGAACGTGGCAAGGCGGACTCCTTTGCCACAAGAATAGCTTGCGGGAATCGGACCGGGTCCAGCTCAGTCAGGTGTGGGTGGGATGTTGGAACCAGGTGGTGCGCCAAAGGTCGCGCAGCACGATCCCGATCCCCGCGATGCGCAGAGCGTCGATGGCCCAGTCGTGGCCGCCCGTGGTGAGATGGGTGAGGAGAGACCCCAGCAAATACGTGAGCAGGAGGAACGATCCGGTCATGGTGAGAATTCCCCAGGTCCTGTGCCTGGGGAGCAGGAGGGAGAGTCCGGACAGGATCTGGGCACCGCCCAGCAGGTGGGCGGGCACGATGCCTTGGGTCCAGTCGCCCATGCGCGCCAGTTCCGCAGGGTCCATGGTCAGGCGCATGCCGCCGGTGGCGAGGAAGACCAGGCAAAGCAGGACTCTGGTCAGCCCGATCCATTCGCTGGTGCGGAACGTTGGTTTGATCATCGATGATTCCAAACGGAGGGAGGAAGAGGCGTTCATGCCTGAGTCGCCGGGACGAGGTCGCGGCCGAAGTCCGCGGACCCTTTGCGGTACAGGAAGACCCAGCTCGCGGAGGCAAACGCGAAGAGCGCGGAGCGCAGCCAGATGTTGTCCAGGAAAAGCGAGATCGCGCACAGGGCGACCAGTCCGGAGCCGAAGTGGAGAGAGCTTCGCAGGTAGCGCCCGATCCAGATGTGGCCTTCGATGGAGCGCCACAGAAGCAGTTGGCATACGAGACCTTGGGCGAAGACCGATGCCCCCAGGGCCAGCACGCCTCCCAAAGCTCCCCACAACGGGATCCACCAGAGATTGAAGGCCAAGTTGACGACGAAACCCGCCACCTGGGCGCTCATCCAATCGCGGGAGCGTCCGAGTCCTTGGAGCATGAGTCCGCTCAGGTCACCCGACACGTTGAGCCAAGTCAGGAAGGTCATGGCGATCAGGGCGGTCCAGCCTTCTTGATACTGGGGATTCAAGAGGGAAAGCAGGTTCTGCCCCCAGAAGACGATGACAAGCAAGGCAAGGCCCATCAAGTTGCCCACCGCCCAGACGGCGTGGTTGAGCCGGATGCGCAGGAGCGAGGTGAGGACCTTGTTGCCTTCCCGTGAGAATGCCGAAAGGAGAAGTCCTTCAAAGGAACTGCGGATGGCATTGAGGGAGCGCCCGATCATCATCACCACGTTGTAGACCTCGACGGCCTTGATCCCGGCAAGTCCACCCAGGAGCATCAGGTCCATGCGGCTGGTGACGCCAGCCAGCAGATCGGACCCGATCAGGGGGAAGCTGAAGTTCAGAAGGTCCCGGGACGGCTTGGAGGGTTTGAGGTCACTGCGGGAGATCCCGTGCGTGCGCAGGAAGGCGACGATGGCGACGACCCCGTTGGCCAAGGTTCCCAGGAAGAACCAGAAGGGAAGTCCGGGACCATGCAGGAAGTGGCTGAGCGCGGCTCCACCGAAGGTCACCAAGGGCATGACCACGTTCTTTCCAAGGATGCGGGCCAGCATCTCCTGGTGGTTGAGATTGGCCTGGAACAGCATTTCGGCACCGGCCAACAATGGAATCGAGGCGGCGATCATCAAGAGGCTGACAAGGGGAAGATCCATGCCCTTGACCGATCCGACGGCGGTGAAGGAAAGGCCGATGAGTGCGATGGACCCGATCAGGGATGCGCCCAGCACCCACGCGAGCGAGGCGAACAGGTCGCGTCGGTACTCGACGGGTTCGGAGTGGCCGAAGCGCCAGACGATGCCGCGATCGAGCCCGAGAAGGCTCAAGCGGAAGAGCAGGTAGGCCATCGATTCGGCCAGCTTGAAGGAGCCCCAGCCACCACCGGCATAGAAGCTGGCGCAGGCCAGGACCAGGAGCGGTTCGACCGGGCGCAGCGCATTGTCGATGGCGACCATGCGCATTCCCCAACCCATGTCCACTGCCTTGTGTTCCGCTGATGCCATGCATTTCCTCTTTCGGCCATTCTTGGTACCCGGCTGGAATTTGGAGGTGGCACTCCAACTTTACCGTCCGGTCGGTAAAGAATATACCGTCCGGTCGGTACAGAAACAAGCAACTATTTTTTGAGTGCCTTGGGCCTTTGAGGGTGCGAAGACCATTCACGGAATTGGAACACCGGCCATCCCATCCCGTTGCACTGCTACATTGCCATCCATGCACTCCGAAGAACGCTGGATTGATCTCGAGACCAAGATCGCCTATCAGGATCACACCATCGAGGCGTTGCACGGCGTCGTGCTGGAAGTGCGTGCGGAGATGGACCGGCTCAGGCGCCGCCTCGAAGAATTGCAAGGCCGTGTCGATTCCGGCAGTCAGGAGATCGGGCCGGCCAACGACAAGCCGCCGCACTGGTAGGGTGGAGGATGGGCGCTTATGGCGCCGTTTCCGGTCGGCTGATCGCGCGCAGGTAGGCGCTGCGGGCCAGGCCAAAGGCTTTGCGGGCTTCGATCCGCTCGTCCAAGGTTCTTTGGCGCAAGACTTGTGTCTTGAAGCGCGCATTCTGAATGAAAACAATTGCTCATTTGTTCATTTTGTGATAGATTCAAGTCATGAGCGCCGAGCCCTTCTCTCATGACCAAGCGGTGAAGAATCTGATCAAGGATTATCCGGTGGAGGCGCTGGAGTTCTTGGCGGACGATGTGATCCAGGCTCATGGAATGCCTGTGGAGATTGAATTCCTCGATACCTCCGTGGCCAAGGACGATGTGGCGGAGCCGGGTCCGGGTCAGGCGATGGATCTGGCGATCCGATACCGCTTTGGCGATGGGCGTGGGGCGATCGTGGTGCTGGTGGAGCATTGGTCCGATGCGGGAAAGCTTGATCTATTGCGGACCGCCAGCTATTTCCTGGATCTGCTCCGGCGTTTCCCGGGGGAGGAAATACTGCCCATTGCCCTTGTGGATGATGATCGGCCCAGGGACTTGATCGATACGGTGGAGCACCATGCCCAAGGAACCTTGCATTTCTTGTTTCGCACCCGGATCCTGCAGGTGCCCGCTTTGGATCTGGAGCAGTTCCGGCATACGACCAACCGGGTGGCCCTTTCCTTTTCGCCGAACATGGCCGGTGGGTTTGATCGAGCCGATCGGGTCATGCAAGTGGCATTTGCCTTTCGTGACCTGAAGGACATGGCAGGTTTTCGCAAGTTCTTTGCCTTCTGGATTGTTGAGGGTAAATTGGATCTGGAAGGGCAGAGGCTGGTCAAGCAACGACTCAAAGAGGTGGATATGCCGGAAATCATGGAATGGTTCAGGGAAGAAGGGATCGCGCTGGGCAAGGAAGAGGGGCGCGCGTTGGGCAAGGAAGAGGGGATCGTTGCAGGGATTGCTGAAGGCAAACGAGTAGGCATTCAACAGGGCATTCAACAGGGCATTCAACAGGGCATGCAGCAAGGCATGCAGCAAGGCATCCGCGCCAAGGCGCTGGAGGATGCACGCAAGATGCGTGAGCACGGCATCGAGTGGAGCATCGTGACGGATGTGACGGGAGTGAGGCCTGAAGAAATCGAGGGCTGACACGCCAAGGATGCCGCGTTCTCCCGCCCTTCGGGCGTGAGCTCCACTGTCATACGGCTGGAAGGAGTCGCCGGAGCCGACCCACCCTGACCCCTCCCAATGTGGGAGGGGAATTGGAAAGCGGCGCGTACCGCGCCAGGGATGACGGCCGACAGGCCCAAGACCCCGTAGGCCCAAAATCGGATGCGTTTCCGCGTATGCCTTTGGAGGGGCGGATCTCAGATCCGCCCGTACACATTTTTACGCGGGATTGTTGGGCAGCGGAGGCTTGGCAGGCAGCCCGGCCCCGCGCAGCGGGGAGGCGCCCAAACTTCCTTGCGGAGCTACCTTGGTCTCATGTCCATTGCCTCTCTTTCTGATGCCCTGCCGCAGCCCGGCGAGACCCTCTCAAGCGACGACCTGTTGGTGCGCTTTCTCGAGGTCCAGTCCTTGCGCGGGATGGAGCTCTATCCGGCCCAGGAAGAGGCGCTCCTGGAGCTGTGCGAGGGGAAGAACGTCATCCTCAACACCCCGACAGGATCCGGCAAGTCGCTGGTGGCCTCAGGCTTGCACTTCCTGTCGATGGCCCAAGGCAGGCGCTCGGTCTACACCTGCCCGATCAAGGCGCTGGTGAACGAGAAGTGGATGGCCCTGTGCAAGGAGTTCGGGCCCGAGAACGTGGGGCTTTCCACGGGTGATGCCTCGGTGAACCACGGGGCGCCCATCCTGTGCTGCACCGCCGAGATCCTCTCCAACATCGCGCTGAACGAGGGCGAGGACTGCTCCATCGTGGACGTGGTCATGGACGAGTTCCATTACTACTCCGACCGCTCGCGCGGCGTGGCCTGGCAGATCCCGCTCTTGACGATGCCGAAAGCGCGGTTCCTCTTGATGTCGGCGACGCTGGGCGACACCCAGTTCTTCGAAGAGGAGATGAACAAGCGCACCGGCCGCGCCACTGCGGTGGTGAAGTCGGTCACGCGTCCTGTCCCGCTGCAGTTCGACTGGTCCGAGAATGCGCTCCCCAACGCCGTGCAGATGCAGGTGAGCTCGGGCCGCTCGCCGGTCTACGTGGTGCATTTCACCCAGGCCGATGCCGCCCGCAATGCTCAGAATTTCACCAGCCTCGATCTCTGCACCAAGGAAGAGAAGGTGCTCCTTGCCAAGGCGCTGGAGGGGTTTCGTTTTTCTTCGCCCTACGGCCCCGACCTCAAGCGCTGGCTGCGTCAGGGCATCGGACTGCACCACGCGGGACTTTTGCCTAAGTACCGCATCCTCACCGAGAAGCTCGCCCAGCAGGGGCTTCTCAAGGTGATCTGCGGCACCGACACGCTGGGGGTGGGCGTGAACGTGCCCATCCGCACCGTGCTCTTTACCCAGCTTTGCAAGTGGAACGGCGACAAGACGAGCATCCTCTCGGCGCGCGACTTCCACCAGATCTCGGGCCGGGCCGGACGCAAGGGTTTCGATGACGTGGGCTACGTGGTGGCGCAGGCCCCCGAGTATGTGATCGAGAACGCCAAGGCCGCCGCCAAGGCCGCCCAAAGCGGGAAGAAGTTCCAGAAGGCCAAGCCCCCCGAGAAGGGCTACGTGCCCTGGGACGAACAGACCTTCCGCAAGCTCATCACCGCCACTCCCGAGAAGCTGCAGTCCAGCTTCAAGGTGACCCACGGGATGCTGTTGAACGTGCTCTCGCGCGAGACCGACGGCTGCACGGCGCTGCGACAGATTCTGTCAGAATGCCACGAGCCGCCGCGTCAGAAGAAGGAGCACAAGACGCGCGCCTTCCAGCTCTTCCGTCCGTTGGTGGAGCGCGGCATCATCGAGTTCATCACCCCAAGCGCGCCCGGGATGGCGAAGCTTCGGGTGAAGGCCGAGATGGGCGATGATTTTTCCATGGACCACGCGCTCTCGCTGTGGCTCATGGACACCATTCCGCTTCTGGACAAGGAGAGCCCCGAGTATCCGCTCGACCTCCTGACGCTGATCGAGTCGATCCTGGAAGACCCGGCGCTGATCCTGCGCAAGCAGCTCGACGTGCTCAAGACCCGCGAGATGGCCCGCATGAAGGCCGAGGGCGTGGAGTACGACGAACGCATCGCCCGCCTGGAGGAGATGGAGTACCCGAAGCCCCAGCGCGATTTCGTCTACGGCACCTTCAACACCTTTGCGGAAAAGCACCCGTGGGTGGGTCAGGAGAACATCAAGCCAAAGTCGATCGTGCGCGAGATGTTCGAGAACTACCGCACCTTCTCGGACTACGTGAAGGAATACGACCTGGAGAAGATCGAAGGCCTGCTGTTGCGGCACGTCAATTCGACCTTCCGCGTGTTGGTGCAGACCGTGCCCGAGTCGGCCAAGACCGAGGAAGTGCGCGAGATGGAGGTTTACCTGGGCGAGATGCTCAAGCGCGTCGATTCAAGCTTGCTGGAAGAATGGGAGCGTCTGCGCAATCCCGAGTTCAAGGCCGAGGACGTGCAGGAACTCAAGCCGTTGGGCGCCGACGATGCGGCCCTGGACATCACCAAGGATGCGCGCGTCTTTACGGGCAAGATCCGCGAGCGCGTGCTTTCCGCCCTGCGCCTGTGGTCGAGCGGCTCCTTCGAGGAGTGCCTGGATGTCCTGGGCGCAGGACCTCACGAGGACGAGACGGGAATGCTCTGGACGCCGCTACGCATGGACGATGCATGGCGCTCGTTCACCAAGGAACACATCGAGCTGCGCCTGGACGCCGAGGGCCGCAACGCCCGCCATACCCGCATTGCAAAGAGCGTGGACGTGTGGCTGGTGGAGCAGATCCTGCAGGACGACGAGGATCTCAACGACTGGTCGATGAAGCTGGTCGTGGACCTGGAAGCAAGCAAGGCGGCCGGGGAGCCGGTGATCCGCCTGACTTGGCTGGGGGACATGGCGGGGGAGCAGGGTGTGATCGGAGTCCGGGAGTCCGATTCCTTGTAGCTTGCTTGCCATGGACGCCTTCACTCTCTCGAGACTTCAGTTTGCGGCCAACATCACATTTCACATCCTGTTTCCATCCATCACCATCGCCTTGGGTTGGATGCTGGTGGGGCTGCGCGTGTGGCGTTTGCGGGGTGGCGGCGAGGAGTCCATGGTCCTCTATCGCTTCTTGGTCAAGGTCTTCGCCCTGTGCTTTGGCCTGGGGGTGACCAGCGGCATCGTGATGTCCTTCCAGTTCGGGACCAACTGGCCCGGCTTCATGAACACGGTGGGGAATGTCGCAGGACCGCTCCTTGCCTACGAGGTGCTCACGGCCTTTTTCCTGGAGGCCACCTTCCTTGGGGTCATGCTCTTTGGCGAGAAGAAGGTGCCGGGGTGGATGCACCTGGGCGCGACCCTGCTGGTGGCGATCGGGACCCTGCTTTCGGCCTTCTGGATCCTGGCCTTGAGCAGCTGGATGCACACGCCGGCAGGCTTTGAGATGCGCAATGGCGTGGCGCATGTCACCGATTGGGTCGCCGTGATCTTTTCCCCTTCGATGCCCTATCGACTGACCCACACCCTGCTTGGCTCGGGACTCACGGCCGCCTTTCTGACCGCGGGGCTCTTGGCCTACCGCTACCGTCTGGGCGAGCGCTCAAAGGCTGTGCTTTCGGGCTTGAAGATCTGCCTGGTCACCATCGCGGTGTTGGCTCCACTCCAGGCCATGGCTGGGGACATGCACGGGGTGAACACGCGGGAGCACCAGCCCGCCAAACTTGCGGCCATGGAGGCGCTGTGGGAGACCACCGACGGGGCGCCGCTCCTGCTCTATGCCCAGCCCGACCGCAAGGCGCGTGAGAACACGGTCGAGATCGGCATCCCCAAGCTCACGAGCCTGATCGCCACCCGTGATCCCAATGGGCGCATCGAGGGCCTGAACGCCTTCGGCGAGGACATCCCGCCGGTGGCGCCGGTCTTCTGGGCCTTTCGCATCATGGTCGGAACCGGGATGCTCATGCTCGCGGTGGGGGCTTGGGGCGCTTGGATCGTCTGGCGCAAACGGGAGTTCCCGCCCCTTCTCATCCGGGTGTTGGGGGCCATGACCTTCGCAGGCTGGATCGCCACGATCGCGGGCTGGTATGTGACGGAGATCGGTCGTCAGCCTTGGCTTGTGACGGGCGTGCTGCGCACCCGTGATGCCGTGGCCGCCGTGCCGCCGGCGCATGTGGGCATCACCCTGGTGGGCTATCTGGTGACCTATGCCTTTCTGTTGGTGGCTTTCGCGCTCACTCTGCGGCATCTCTCCCGGTTGGAAGTCAAGAAAGCGCAAGGAACGGTATGAACGCCTTCAGTGACCCTTCGTGGATGCCATGGGCCTTCGCGCTCCTCCTCGGGCTTGCCATGCTTCTCTATGCCGTGCTGGACGGCTACGATCTGGGCGTGGGCATGCTTTCGCCGCTGGTGGGGAAGTCCCAACGCGATCGCATGGTGGCCTCGGTCGGCCCCTTTTGGGACGCCAACGAGACGTGGCTGGTGCTGGGCATCGGCATTCTGCTGGTGGCCTTTCCGAAGGCCCACGGCGAGATCTTGCATCACCTCTATCTTCCGGTGGCCTTGCTGTTGCTTGCCCTGATCTTTCGCGGCGTCTCGTTTGAGTTCCGCAAGAAGGCGCCCGAATCGCAGCAGCACCTGTGGGACCATGCGTTCTTCGGTGGCTCGCTGTTGGCCAGCCTCTCCCAAGGGTGGATGGTGGGCCGCTTCATTTCGGGCTTTGCTCCGGGGGCCGGCGCACAGCTCTTCGCAGGGCTGTTCGCGGGGCTGGTGGTCTCGGCCTACCTCCTGATGGGCGCTTCGTGGCTGGTGTTCAAGACCGAAGGGGACTTGCAGGCCAAGGCCCTGATGTGGACACGCCGTGCCATCGTCGCGATGCTCGGGTTCGCGTTCGCAAGCAGCGTGGCGATCCTGGCGACCGATGCAGGCTTGCGGGCGCGCTTCCTGAGCTTTCCCGGAATCGGGCTGGCGTTGCTCCTGCCCCTGACGGGCGGGGCCATCACCCTGCTCGTCCATCTGGTGTGCAGGGCCCTTCCGCTGCCGGACGACCGCCTGTCGTGGCTGCCCTTCGCCTCGGCCGTGGCCATCCAGGTGCTGGGCTTCGCCGGACTTGTCTTCAGCTTCTACCCGTACATCATCCCCGGCAGGATGACCGTCGCCGAGGCCGCCTCCTCGCCGGAGTCCCTCGCGATCATCCTGGTGGGAACGGCCATCATCTTCCCGATCCTCATCGGTTACACCGCCTTCAGCTACTGGGTTTTCCGCGGCAAGGCGACGGAATTGAGCTATGGGGGAGAAGAGTAGGGGGAGGTCTCCGGGCTCATCGACTGCCCGGCAAGATTTGACAAAATCTGTCCAGTGACGGTCGCTGGAATCCTTGGTGCGCGGGAATGGATACCTTTGCGGGGGTATGCTCCTTGCCCTGACCCTTCCGTTCCTTGCTTTCGCGGCGGTTTCCGACCTGCGCGTGCTGCGTGAGGTCGTGCGCGGGACGGATACGGCAAGGCTGGAGCAGGGAAAGGCCTTTCGCTTCCTGGCCTTGGCCGGTCGCGACGGAGTGCAGCGCAAGGTCCTTTCACATCCCGTGCATTGGATGGATCTCGGCGATCTGGACGGCAACGGCAAGGTCGATGTGGTGGTGGGTCTGACCAAGGCCAATCGGCATGACCCGGTGTTGCGCCGCCGCATCCAGATCTGGACCCGGGGGGATCGGGAGCTCAAGCCCGTGTGGTTGGGAACCCGCCTTGTGGCCGATCACCGGGAATGTCGGCTGGTGAAGGGCACATCGGGGCGGAGCGATCTGCTTGCCTTGGAAAAGCGGAACACGGGTTGGCTGGTGGCCCGCATGAGCTGGAACGGGTTCGGCTTTGTCGCCGATTCCATGGTTGGAGAGCGGTTGGGACAAGCGCACGCGCAGCGCCTTTGGAAGGAATGGAAATGATCAAGGGGAAGAAGCTTTGGATTTCCGTGGGCATCGCCGCCGGGCTGCTTGCCGCGGGTCTTGGTGCATGGCATTTCCTGGGTGGAGGCGGGAGGACGATCGCCGAACCCGTGACGGAGGCGGAGATGGGCGCCATCGCATGGGACATCTCGCCACGCTTGATGGCCATGTGCCAGGCTTCTCCGTCGGACCTGCCTGCGCATCTGGAGAAGTGGCATCGTGAAGACCGGTTCATCGAATACTGGCGCAAGGCCAAGGAAAAGCCGGATGTGGCCCCGCCCGCGATCGATGCCGCCTTGCCGCTGGATTCCCTGTCCTTGCCCGATCTGATCTTGGCGCGCGCCTTCGTGGAGGCGCGCAACGGCGTGGTCTTGATGGACCCGGACAAGCGGGCCTTCTTTGAACAGTTCGATTGGTACCAGCCGGTGTGGGCCGAAGGCTTCAAGCCGCAATACGCGCCCGACGAAGTGCAGTGGAAGAAACGGTTGGATGCCGAGATCGCCAAGTGCCATGCCGACGACCATGTCGTGGTGGGTGGGCTCAAGCGTTCCCGGTTGGACCATGTCGTGAACCGCTACCAGTTCCGGGATCTGGATCAGGAGGTGCTCAGGCAGTTGGACACCGCCGGCTTTTCCATCGTGGAAGGCACCGACCCGCAACTGTGGAACATGCAGGATCGCAACGAGTATGAACTGGTGCCGACCTTCGTCACCACCGACCTGTATCTCCAGTTGATGCGCATGCGCTTCAAGATGCTGCTCAAGGATCTGGAGACGCGGCACTTGACCACCCTGCTGGGACGGACCCTCGCAGGACTGCGCGAGGCCAATCGCAAGCGTCTGGACGAAGCGACCATCCCGGCGACCAAGGCGGCATCGGCTTGGCTCGATGCCTACCTCGCGGTGGCGGCGGGCCTTGCCCAAGGGGCGACCTCTGTCGAGGTGGCGGGAGAGTGGTCGGTGGCAGCGCAGGCCGAATTCGCCGGGGCCAGTCGCGCCCAAGGCGAGGGCTCGCAACTGCTGGGAGAGCCTCGCTTTGATTTCACGCAGATGAAGCCGCGTGGCCACTACGATCGCAACGACACCCTGCGCGCCTACTTTCGGGCGGTGCGCTGGCTGGGTGAGGCGCGCATCAAGACGGTGGATCCGGTGCGCTTCGGTGCCATGGCATTGCTGGCCAGCGACCTGTCGGCGAACCCGGAGCGGGCGCAGGAGCTGTCGGCCTGGGAGCAGGTGGTCGGGGCTTTCGCCGGTCCGGACAACGGGTTGTCCTTGAGACAGATTCTGTCCGAAAGCCAAGGCAAGGACCTGGAGGCGCTGGTGGCCGATCCTGCCGGATTGGCAAGCCTTGCCAAGCAGGTGGCCGCCAAGGATCCGGCCCGCATCAAGGCGCGCGCCTCGAACGCGACGCTTCAGGCCGAGGTCGCCCAGCCCACGGTGCGCCTGCTGCCGCGCCGCTGGTCGGCCGATGGCGAGATGCTCCAGCGTCTGGTGGAACTCTCCCCTGCCCCGGGACCGCGCCCCTTCCCCACTGCGATGGATCTCTGGGCCGTGCAGGGAATCGCTCAGGCCGACACCATCCTCTTTCAGGAGGAAGGCCAGGCCAAGCTTTGGCCGGCCTATCCCGATTCGCTGGCCGCGGTGCGCAAGACCTTTGAGAAGGGGATTCCCGGCGATGACTTCCATGCCAAGCGCATGCGTCTGTTGCGGACGATCTTCGACCTCCCCAAGGGGACGGTTCCGGACTTCTTGGCCACTCCGCTCTGGCAGCGCAAGAACCTGCTCACCGCCACGGCCGCGTGGACGATCCAGAAGCAGGAAGTCCTGCTCTACCAGGAGCAACCGGTGGGTGCGGAATGCGGAGGCGGAGGTCAGGACGAACCGCCGCCACCGGAGCCCAAGGGCTATGTCGAGCCGGTGCCGCACTTCTGGCGTGGCGCGGCCGCCGTGCTGGATGATGTCGATGATCTGCTCGCGCGACTGGACCTTGCGGACGAGAGCGTGACCTCGACCAACGCGGAGATTCGCAAGGATCTGCTGTGGCTGGCCGAATGCTCCGAGAAGGAGCTTGCCGGCAAGGCGCTGTCGCCCGAGGATCATTCGCGCTTGATGTTTCTCGGGGGCGCCGTGGAAAGCCAGACCATGATGGTCACCGGAATGGACAAGCTCGCCTTCGATCAGAGCGAGGAGAAGCACATGGGTTCGGTGGTGGATGTCTACACCAACGGAAAGGTGCTGCTGGAAGCCACGGGGCCGGCCAGCGTGATCTGGGCCATCGTCCCGATCGAGGGAGAACTGCGCTTGGTGCGGGGAGCGATTTTCAGTCACCGCGAGTGGAAGGACGCCAAGCGTCTGACCGACAAGGAGTGGCATGAGATGATTGAGAACGGACAGATGCCGCCGCGCTCCCGGTGGCAGGACAGGATCCATGCGCCGGTGAAGAAGACGATCAGCCTTCCGCTTTCGACCAGCGATTGCTGAGTCTGCTCGGGGCCCTGCTTGCGGCCCCACCGCACGTGGTGGCCTTTGGCGATGCGATGTTCGATCGGGGCGTGCGTCACTGGTTGGCGGGGCGCCCCGCCGACTCCGTCCTTTGCCGCACCGCCCTGCTGCGTCGGGGGAAGGATGTCGTGCTGCTGAATCTGGAGACGCCCCTTTGCGAGGCGTCACTTCCGTCGCGCGACAAGAGGATTTCGCTGCGTTCCGATCGGGACGTGGCGCAGGCCTTGAGACGGGCCGGATTCACCCACGCGGGCCTTGCCAACAACCATGTGCTGGATCGCGGGCGGGAAGGCTTGGCGCAGACGATTGCATCGCTGCAGGCGGCGGGTGTCGTACCGGTCGGGGCATCGCTTTCCGGCGATCCGTGTACACCGGTCCTGACGAAGGATCGTGGCATGGCGCTGTTGGCTTGGACCGACCTGCCGGTGGACGGGTCGATGGTCTGTGCAGATCTTGAGCGCGTGACCGGTCATCTGGAACGGCTCCGGCGCGAAGGGATTCCCGCCTTGGTCTTTGCGCACTGGGGAATCGAGTTCTCGGCACAACCCTCGCGGCGCCAGCGGGACGTGGCGGCCTTGCTTGCGAAGGCGGGAGCCGGTGCGGTGGTCGGGCATCATCCGCACATCAATCAGCCGATGGAGACGGTGGGCAGCGTGCCGGTGTGGTTCAGTCTGGGGAACTTCGTGTTCGACCAGAAGACACCGGGCGGGAAGACGGGCATGGCCGCGATCCTGACCCCGACGGGGAAGGGCTGGACCGGAAGCCATTGCGAGGTGCCCGCCTCGTGGCGATGACGGAATCTGTCAGAGGACGGATTCCGGCAAACAGGGAAAAGAAAATCCCCCTCCGGGGGGAAGGGGGCTTGGTCGTCAGCGAGGGTAATAGCGATAGAGCATGATCTGGGTGCTGCTGGAAGGAATCAGAGCTGCCCACGCGCTTCCAGAAGGGGTGGCCACAAGCTTGAATGGGCCACTGGCAATGCTTTGAGTGGGCATTGTGAGTGTTGTCAAGGACGATGCACCGTACGCATCGACCCGATTGCTTCCGGACGGGGCGGAGATGCCGACCCAGACGGTGGATCCTCTTGGGGACACTGTTGTCGCTTGGGGCAATCCGCTGAATGGTGCGGAGCTCTCCGGAGTGGAGATCGATGATCCCGCGGCATACCTTTGCACCGTACCGGAATATCCCGTGCCCGGGCCAGAAGGGGGGACGAAGGAGGTGAGCAGGGTGCTTCCGTCATCCATTCTCGTGAACGTACCGATGAGTGAGCTTCGCCCGAGTGAAGTGATGGAACTCGGTTCGACCCTGAACGTGCTGGCGACGTCGCTTGCCAAGACGATGAAGGTTGCGGGGCCGAGATTGTTTGAGTACGTCGTGATCGCCGTGAACGTTCCTGCCTTGGTTTCGGCGATTCCGTCCACGGAAGCGACATCCTGACCGATGGAGGTGAACGTCTCGGGAATGGTCAGGTTTGCCAGCGACCTCCGTTCGAGTACGACCCGCTTGGCATTGGCGTAGGCGATTCCCAAGGAAGTCGTACCGATCCAAGCGTAGGGGCTCGATTCAGGCGTCTTGGCCAACGTGAGTGTTGCGCCTGCAGAGATGGAACCTGTACCGGTTTGCACAAGGCTCATGGTCGTCGCCGTGGTGTGGCCCATGAACCAGAGAGATCCACCTGCGGTGGTTCCGCCCACGGGAATGATGCGCTTTTTGCTGGACAGTTGCGATTTCGTCCTGCGCCAGGCGGAATCTCCCTTGGGCCAGTACCATGCGCTGTCGTAGGTGCTGACGATCCATATCGTGCCGCTGGTGTCCGCTGCCATGGTCCATGCGCTGTCGGGTATCGATTTGGCGGCGATCGGCGCCGGCATCGCCATGGCGGTATCCTTGGCCGTCCATCCAAAGCGTCCGATTTCGGAGGTTCGTCCGCCGATGTTGCAGCGCAGACTTTTTGATGTCGTGTTCGCTACGTATTGCCTGCCGCTCCAAGCGGCCCAGCCAGATGCCGAATCCTGCAGGGTGGCACCGGCATCCGGGCACTTGGCATCGAAGAAGAATTCGCGCCCGGTCGCGCCCGGTGCCACGCCTGCGGTCTGGACGGGGGATTGGACAATTCCTGTCAAAATTACGGAATCCGTCGCGAGGTTCCCCATGCGATCCCAAGCCGCGATCCGGATGGTGGTGCTGGTACCTGCGGCGGGGACGGAGTAGGTGCGGGTCCAAGGGCTTGAAACCTTGGCGTCACCGATCGTCACCGAATCCAGGTCGAAGTTGTCGCTTGCCGTCAGGGAGATCGCCGTGCTGCTGCCAGCGATGGCTTCCACGTTTTTCGGGGAGGAGAAGGCCAAGCTCGGCTTGATGGTGTCGCTCAGGATCACCAGGCTGCGCAGACTGTCGTTGCCTGCGGAGTCGACGGCGCGGACGATCCATCGGCTCCATCCTTGGGGGGATGTGATCGTGGTTCCCCAAGCGGATGCCGTCCCGGCATCTTGAACCAGGGGAATCGTGTCGGATGCGCCGGCGCCGACGCGCCAGACTTGGATCGATTTCACGCCGAGGGAGTCGGTGCTGGTGACTCCAAAGGGCATGGACCTCGAGTTGGTTCGAAGCGTGTCGTTCGAACTCGGGGCCGTGATCGAAAGCCCAGGCTTCTTCGAGTCATGCTTGACGGTGAGCTTGGTCGTCGTGCTGATCTGATCGATCTCATCGCGGGCGAAGACATCCACCAAGATGTGCCCCTCGGTGGTCAGCGGTACCGGCAGCGTCCATGTGCTGTCGGTGCCAGAGTTGGTGGAGTCCTTCCAAGCGCCGATCGTGACGACGACCTTGACCGGTTTGCCCAGTCCGCTGTAGGCCTTGCCGGAGAGGGTCATGGTGTTGGAGGCGACCCATGTGTTGGTGCGCTGTGAGACGAAGATCGAAGGGATAGCCCCGTCGCGAGGATCGTAGCGGGACAGGCGCAGGGTGTCCAAGGTATCGGCCTTCCCGGAGCGGTTGCTGGCCATCACGGCGATCGTTCCCGAGTCCTTCTCGCCCAAGGTGACGACGCACAGCCAGAGGCTGGAATCGGCCGTTTGCCAGAGCTTGGCGATGGTGGCGCGCGATTGGGTGAATCCCGTGAGGTCAAATTTGGGAGTGATGGCGCTGTCCCCGTTCTTGATGCTGAGCTGGAGGCTGTCCAGTCCCGCTCCCCAAGCGCGCTTGTTCGGAGGAGTGACCCAGCGCAGTTGCGGCGCTTGGGCGTAGAAGGGACGGACCACCTTGATGACCTTGGTCAGCGCGTTCTTGACCGAATCGGTGGCGGTCAAGGTGTAGAAGGCCGCTTCGTTGTCGCCGTCCACCGGGACGGGGAGCGAAACGGACCAGGAGGACTTGGTGAGGTCCAGCGGGGTGGCTCCGAGGTTGGCCGTCTTGAGAATGTCCTTGGAGGTGTCGTTTGTGATGGTCAGCGCCAGCGGTGCCGTGATCCCATAGGGCAAGGTGTAGACGGTGGTGTCATCCTGTGCCGTGGCGACGGCGTCATTGTTCATCGCAAGCGAGAGGCTTGGAGGGGTGAGGTCT
>JBDKGV010000015.1:0-24509 GCA_039798005.1 Fibrobacterota bacterium
ACTCATTCTGGCATTCGAAATCTGACTGGAGGCTCCCAAATGATCCACAACCAAGAAACCGCAGATGCCATCGTCCTGACTCCTGCCGGCGCCCTCGACTTCGAAGGTGTCCGTCAGTTGCAGGCCATGCTTGCCGATTCACTCACCAAACAGAAGTCCTTGGAAGTCGATCTCGGGCAGGTTCCCGGCCTGACATCCTCGGCCATCGGCGCGATGATCGCCGCACACAACACCCTGCGCAAGCGCAATCAGAAGCTGCAGATCAGCAACGCAGGGGCCGAGGTTTCCCGTTTGTTCACCATCATGGGCCTGGATAAGCACTTCGACATCAAGGTTGCCTGAACATGCCCGGCATGCTCGACGACGAAACGCTTCAGATCTTTCTGGAGGAAGCCAGAGATCACCTTGCTGACATCGAGACCGACTTGGTGGCCATCGAGGCCGAAGGCGGGAAGATCGACCTGGATCTGGTCAACAAGGTGTTCCGCGGCATCCACTCGATCAAGGGCGGTGCCGGATTCTTTGGGCTCGAACGACTGAAGGAATTGGCACACGTCCTTGAAAACGCACTGAACAAGGTGCGCAACGAGGAGCTGATCCCCACACGCGCCGTCGTCAGCGCCATGCTCCAGGCGGCGGATGTCATCACCGCCATGATCGCCGATCCATCGGCATCCAACGGCATGGACATCACCGAGCCGTTGAAGCTCCTGGCCAGCATCGATACGACGCAGATGCATGAGATCCTGGTCCAGCGGGATCTTCTCACCACCGATGGGCGTTGCATCTTCAACATCCCCGAAGCGGACATCGAGCGCGCTGTCAAGGGCGGGAAATACCTCTTCATCCTTGAGTACGACCTGATCAGCGACTTGGATGCCAAGGGAAAGACTCCGTATCAACTTTTCCATGAGCTGGAAAGGACCGGATTCCTGATGGAAACCGGATTCTCGATCGGCGGGGATGGCGACATCCTTGCAACCTCGGAGATCCTTCCCTTCTTCGCCCTTTTCGCAACGGTCCTGGACACCGAACTGATCCACGACTTCACCGGACTTGCGACCGAACGCATCCATCTCGTCCACGCTCCGAAGATGATGGCGCCGTTCATTCCCGCCTCCTTTCCTGCACCACCGGCCAAGCCCCAGGAGCATGTGCCCGTTCCCGTTGTTGAAAAGGATGAGAGTGTCAGCGATGACAGCGCCGTAACCAGCGCGGAGCCCATCTCCTCCGCAGGTTCAGCCGAACCGCATCCGGTCTCGCTCCATGCCGGAACGACCCAACGCGCTGCGGCGTCATCACCCAGTTCGCTTCGTGTCAACGTCAAGGTTCTCGACACGCTGATGACCTTGGCCGGAGAGCTCGTGCTCGCTCGCAACCAGCTCGTCCAGAAGGTCGCGGCCAAGGAACTCGCCGAGATCCAGACTTCGAGCCAATCGCTGTCATTGATCATTTCCGAGCTGCAGGAAGCGGTGATGAGCACGCGCATGCAGCCCCTTTCCACCGTGTTCGGCAAATTCCATCGCATCGTCCGGGATCTTTCCCAGGAACTCGGCAAGGAGATCCTGCTGGAGATCGAAGGAGAGGATGTCGAGCTCGACAAGACGGTCATCGAGTCCATTTCGGATCCGCTGACCCATCTGGTGCGCAACGCGGTCGACCACGGGGTCGAGATTCCTGCAGACCGCATCAAGGCGGGCAAGAACCCCCAGGCACGCATTCACCTCCACGCCTACCATGAGGCGGGCAAGGTCGTGATCCAGATCTCGGATGACGGGCACGGGATCGACGTCCAGGCCGTGAAGAGGAAGGCCCTCGAACGAGGTCTGTTCGACGCCAATCAGCTCGATGCCATGAGCCAGACGGAGCTTGTGAACCTCATCTTCCTTCCCGGATTTTCCACGGCAAGCGCCGTCACCGACATCTCCGGGCGCGGTGTCGGCATGGATGTGGTGCGCACCAACTTCACCAAGCTCGGCGGCATCATCGACACCAACACCAAGCTCGGTGAAGGGACCTCATTCCGCGTCAAGCTGCCGCTGACCCTTGCGATCATTCCAAGCCTGCTTCTGTCCGTCGCAGAGGAGACCTACGCAATTCCTCAGGTGAATCTGGTTGAACTTGTCCGGATTCCCGCCGCCGAGGTTCGCAATCGCATCGAGCGGATCGGCCAGGCGCTGGTGATGCGCCTGCGCGGCAAACTGCTGCCCTTGGTCCGCCTGCATGATGTGCTGGGCCTGCCCCAGCAGTACCGGCATCCGGAATCAGGGGATGTCACCCCGGAGCGGCGCTCTCGTCTGGAAGACCGCCGCGGACCGGCTCAGGAAGAGACCCAGGAGGAGCGGGATCGCCGCACGAACAAGGATCGGCGTTTCCACAGCGCCAGCGCCATTTCGATCGCCGTGCTGTCGGCCGGAGATTTCCAGTACGGACTGATCGTGGACAAGCTCCACGAATCCGAGGAGATCGTGGTCAAGCCACTGGGCCGCCACTTCAGCAACTGCAGTTGCTACGCAGGGGCGACGATCCTGGGAGATGGCCAGGTTGCGTTGATCCTGGATGTCATCGGCGTCATGCGTTCCATGAAACTTGCCGAGGTTTCCAGTACCAACAACATTGAAGCCCTCGAAGCCGAACGGGCCGCCGCAAGATTGAGCCAAGGAGACATCCAGTCCTTCCTGCTGTTCAAGGCAAGCGATCACGAGCAGTTCGCCGTCCCGCTCTCCCTCGTCTCCCGCATCGAATTGATCGAATCCACCCAGATCGAATCCACGGGTGGGAGACGATCGATCCAGTATCGCGGCGGTTCCCTTCCACTGCTCACCTTGGATCAGGTCGCCAAGGTCGATCCGCTTTCCGATCAAAGTTCGTATTTCATCATCGTCTTCGCGGTCAACGGCAAGGAGATCGGACTTCAAGTTTCCCAGATCGTCGACGTCCTCGAGGCAGGGGCCGACTTTGACGAAGTCACCTTCCGTCAAGCCGGGATCATCGGATCGGCAATCATGGCAGGAGCCACCACGCTCCTGGTCGATCTTTACGGAATCGTGAAAGTGATCGCACCGGAGTGGCTCGAGCATCCCGACCGTCTTGCACGGCTTGGCCCGCTCAAGGTCCTGGTCGCCGACGACTCGCCGTTCTACCTCAAGCAGATCACGATCTTCGCCAAGGACGCAGGATTTGAGGTCGTGCAAGCCAACAACGGATTGGAGGCATTGCAGATCCTGGAAAGGGAGGGCTCGAGCATCGACGTCGTCCTGACGGACGTCGAGATGCCCTTGATGGACGGACTGGAATTCACCCGCAAGGCAAGGAAGTTGAAAGCGGGAGCCAAGCTTCCGATCATCGCCATCACATCCTTGTCAGGAGATGATGCGGTCCGGCGCGGCATGGAGGCGGGAGTCGACCGCTACATCGTCAAGCTCGATCGCGAGAAGATCATCCAGACCATCGAAGACGTCCTCACGGCCCGGAGAAGGTGACCATGGAACCATCGAACCATGCCCAGCAACTGGAATTGACCTCCTTTTTCGTGGGTGACCTCCTTTGCGGAATCGAAAACTCGCGCATCCGCGAGATCTCGAACATTCGGACCATCACCCCCGTGCATCACGCACCACCGGAAGTCTGCGGCGTCGTCAACTTGCGTGGTCAGATCATGACCGTGATCGACATGGGGATCCGCTTCGGCAAGGAGCCCGTGCAAGTGAGTCGACAGACCCGCATCCTTGTCGTCAACGACGGGCAGGAGGATGTCGGCTTGATGGTCGATGCGGTCGAGGACGTCGTTTCCGCCTCCCATGAGGCGCTGGAATCTCCTCCATCGAACGTCTCCGGCACGAGCGGCCATCTTTTTCAATCGATCCTGAAGATCCAGGACGATCTGATCTCCATCATCGAACTCGATCGGCTGCTGAAGATCGCGTGAACCTCCGTGTCGTCTTCCATGAAGCGATTCCGACGTTCGATCATCCAGCTTCGATTCGCCGACCAAGCGCGGCATGAACAACGACCCACGACGCTCCTGGAGCGAAGGAATTTCCCATGCATCCTGCAAAGACCACCGCAAGCGTGAACTACTGCGACCGATACGGGATCAACGCCGACAATCTCCGTTTGCGCAGGGAATTCCTGCGACTTGACCATGTCGACGCGAACCTGCTGGCATCCCTTGCTCCGTGGATTCGCTCCCACGCGGCCACGATTGCCAAGGAATTCTACGACTGGCAGTTCAACTTCGGACCGACGCGGCAGTTTTTCGAGAATTTCGCCAAGAGCCGGGGCATGAACGTCGTTGATCTGCGCCAGCATCTGGAGAAGGCCCAAACCGGCTACCTCATCGACATCTTCGAATATGCCAACAGCCAATGGGGCCCGGACTACTTCGAAAAGCGCCTTGCTGTCGGTGCTCTCCACGACAAGATCAACTTGCCGTTCAAATGGTACATAGGATCCTACACCGAATACGAGCATCTGCTTGAGCGCGCCTTGGCGAAAGGCTTCTGGTGGCGTCCCGGGCATGCGGCACGCGTCCTTCGTTCCTTGCGCAAGGTCTTCAACTACGACCTCCAGGCGATCGGCGATTCCTTCGTACTGTCCATCTTCGAGTCGATGGGGCTCAAGACCGAATCGCTGGACGCCCCGAGTCGAGGCGATCGCACCGAGAACATTCAGCAGGCGAAGCTCTGGGTCAACATCCTTCAGCAGCAGGCCGATGCCATCGCCTCCGGGGACCTCCAAAGCCCGGTCCTGAAGACCCACATCCAAGGGAGCTTGGGCTCGGCGTTCCAGGGCATGCTGGAATCGCTGCGAAATTTCTTGACGTCCACCCAGGATGCCGTGCACGATCTGGTGCGCGTCTCCAACCTGATTTCCCACTCCGGCGGCAGTGTCGCGGAGCAATCACGCCAGATCGCGCAACGCGTGAACAGTCTTGCGGCCGCCGCCGAGGAAATGGAAGCGACGATTCGCGAGATCGCCCAGGCCAGCGCCTCTGCGGCGCGGGAAGGCAAGAACGCCGGAGGTCTGGCCGATGGAACCGGCGCGTCGATGGAGCGGCTGGGAGAATCCAGTCGCGAGATCTCCCGCGTGGTCGATGCCATCGGCGAGATTTCCGAGCAGACCAAGCTCTTGGCGTTGAATGCCACCATCGAGGCCGCGCGCGCCGGTGAAGCCGGCAAGGGTTTTGCCGTCGTCGCACACGAGGTCAAGGACCTTGCGAAGCAGGCTGCCGATTCGACCACCGAGATCAGCGGACGCGTCAGCGCCATTCAGCTCGCGACCCACCAGACCATCGATTCCATCGGCCTGCTCTCGAGCTCCATCAAGGAGGTCAGCAACTCCCAACAGAGCGTCGCCGCCGCGGTCGAGGAGCAATCGGCCACGATCCGCGAGATCGTCCGCAGCATCTCGGACATCCTGCGCTCCAGCGCCGATTCAAGCCACGAGGCCCAGACCATCGGCCATCAGGCACAGGATGTGCAGGACCAGGCCGCGCGTCTTTCCGAACTGGTCGTGCGCTACAGGATCTGATCAGCCGAAAACGACGGTCCTGTTGCCATAGCGCAGGACCCTGTGCTGCAAATGCAGACGCACGGCGCGCGACAGGACTTGGCGCTCAAGGTCCCGCCCCTTGTGGGCAAGGCTCTCCGGATCGTCCCGGTGCGAGGCCCTGGCCACGTCCTGCTCGATGATGGGTCCCTCGTCCAGATCCTCGGTCACGTAGTGGCTCGTGGCGCCGATCAGCTTGACTCCCCGTTCGGCGGCCTGATGGTAGGGCCGCCCGCCCTTGAATGCGGGAAGGAACGAATGGTGGATGTTGATCACCGGGCAGTTCGAGTTTGACAGGAATTGTCCTGACAGGATCTGCATCCATCGCGCCAGCACGATGAGCTTGACCCCGTGCTCCCGGGAGAGCGACAGGATGGACTCCTCCGCCTGGTCGCGCGCCGCACGGTCTCCGACCGGAACCGGGAAGTGATGGAAGGGAACGCCGTAATGCCGCGCCAGCCCGCCCGGCTCCGGGTGGTTTCCCGCGACGTAGGCGATCTTTCCGGGAAGCTCCCCCATGTGCTGCAGGTAGAGCAGATCCGCAAGGCAATGGTCCTGCCGGGAGACCATGATTCCGATGGCAGGCTTCTCGTCGGAAAGGTGCAAGGACCACTCCAGTCCCATGGTCATCGCAAGCGGCGAGAAGGCCGCGTGGAATGCGCCTTCATCCAGCAGGAATCCGTCCCATTCCCATTCCAGCCGAATGAAACTGGTACGGGAATGGCTGTCCGCATGATGATCGGCATGGATGAGGTTTCCCTCGTACTGATGGACGAATCCGGTGGTGCGGGCGACGATGCCGCGCGCATCGGGGCAGCGCCCCAGCAAAATGGCGGTTTTCATGGAATCACGATCCTGAAATGGGTCCTGGACGGATGAGTCCGTCCGTTGCCTAGGAAAAGAAGGCCCTTCGTCGCCTCGTCCGGGATGGCGGGCATCACCCACGCAGGCGTGCCCAAGGGGATGACGCCCGAGCGCAGGGAAATGTCGACCTCCACGGTGCATTGGGATGCGACGACGGAAAAAGTCTTCAGGCGGAATCTGGAGAACATGTTGGCTTGAGCGGCGGAAAGCCCTCCCCCGATTGCGCTTGTGACGACAAGCGAAGAAACCGAATCGCTGTCGAATTTGCTTCCCACGGCAGCGTCATCAAGTGAGGCAGTGCCCAATCCCGTCAGCGAGACGTTCTTCACGGCAATCCGCGCATTGAAGACGCGATCGTAACTCTCTCCTTGCACGTCCCCGTCCGAGGTGATGCGAAAGACGAGCTTGCCGGCATCGTAACGCAGAAACACCCCGCGCTCCTTCCCGGCGACAGGGAGACCATCGCCTGTCAACTGAGCGATCGGGACATAGAGATTGGTATCGACCACCACCGGCGTCACGGGAATCGAGGTGTCTGCGACAACCAACCGTTTCAAGGCCGAATCCAAGACGACCCGTTTGGAGCTGTCGGGCACGACTCGAACGGGGTCGATCGTCCACCAAAGCCGCCCTTTTTTCCGTCCTTCCACCTTCAGAGCCCAGCCCCTTCCCTTCCCGGCATCCAGCGGGAACCGGGCCGTCGAGTCATTGGAGAGGAGCTTCCATGAGCGCGTCGGCGCTCCGAGGCTGGAAAACGTGAGCTGCACGGAATCCACCACCGGAGTCCTCCGGGAAAACAGCACGGTGACGGTATCCTTCGGCGTGGTGTCCCGCGCCACGGCTGGAACGGAATCCTTCACGACCGTCGACGAAGCCGGCGCCAAGGGCTCTTCGGTCGAATGATCGCAGGCGGCAAGGCCCAACCCGAGGCCCATCAGAACAAGAACCTGCAATCTCATGCGCTGCTCCTCATCAAGGACTCGAGTTCATCGACGGTCTTGGGCAATCCCTTCGACAGGTTCCGGCACCCTTTGGTGGTGACCAGCAGATCATCCTCGATGCGGATGCCGATCCATTGGTCGTAGGCCACGCCCTCGAGACGGATCTTGAAGTGCCCGTACAGCCCCGGCTCGTTGGAAAGCATCAAGCCGGGCACCAAGGGAACATCCTGATAGAGCCGGAACGGATCGCCGTCGTGCTCCTGCTCGCCCATGAGATGCGACACTCCGTGCGGTTGCCGGGGATGCGCCTTGGCCTTGCCGGGCAGCGAATTCACCGTCCCGTCGACGTACGCGCGCTCGCAGGTTCCGCCCTTGGAAAGGAATCGCTCCTCCAGCAGATCCTCAAGACGCTGCCAGACCAGCGCGTTGAGGTTGCGGATCGTGACACCCGGGCGCACATTGGATTCATTGAACACCATCGCATCCAGAACGATCCCGTAGAGCAGTCGCTGGAGCGGGTCGAAGCGCCCGGAAACGGGAAGGGTGCGCGAGATGTCCGCATGCATCACGGAGGAACGGCAGCCGAAGTCCAACAGGACCAAGCCATCCTTGGGAAGGGGCTCGTCGTTTTTCATGTAGTGGAGCGTGCAGGCATTCCGGCCACCGGCGCAAATCGTCGGAAAAGCCAGACCAAAGGAGCTTCGCCCCAGCATCTCGCCTTCCAAGGCGGCCGTCAACTGCGTTTCGGTATCCATGGCCGCGACCTGCGGCAGGATCCTCAGGAACGCATCCCGGGTCCAATCCTGTGCCCGTTCGGCCTCCTTGATCCGAGCGGCATCCAGAGGCAGGCGCAATTGAAGGTGCAACGGCGCGACGGAGTGGATTCCGCATCCCCAGGGCTTCAGCCATCGGGCCACTTCCCGGGAGAATTGCCAATTCCTGTCATCCCGAATCTCGCGCGGCTTGCCGCCTGCCGGGTCCGGCCAGGAATGGAAAAAGACTCCCATGCTGGCGATGCGGCGCATGGCGACCATGGTTTCCAACGTCGTACGGAACTCGGACAATGGAAGGATCTCATCGAACCCGGTCAGCGCCTTGAGTTCCGCAAGCGCGGCCTCGTAGCCGGGATCGGACACGGGGAGCAGCCCGAGACGGACACCGTCCCAGAATTCACGCGAAGGATTGCGCTCCGGCAGGAACAGGATCGCGCGGCAGGCCGGAACGGAAGCCTGCGGATCGAGCAGAAGCCGTACACCGGTCTGATTGATCCCCGTCAGGTGCATCAAGGCAGGCTCTTGGAAAATGCGGGCATTGCCGATGTTCCAGATGTGCTCCGCACCGGGCTCCCTGTCGAGCCCTGCGAAAACGGCAGGGCCATCCAATGCATCCAGATGAGCATCCCGCCGCGCACGAAAGACGCGCGCAGCGGCCTTTCCAAGCATTCCAACGGGAAATACCTGCGAAAGCTCCTGCATCCGTCGCGCCGAGAGGGTGACCGTCTTCATCGTAGGGAAGTTAGACTTTTCCCGCCATGACAGGGCAAACCTGCGTCCGGCTTACGGCAATACGATCCCGAACGGGTCGTCCACGATCCGGTTCTCATGGCAGACCTGGGCGTACCATTTCGCACTGGCCTTGAAGGTACGCACTTGGGTCGCATAGTCCACATGCAGCAGACCGAAGCGCAGATCATATCCGCTGGACCACTCGAAATTGTCCATCAGCGACCACGCAAAGTAGCCGCTGACAGGAATCCCCTCCTTCACCGCAAGCGCAACCCCCTTGAGATGATCCCGCAGGTAGGCGGTGCGATGGGCATCTTCCAGCTCACCCTTCTCCCAAGCGCATCCGTTTTCGGTCACGGCCAAGTCCTTGACGCCGTAATCCTCATGCAGGAACTTGAGGGACCAGTAAAGGATCTCGGGTTCCACGTTCCATGCGAAATCCGTGACCGCGGAACTCTCGCGGCGGATCGGTTTTTCCAATCCACGGCCGACATATTCCCCGAAGTACGCATTGAGTCCAAGGAAATCCAATGGTTGGGAAATCACCGACAAGTCGCCGGGGTGCACATCGGGAACATCCTGCCCGAGCCCTTCCCATTCCTTCTCCGGGTACTTGCCGCGCAGAAGAGGATCCAGCCACCACCCGTTCTTTTCCTGGAACATCTTCCGGGTGAGTTCGACATCCTCAGGCTCAAGCGTCTGAGGGATGCCATTCCACGGGTTGTGAACAAAGCCGACCTTGATCGGTTGGCGGGCTTCGGCGCGCAGGCCCTCGACGCCGCGACCATGGCAGAGCAGGACATGATGGCGCACGTTGCGCACACCCTTCTCGCTCTCCTTGGCACCCGGAGCAAACACCCCCCATCGATAGCCGTTTTCCGAGATGCAAGGTCCTTCGTTGATGGTCATCCATCGGGTGACCCTGTCGGAAAAGCGACGCGCGAGAAGCGCTGCATAGTCGCCGAACCTCATGGCCAGATCCCGCTCCTTGAAGCCTCCGATGGCCTCAAGGCTCTGGGGAAGGTCCCAATGGAAAAGCGTGACCCAAGGTTCGATGCCCCGCTCAAGCATGCCGTCGATCAGGCGATCGTAGAAGGCAAGGCCAGCCTCGTTGGCCTGCCCCTTGCCTTCGGGAAGCACGCGGGGCCAGGAGATCGAGAAGCGATAAGCCCCGAGCCCCATCTCCTTCATCAAATCGAGATCACCTTCAAACCGGTGATAATGGTCACAGGCGACCCGACCCGAGGATCCGTCCTTGATGACCCCTGGCAGCTGACAGAAGCGGTCCCAGTTGGACTCCCCCTTGCCGTCCTCGTTCCACGCCCCTTCGATCTGGTACGCGGAAGTCGCACAGCCCCAGAGAAAACCCTTGGGCAAGGTGGAAGGAGCCTTGGAAAGAAGTCGATCGGCAACGGAATTCATGTTCTGGAGCATAGCATGTCCTTCAAAGGAAAAAAACAACAATCCGAATCCCGGTCTTGCATTCGTTCCCGGCCTGTGGGATGATGAGGCAGGACCACCGCGAACAACGAAAGGAAGCTGTCATGGCCTTCATGTCTTGGGAAGATCGCTTTTCCGTAGGCGTCAATTCGATCGACACTCAACACAAGATGCTGATCGAGTTGATCAACGAACTTCATGACGCTCGCCTCAAAGGCAAGAGCGGCGAGGCGCTGGGCCACATCTTTGAGGAGCTCGCGACCTACACCGTCAATCATTTCGCACATGAAGAAGCCTTGTTTGACAAGACCAAGTATCCGGCGACCACGGCGCACAAGGCCGAACACGAGGCGCTCAAGGCCAAGGTTGTCGAACTGAAGACGGCAATGGAAGGGCAGAAGTACCCCTTTACCATGGAACTCATGGACTTCCTGCGCGAATGGTTGCAGAAGCACATCATGGGCTCCGACAAGGCTTATTCCAGCCACCTTGTGGCCGCTGGGGTCCAGTGACCGGAATCCGGGAGCAGGCTCAGGTCCCCTCATTCGAAATGGACGCCCTGGGAATCCACCGGCGAATCCACCGACAAGGGGGGCTTGAAGCCATTGCCTCGCAGTTGCAAGGTTCGTAGCACGATCTCACGGCGCAAGCCACGCATCTCCAGCCCATAGGTTCCATTGGAATCGAAACGGCAACTGTCGATGCGAAGCGGCCCCTGCAAACCGTTTGCCCGGAAACCCGCACTCTTGCACAGCACGAACGCCAGGCCTTGAATCTGGACATAACCGGGACCGGTGAGCGTAAGCAGGGCCGAAATGGTGCCCGGTCGCGCATCGACAAGCCTTGCTTCCCCTTGGAAGCTGCGCAACACGACCCAACGGTAGGCGCTGCCTCCTTGGACCATTTCCAACCCGTTGGTCAAAGGGTAATCCCTTCCCCCTTGGATCCAGACGGTATCTCCCGGCTCCACCGCCCGGAGCGCCGATTGGATGTTGGCGAAGTATGGATTGTCCGGATCCCGATTGGAACTGTCGGGCAACACGACCTTGCTTGTCAGCCCAGGTACGGGCAACTTCGCCTGGGGGATCTCCTCTTGGCCTTGGCGATTGACCGGATCCCATGGATTGTCGCGCTCCGCGCATCCGCACAGGACGACCAAGGCTCCCAGGACAAGGCAACGCATGGCGTCAAGGTAGGTTTGCGGGATCGGAGCCAGAGTTCTTTTCCCGCGCCACCAGGTCGGCTCTCAATTGCATGGCCGCCGACTTCCGAACGCCTTCCGGCAATCCGACCAGCAACGCATCCAAATCCTTGAGAGCCTGGGATGCCTGGTTCAATTCCATCGCCTTGATGCTGCATGCCTTCAGTCGGGCCTTGAAGGAAAGCTCGCCGGCATTTGCGTGAGCGGCAAGATCCAACGCATACAAGGCGTCGCGATAATCCCCCCGGGCCATGGAGCGATCGGCCCAGAGTTGAGCGCATTTCCCGGCGCGTTCCCCGGTCGGATGACTCTGCAGGTAGGCAGCCAGCGACTCGGTGCATTTCTCCGAAGGCTGTTTGCATCCGCTCCACAGCCGTTCCCATTCCTGTTCTTCAAGGGAGCTCGGCACGGCCACAACTGGCACAGGCGGCTTGGGTGTTGCAATGGGTTCGACGGCGTCATTCTTGTGAACAGGGCCTTGGGTCAAATCACGGCACGAGAGCGACTGTCCTTGGGTCAACAACCGCGACAAGCCGCTGAGGGCATCGATCCTGACCTTGCCATGTTCAACCGATGCGATCGCGCCAAGGCTGTCCACTTGAAGCGTGAAGGCGGTACCGACCACCGTGGCCTTGCACGATCCGAATTCCACGGAAAAGACTTCATTGGGCCGACGAGGTTGAACCCCGAAGCGTATCCGGCCTTTTTCCAGACGCAAGCGCTGGCCGCCCTCCCCCTCCAAACGCCTCACATCCCCTTGCAAGGCAAGGGTGCAACGCGCTGCGCCCCAATTCATGACCTTCAAGGAATCCGAATGCAGTACGGCTCCGGCCGTCCATCCCTTGAGCTCTTCGATCTGCGCCACCGAGCCTGCCGAGCGATGTTCATGGAGGTACCACCAGCCCAGGCTCAGGAAAAGGCTCGCCAATCCAGCGGCCACCGGCACAGGACGCAGCCAACGCAACGCACCAATTGCGCCAGTGACGAGCCGCTGATGCCAGGCAAGGGGAGCAACCGGCTCGCGAATCCGACGAAGCAGATCCACTTCCAAGCGCGCCCATCGTTCCTTGGGGAGATCGAACTCCTTGCGGCGCAACAGGTCTTCCCAATCACGTTCCGTCATCTGTCATTCCCCGTGGATGTCAAGGCACTTGGCCATGCGCTGGCGGGCATTGAAAAGCCTTGATTTGACCGAACCTTCAGGGATGGAAAGAACCCGGGCGATTTCGGAGTGGTCCAGTTGGCTGAAAATGTGGAGAACCAAGGGAAGCCGGTGGGAAAGCCCGAGCTTGTCGAGGCAGGGCTGAATCCAATCGCGCAATTCACGCGCGCCTGCGCCATGGTCCTCGGGCGACGGGATGGTTTCCAAGAGGATGTCGTCCATCTCCACGGCATCGGAATCCCCCCTGCGCTTCTGGGCCAGCCGCGCTCGCGTGCTGCTGTGGCAGACCCGCACGACAATGCCATGGAACCATGTCCGGAAACGGGCGCGTCCTCCGAACGAACCGAGCGCCCCGTGCATCTGGACGAAGCATTCCTGGACGAGATCTTCCGCATCGGCTTGTCGACCGCTGGTGCGGACCACGAGAGTGAGCACATAGCGACGGTGCCTTCGGTAGAGCTCAAGGAAGGCGCGTTCACGCCCCGCAAGGGCTTCCTGGACCAGAATTTCGTCGCTGGGCTCATTTCCGTATTCCACTCCTTCCCCGTCTGTTCTGGCTCTTGTGTCGCCATCGGGGCCGGAGAGGTTCATGTCCTTGGGAAAATTCACCACAAGAAAGATGCTTCCCGAAAATGCAGTGCAATCCCGATTCCAAAGGTTCCCAAGGAAATCCCCGCCAATGTGTTGCGCACCAGATTCGCCTGCCGGACATCGTCCCAGCGGTTGGAAAACTGGCCTGGAGCGGCATTTGCCCCCAAATTGCGGTATCGCTCCTCGGCGACTTGCTGACGCCAGGCGTACCACCCCGCACCGCTTGCCGCCACGACACCCACGCCATAGGAAATCCAGCGAGGAAGCGTCGATGGCTTGGAGTGAAGCTTGGAAATGCCCTGAGACGGCAGAGGCGTCAGATGGAGATCCAGCTGCATGGGTTTGCCCGGCAGCAGCAGGGTATCCAGTGCGCTTGGTCTTCGTCCCGCAGCGTTCACTTTGAGCTTCATCGGTCCCGGAGGCAGCAGGCCGGAGACGGGAAGGATTCCGGAGAGATCACCGCTCACACGCGCATCGTCGGCATCGGCGCTCACTTGAACCGGGACAAGCATCTGGGTCCGGATGGTGGCCGCCAAGGTCCGGGCCCACAGACTCACATCCCCCTGCAACCGCCCTTGGGGCTCCAGAGTGACAAGGGTCACACCCGAAGCCTGACGCCATTCCAGCCGCACCCGCAACAGCGAGCTGCCTTGCGTCTCCAGCAAATCACCAGGGCGCTGGAACAGATCGAGAACCGGACCGGAGGATGGACAATTCCCAGCCGATTCCACTCGCCACCCCTCACCCAACTGGCGCTGCAGGGAGTCCATCAGGCGACGCTTCTGGCTTTGGGAACCGGACGAGTCCGCGGCCAACGAGGCACGAAACGGCGAAATGGAAAGGCAAGGCTTGGGAGCCGCCAAGAGTTCACCACCCAAGGCCAGGAGCGCCAAGAAACCGCCTCGCCGCAGGAAGCGGAGCCCCTTGTTCAAAACCCGGCGATGGGCAATGCCGCGTGGCGCCCATCCGCTCCATCGAATGTCAGCAAATTGACTCCCGGCCTCTTCGGCAAGGCAATTTCCTCGACATCCGCCGCGACCGGCACGCACCAAAGCACTCGACCTTGGAGATTGCGCATTCGGACGATCCCGTGCGGATGACGGCCGGAGAACCGCACCGTACCCTGCCTGCCGGACCAGACCATGCGCAGCCCAAGTTCGTTTGCCACCCTGGAACGAATGGATGTGCTGGTATCCAGAGCAGGTTCATGACGGGCCCAGCGGCCAGCACTGGCTCCCAACAGCCACCATGCGTTGTGGGGAATCCACTGCTCGACCCAACGCCAGTTCTGCCATGCGGTATCCAAGGGGGGATTGAAGGCGATGCCTTGCTCCGAGGCGTCGGATGTGATCCCGTTGCTGATTCCGGCCGGTACATGGGGATTGCCACCGTAGGGGGGAGAGTTCTTTCGGCCAAACCCGTCGATGAAGCAAAGATCGAAGGGGTTTCGACCTGCGATCCAGTCAAGCTGCGCTTGGGCAAGGATTCCCAGGGTATCGGACTTCGGATCCCACCCGGGCACAAGCTTTCGGCTGGCGAGGAAAAATGCCGTGGCCATGGACCCCAGACGCGCGTTCTCACCTTGCCACCAATAGCCCGTTTCGTTCACATGCGGCATGAAGAAGGCGCTTTTTCCGGGCGACAGCGGCTCCGTCGAAGGGATCGGCCGCCCGAACACCTTGCATTCCATGATCGAGTATCCACCATAGGCGAACCCCCGTTGCAGCCCGGTGATCCGGACATAGCGGCCCTTCGTGGAATCCGGCAGGATGGTGGATGCATGCCCATTGTCGTTGGGGTAACTCGCCAAGGTCTGCTTGGCAGCCAAGGACCAGCGCACGGAATCGTTCGACACTTCAATCGAATAGAGCTTGGCGAAGGCCGCTTCCCAATACGTCACGACGCTGTCCAGGAGATATCGATCACCCAAGTCGACCGCAATCGACGCCGTGAAGCTGTCGGCGGGCTGGAGGGAGGTTTTGTAGGCGGACCATCGTGATCCCGCCGAGACCTGACCATCAAAGGCTTTTGCCGCCAAGGTGTTGGCGTTTTCCTCCAACGAGGCCCAAGCAGGCTTTCCCTGGGCAAGATTCACGGCACCACTGGGGGTGGAGGCGGCAACGATCGGGCGGTAGAGGCGCGCATATCCATACGGATTGGCAACCTCGAAAGTCAACTGCTTGTACCAACCCAGCGAGGCGCGAAGACTCGAAGAGATCGCGACACGACGCTCGGGCGCGATGTCGAGATACTCAAGCAAAGCCACGATGGGCAATCCTTCGTCCACGGCGTGATAGAAGGGTCGCGTGCTGTCATCCACGGCAAACCATCCGCCTGGCTGCTGGCGCTTCATGATCTGCTCGGCCCTGGCCGTGGCGGAATCCTTGTACATCGACACGCCCGTCGTCTTGTACAGTTCGACATGCGCCAGCAAGGCGCAATAGTCGTCGATCAGATTCTGCTTGCGATCATTCGCCCACAGGGTCCCGTTCTTGGCAAGGGCCTTCCAAGCCCGCTGGGCACCTGCCAGATACTGACCGGGAAGACTGTCGCCAAGAGGCCCCTGCCGGGCCGCGCGGGCCAAGGCGGCAATGGCCATGCCTCCTCCCTCGCGCCAAGCCGTCTGGTACTGGGAGGAGAAATTGCCGGCCGAGGTTTCCCAAGAGCAGAGATGCCACGCAACCCCGAGTTTTCCCCATTGGTTGAAGACGTTCATGTAGAAGAAGCTCGAGTCCGGATCGAGCATGCGAAGCAGGAAATCCGCACCCCAGCCGGCCTCGTCCTTCAAGGTCCCGGACAGATCTCCCATGGCGGAGGAATCAAGCTCCCAGGTCTTCATCAATGCCCAGTCCACCAGCGGGATCTGCTGCGGACTGAGGAAATTGGCACCCGCCTGATGCGACAGGTATTTGCCGGCATCTCCCGAGGCGTCCTTCCAGCCGCCATAGACATTGCGCGTCACACCGGTACGGCCGAACACCGCCACGGATCGATGCGACGCATCCGTACTGCGCATCGCACGGAAGTATTCGATCATTCGCCCTGTGGTCTGGCTGAACAGTTGGTCCTTCCCGATGCGAACCGTATCCGAAAGGCCACTGGGCAAGGTGCTGATGGTGAATTTCCCCACCACCTGCACCGGTGTGAAGTCCAAATTCCAATGTTTGGCCTTGCCCCATCCCGCGACGCTCCCTTGCGCCACAGGAATCCCTGTGTAGACCACTTTCCCGGCGGCGTCCTTCACCGTGAAGGATGTGGGTGCCGCACCCAAGGAATCTCTCAGGACGGCAATCTTGGGTCCATCGAGCTCATAGCCCACCTGATTAATGTGCAATCCGGCATAGGAAAGCCCTGACAACAAGGCCACAAGGGAGAAGGACTTAAGCATTCTGGTGAAAAATGGAACCTTTGCCCCATTTCCGCCAGTGATTTTACGCCCCCGGAACGGAAGGCGGCAAATCCGCAGGCGCCACGGTCTGGCTCATCCGGGCAGCCGTCGTCTGCTTCAGTCCATTTTCCAGGAGCGCCGCCGCCTGAGTGAGAAATGTTTGCAAAATGGAGGCAGCGGACTCGTCGACCACTCTGCCACTGGGAACGCGATCGACATACCACAGCCCCATCGCCCGCCCAAGGAGAAGCAACGGGAAAGCCGCGAACGAATGGCCTTGAATCAGGGAGGAAAGCTGCGAAGGCACCAGAAGCGGCCTCCACCCCGGAAGATCGGGGCGAACCAGCAGGAGAGCCGGTTCCTCGAGCAATTTCCCGAAGGCATTGGGCGAGCGCAATTTCGTGTCCCAGCGAAATTCCTGCTCCAATTGAAGGGTCTGCTCGCCCACCGCGATCCGCGCCTGCATCACTCCATCCTTGTCGGGCATGGCAATGGCGACGCGATCCATTCCGCAACCATTGCGGACTCCTTCGGCCACCTCCTGCAAGGCACGGGTGATGCTGAAGTCGGAAGCCATGGTGAGCGCCGCGAGTTTCCGCAGCGACTGCAGGCGAAGTTCGGCGTTTTCCTGAGGATAGCGTCCTGCCGGAGGTGGCAAATCAAAGATGGAGGGGGCGCCATCCCCTTCGATCGGAGGCAACTGAAGGACAGGCATCCGTTCAGCGGCCCGAGTGGCACCGATCTCCTTCGCAAGCGACGCGGCGGCCACGGTGTTGCGATGAAGGAACGCGCCCACTTCCCGCAGGCTCATGCGGTGTTCGGTGGCAAACTGCTCACCCAAGGTTCGTGCCCCCTTGGTGAACCAGCCGAGCTCCGTCGCCATGGCCACCTGCCATCCGAAGTGGATGTACTGGATCCTGGCATCGCTTCCATTTGCGCCCCGCAGGGCCTGAGTCAACAACTGCGGCAATTTCCATTCCTGGGCAAGCGCCGCGGAAAGCAAGGTAAGGCGAAAGCCGATGATGTCCTTCTGGGCCTGAGCCGTATCGCTGGCCCCTTTGCGAACCATGGCATCGAGCTCAAGCGCCATTTCTTCCCCGTAGCACCAGAAGGCAAGGCTCCCGAGATTCACGAGCATGGCCGACACGAAGATCTCCTCGACGGAGCCGTCGCGGTTCATTTGCGCAAGCGCCCGCGCCTGGAACGCGGCATGCAAGGCGCGTCCGAGCTCCTGATTGACGCGCTCTTGGAGCGGCCCTTCCTGAACCAGGGAATCCACGAGGTTCATGGCAAGGAACAGCTGCCGGACCGTATCCATGCCCAGCACCATGACGGCTCGACTGACCGATCCGACGGCAGCCCCCGACGAGTTGTAATAGGCGCTGTTGGCCACTCGCATGAGTTTGGCGGTCAAGACGGGATCGCGCAGGATGATCTGGGTCAATTCGTTGACCCCGGCGTCGGATTTGCCCGCAAAATCCTGAAGCATCTTGGCGGAATGGGCAAACACCGGCATTTCCTGAGTGGAAAGCCGCTGCACCCAGTCGGCCAGACTCAGCTTCTTCGCCGACTCTGGAACTTTTTCTGTCGAGCTGGACACCTGATCATTCTCCCATAAACCGATAGCCGTTGGCAATCCAATGTTTCACAGCAAGTCAGTTCAATGCTCTGGATTCGCGACCCCATCCTTCCACTTCCCACAACAAGGCCGCCGCATCCACCGGCCTCTTGACCCGATGGCATCCAGACAATCCTGGCGCCGATTGGAAGGTCCCGACAAGCGTCACGATCTCTGCCGAAGGATGGCCGTTTCGCAGCGAGGCGATCGTATCGTCCAGTCCGTCATCCCCTTCGCGAACATCCACGACGACCACATCCAACGGCCGATTCATCGAGGGCTGCTGTTCCAGAATCACCGTCTCATGCCCGACCTTCCGGAGAATCCCTCCGACCAAGGTCCGCAGCACGGCATTGGGAATCAGAAGCCCCACCCTCTGCGGCACACGAAGCAAATGGCAGCTGTGCCGCAGCACATCGGAGGGCAGGAAGGGTGCGAACAGATTCGACTGGCTGGCATCCTTCTCATGCCCATCCCTCGGGCAGATCCTAATGCTTCCGGGTGGGGATGACTCGTCAAGCCCCCAGAAGACACCTGCCCCCGGGAATTCTTGGGCCTCGAACTCCGACACGGTCGCGACCTCATGGACTTCGATCCCGACATGCCGGAGAATCCGGGCCAGAATGCTTCGCCTTTGAGCGGAGGAGTCCGCAACCACCACGCGATGCCCCCGAAGACCTTGCCAGTGCGAGGCAGCGATGAACGGGGCCGAAGCTGGACCGACGGACAACCGGATCTGGACCGTGAACAGGCTTCCTTTCCCCGGTGTGCTCTGGACATCGATGCGTCCGCCCATGCATTCGGCCAGCAGGCGCGAGATCGAAAGACCAAGACCGACACCGCCAAAGGCGAAGAAGGTGTCGGCACCCGCCTGTTCGAAGGGCCGGAAGATCGCTTGAAGACGGCTGGACTCGATCCCGATGCCGGTATCGGCAACCTCGAAGCTCAAGGATCCATCGTGCGGCTGCCGAACGGCCCGCAGGCGAATCTCACCCATGTTCGTGAATTTCACGGCATTGTCCAGCAAGTTGCGCAGCAATTGCCTCACCCGATCCGGATCACCACGCACATGCGAAGGCAGATTCGGGTCGAATTCGGCATGCACCTGCAAGCCCTTGCGATGAGCCATCGCCATGATGTCCACAAGCGCGTGCCCGACGATCTCCTCCAAGGAAAAATCGGTCTCCACCAGCTCCAGGTCACCGGTTTCCAAACGGGAATGGTCAAGCAGCGTGTTCACGGTCAAAAGCAGCTGGCTTCCCGCCTCCGCGACCATGTCCACATTCTCGCGATCCTCCTCGGAAAGATGCGTCGAACGCCGCAGCAGATCGGCAAGCCCAAGGATTCCGTTGAGAGGCGTGCGCATCTCATGGCTCACCGAGGCGAGCAAGCGGGTCTTGGCACGCTCGGCACGCTCGGAAACATCGCGGGTCCGACGCAATTCACCCGTGGCTCTCCGCAGGGACTCCACCATCTGATCGATGTTGTGCCCCAATCGAGCGATTTCATCGTTGCCCGAGACATGGATGCGCAACGAGGAGCCGGAAGCGATCCCTGCGACATCCTGTTCCAAATGAAAAAGTCGAGTCAGAACCAACCGTTCCAGCAACACGACACCGGACGCTCCGAAGACGAGTGCAGCCACCCCGAAGGCCACCGCAAGCCAAAGCATCAGCATGCGCTTCTGGCCATCGAACCTTCGAGGGCTGTCGACCTCGATGCCAAGGGTGCGTCCATTCAAGCCACGGATCCAATTTTCAGCGCGCAAGGTGTCGCCTCGCGACGTCAATTCCCATCCATCCTTTGCGCGAAAGGGCACATCCAGCAGGCCCCGGATGGAAATCCCGAACGGGAAAACAGATTCCATCCGCCGGATTTCCTCGGGCCCGTAGGCACGCACGAAGGTCAGGATGCCGCGAGGCTCACCGGCTCGCGAAGTTTTCCGGATCGGCTTGGAGACCACCAGAAGGGGCGTGTTCCCGTCGACGAACCATCCCTGCAGCCCTTCGTCGCGCAGAATGGTCTTCAGCACCTGAGGATCGGACAGCCAGCGCGTCAAGCCGGGATGTTCAGGGATCCTGCGCCCGTCGTATTGCGACAAGCCGGCAACGACACCCCCATGCACATCCATGAACAGGATCTCACGCAACCGCATGCCGGTAAGGACCGTCGTATCGAGATTCGCGCGAATGAAGGTGCTGTCCCGTTCCTTCATGAATTCATAGGCATCGTCCCAATCCGCCCAATCGGGAACCTTGCCGGCCAGCTCGGTCACTTCCCGCTCGATGCCCTTTTGGGCCAGCAACCCGTCCCGAAGAGTCTGGGCATCCTCGAGCGAGGCGAAATGGCGCCCCAGAAACATGCCCATTCCCGCATAGGCGCCGCCCAAGAGGAGCGCAAGCAGCAGTCCGCCCGCCCAAAGTGTGCGTGCACGCAATCCCATGGAGTCCTTTACTCCTGCCCGGAGAGACGCGCCTTGATGCGCGCACGGCGTTCAAAGGCCGTGTCCAGCTCATGCATCAAGTGCTGCAGGTAATTGGAGGCATCGTTTGCGGCCGAGGTCTCGGCAAGCATGTGCAAACGCTTGGAGACGGCCTCGCCACACAAGCTCATGGCATCGTCGGCGAAACTGCCCAACGCAGCCTTTGGAAAGGCGGCCCCTTCCTGACCAAGCGATTGGAGGATCTGTCGCGTCTGATCGCGGAAAGCGGCGAAGAGTTCGTCGTAGCCGGAATCGTCAAGCCCCATGTCCTGCATCACATGGAACCGGTTGCGCAGAAGATGATCCTCGGCACTGACCACATGGGGAAGATATTCCCGCAACTTTGGCAGCAGCATGTCCTCCCGCACAGGCTTGACGACATAGTGCTTGCAGCCCATGCCGACCACGCGACGCACCGTTTCGGTGTCCGCAAGCGCCGTCATCACGATCACCGGAATCGACTTCCACTGCGGATGATCGTTGTGCTCCTTCATGAACTGGAAGCCGTCCATTTCCGGCATCATCAGATCCAGGAGGATCACTTGGACTTCCCCCTGTCGTTCCTGCAAGACCTGCAGGGCCAAGACGCCATTCTTGGCGGTAATCGTCTCCATCCCGTTGTGCTTGAGGATTCCCTCAAGCATGCGGGCGCTGATCACATTGTCCTCGACGATCAAGATGCTCATGCCTTGATCATACCAGCCCCCGGCATGGGGTCGCAATCACTTTGACTCCCATGGACACAGAAAAGCCCCTTCGCCAAGCGAAGAGGCTTCGATCCCTCAAGCAAATCGCAAGTTCGCGATCACTTCTTCTTGGAAGGCCCACCGGTCTTGGCTTCGACTTCGCGAACCAAGGCCTCGGAGGCCTTGGCGGCGCTGTCCATCTGCTTGGCGACCTTGGGGTCGGCCTTTTCCCGCAACCACACGAACAGGGCGGTGTCGTCCTTCTTGGGCAGAGGGCCGTTGTAGCGCTCCCAAGCCATGATATAGACATTGCGGCCGTTGTTCATCTTGGCCTGGATGTTGGCACCCTTTTCCACGAGGAACTTGGCCACATCGACATAGCCATGACCGACGGCGCCCATCAGAGCAGTCTCGCCCATCTGGGTCGTGGCTTCGATTTCAGCCTTCTGCTCGACCAATGCCTTGACCGCGTCCAGCTTGCCGGCGCCCGCAGCGTACATCAGCGGGGTCTGGCCGTTCTGGTCCTTGTAGTTGAGCTGCGCCCCGCGGGCAAGAAGCAGTTGAATCACGCTCACATGCCCGTTCATGGCGGCCACGCACAACGGAGTACGGCTGTCCTGCATCGCCTCGACGCTCTGGCCTTCATCGAGAAGCGCCTTGACCTGATTCACATCACCCTTGACCAAGGCCATCGTCATCGCAGGACTCTGAACGGCAGCGGCTGCAGCGTCCTTCTTGCTGTCGCAACCGACAAAGAGCATACCGGCACAAGCAATGAGGGCAGTTGCTTTCATGGATTTCATGCAATCTCCTATGGAACGGAAACAATTGATGGAATGACAGATCCCAGTCTTCAATCATACTACGATGCCCGCCTCTGCGCAGGCAAGTTTTTCATAATCCCCGTTTGAAAAGAGCCGGATCAGGGGAACTCCCCCAGAAGACATGGGCCTCAGATTCACCGGCACTTGGGCCGGGATTTGTTCGCCCAACGCTGCCCGAGTGCCCTTCGGACTGGTAACCTTGCACAAATCAGACTCCCGATCTCCGAATTGTGCTCAAGTTGTGCACAATTCCATGCACGATTATATCAAGACCTGATCAGTCCATGATCCGGTTGCGTTACATTTGACAACTGTGGAACCCATTATCCATCGAATCCTGGTCGCAGACGACGAACCGGCCATGCTTGAGACCCTTCAGGAAATCCTTGAGGACTCAGGGTATCAAGTCCTCGCGGCCAAAAATGGTCTTGAAGCGTTGGATATATTGGAACGCGAACCAGTGGACGCGATCCTTTCCGACATCTCCATGCCCCACATGGACGGTTTGCAGCTTCTGAGCATCGCCCGGGAACGGTGGCCTCATATCCCACGCATCCTGCTGACCGGAAACCTCCTCGATGAATTCATCGGGCGCTTCTTGGACGAGAAGATCTCCTGCGTCCTGGTCAAGAACGTCCCGTTTCCGGTGAAGGAAATCCTTCATTCGCTCAAGACTCTCCTGCACCCCGAGTTCTCCTGGATCGATGAGAGCTTTCCCGCCGCGACCCAGCGGCTGTGCCACAAACTGTTCCGACCCGACGACATCAACGGCGCCTTGGAAGATCTCACCGAACGCCTGCCCAAGCACCGCAAGAAGCCCATGCGCCTGGTTCTGCAGGAGCTCCTGACCAACGGAATGTTCTACGGAGCGCGCAATGAAGACGGTGCGACCAAGGAATCTTGGAGCCATGACTTCGTGCTGCCTGATGACCAAGCCATCGAGGTCGAGTGGATCGAGGACGCCGACAAGGTTGGCGTGTGCGTGCGCGACCATGGCGGCAAGCTTGATAGCGACACCATCCTGCACTGGCTCGAGCGGCAGACCCGCAAGGACGAGTTCGGCATCCCCATCGGCGCCTTGGACATCCATGGCCGGGGCCTGTTCTTCTCACGCATCTTTTCCGATCGGCTGATCGTGAACATCCGCTCCGGCAAGCGCACCGAGGTCCTGTCCATCAACTGGCACAACGAGCCGCCGGTGGGCCAGAAGCCGCTGTTGATCTTCCAGATCTGACGGATCAGGGCCTTTTCCCGCCCTGTTCGCCAATCCTATTTTGACAGAATCTGTCGATTGGCTCGCCAAGCCTGTCCTGAGCCCTGTCGAAGGGCCTCCTCGCCTTCGACGGATTCCATTCGCCCTGAGGTTCTCGAAGGATGGACGGAATCCGCCTGCGGCTGCGGGGTCATTGGCCCTTGCGGGCGACGGTCGGGGGCAGGTTGTCGTGTTCCGTCCTGCGGACGGCGTGGACTGTTGCCGTCACCGATCCTGCCGAGCTTGTCGACTCCCTCCGATACCACGACATGTGAAGCTCACGCCCGAAGGGTGGGAGAAACATGAATACATCACCGTTCGTCCTGAGGAGCTGGCGCAGCCGGCGTCTCGAAGGATGAGCCGGTCGATGCATGAACATTCTTAAACTGCTTTTTGGAACTGTCGCTGGACCCTCCCGGTCCAGACCAGGGCCCAGAGCCACTGGCGGCCCTGGGAACCGCCACCCAGGGATGGCATCCCTGGGGACCCTGCATTTTCGCAGCCACTTCGCGCGTCGTGCCACCACTCGCGATCAGCAACCTTGCGAGGGAACCGGCCACAGTGCACCCCGCGCGATCAGGATCGCAACACGGGGACCCCAATTCCGGTGAATGCTCTATCTCGGGCTGCGCCCTCGTTTGTGAGGACCACAACCAAACGCGGGCCGCTGCAAAGCGAGTCGATCAAGTCTTCGAGTCGAGATCCTCGGGGCTGATACCCGTCACGTCCGTCACGATACGCCAATCAATCCCGTGCTCAAGCATCTTGGTGGCATCTTCAATCGCCTTTGCACGCGCACCACGTTCGATGCCTTGCTCGATGCCTTCGGCGATGCCTTCTTCCTTGAACCATTCCATGATTTCCGGCATATCGATCTCCTTGAGGCGATGCTTGACTTCGCGCTGTTCGTCCAACCCTAATCTAGCCTCTACCACCCAGAAGGCAAAAAGACTGCCTTTTCTTGAAACTGTTGCTCTGGACCTCCCGGTCCAGACCAGGGCCCAG
>JBDKGV010000016.1:0-24296 GCA_039798005.1 Fibrobacterota bacterium
GACGGGCGGAAGCAGCGCGGCCCCAAGCGCATCGAAATCGCCATCGAAGGAACGATAGTCAAGCAGCGATCGCAGCGCGACATGCACCCAGTTGGAGAAGTACTCCTCCTGATCTTCCCGCACCACGCGGTAGCCCACGCCGCGCAGCCGCATCAGCTGCTCGTGGAAGACGCGGGCCTGCGTCTCGTTGCGGGTCTTGTTGAAGGCGACCAGGTTCCGGAAGTATTCCAGAGAATCGCCATCCAATCCGAAAGCCCCGCCCATGCGCTCGACCAGATCGTCGCCCAGATGAAGCTTCTTCTGGAACAGGCGCGTCAGGTAGCTGGAATCCATGCCCACCCGGTTCCCGATGAACCGGTACGAGAAGTACGGCTGCAGCTTGCGCCGTTCCTCGTAGGCGTCCTTCAGGTAGTCCCGGTATTCCAGGTAGGTGAAGAGGTCCGGCATGGTGTCCTTCGTGCGTGACCTCCAAGGATACCAACTGCCGGAGGAAAGCGCCTGCGAATCAATGACCGTACGGGAAGGAATCGCTGAAATGAGATGCAGCGCAAGCTTCGGTGGCCCAGAGAACGCTTCCGTCGTACGCACGATCGGATGCATTCCTGTGCTTTGCGATTTTGGTCAAAACGACAAAACAGACACTTTCAAACGGTCGGTTTTCCCCATTTTCTGGCGCTAGACTCGTATTCAGAAGGTCTCAAATCTGAAACGAGGGTTCCGTATGCGCACCAAAAGCTTGTCACTCCTTCTTCTGTCCGGGGCCATCCTCTCCGGAGCTCCAAGCGCCGCGCCCTTGGCCAGCGGAGCTGCGAAATTCGTCGGAAACATCACCACGAACGGCGCGGTCCGTTCCGACTTCGGCACCTACTGGAATCAGATCACCGCCGAGAACGAGTGCAAATGGGGCTCCGTCGAGGGCAAGGAGGGCACCTACAACTTTACCGGTTGCAAGAACGCCTACAACTGGGCCAAGAACAACGGCGGACACTTCAAGTTCCACGCCTTGGTCTGGGGCTCCCAATACCCGAGCTGGCTTGAATCGAAGGACCAGGCAGCCACCCTCACGGCCATCACCAAGTGGTTCGACGCGGTCAAGAAGGAATTTCCCGACCTGGAAATGATCGACGTGGTGAACGAGGCCATCCGCACCGGGACCAACCAGTATCACTCCAACTACCCGAAGACGAAGATCATCCAGGCTCTGGGGGGAGACAACAACGGCGATTACAAGTTTGTGACGACCGCCTTCAAGATGGCGCGCGAACGCTGGCCCAAAGCCATCCTCATCTACAACGACTACAACACCTTCCAGTGGCAGAAGAATGAAGGCATTGATCTGATCAACAAGATCAAAGCCGGTGGCGCTCCGGTCGACGCATACGGGCAACAAGCGCATGACATGATGAGCCAAGGGGGTGGCGCCGGTGGTACTGGAGGCGGTGGAGTCTGCCTGAACTATACCACCTTCAAGAACACCCTTCAGGAAATCTATGACAAGACAAAGATTCCTCTGGTCATCTCTGAATACGATATCGCAACCGAAGACGATCAAGTACAGCTGCAGTGCTACAAGGAACAGATCACCGCATTCATGGAAGCGCCCTATGTGGCCGGGATCACCTTGTGGGGCTACATCTACGGCTCCACCTGGACCACCAACGGCAATTCCGGCATCATCAAGAACGGAGCCGACCGTCCGGCGATGACCTGGCTCAAGGATTACTTGTCGAAGAACAAGGGCGTGAATACGACCGGGATCGGTGGGGGATCTCCAGTGGTCGTCGTTCCTCCTGTAAAACAAGCTCCGTACAAGGGTGTCATTGCCATTCCGGGCACTGTCGAAGCGGAAAACTACGATGTGGGCAGTCCGGATACCGCGTACTATGATTCCGAATCCGCCAACCAGGGTGCAGTGTATCGGCAGGACCAGGTCGATATCGTCGCCGTCCCGAATGGCTACGCCGTCGGATACACCGCCAACGGAGAATGGCTTGAATACACCGTGAACGTGTCGAATGCCGGGATCTATACCTACGAAGCATCCGCCGCATCCGGCGGAGATGGTTCCTCCTTCCGCCTGTTCCTGGACGGCAAAGCCATTACCGACACCATCAAGGTCACCAATGGCGGCAATTGGGACACGTACAGCACGGCAACCGGAAATACCGTCGCCCTGACTGCAGGATCTCACATTCTCAAGATCGCATTCACCGGTGGCTATGCAAACATCGACAAGATCAAGTTCTCGCCGATCACCACCAGGATTTCCGGATTCAAATCAAATCTTGCTCAGGGCATTCAGGAGTTCGCGATTCACAATGTGAATGGAACCTGGCTCAGCTCCTTTCAAGCGGGAAGCGTTTCCGATCTCAAGGTTCAGATGCAATCCTCCAGCTTGAATCGTGGCCTCTACCTTGTGCGAAGCAAGAACGCAAGCAGCTTCCTGATCCACGTCACCAAGTAACGACGACCCTCAGAAATGCAAAGGCCTGCCCCGGAATCCGGGACAGGCCTTTTTTGTTGGACGGACCGAAGACTTATCGCAGGGAAAGGACCGGGACGGTGGCGTTCAGGCCTTCGCCTTCCAGACGCAGCAGCAACATGCCGGCGGGACGCTTTGCCAAGGTCGCCTTGCCACCTTGGATCTCGAAGCGCTCGACCACATGGCCTGCCGGATCCAGCAAGGTCGCCTTGGCGAGATCCACGCCCGTGATCGAAAGCTCGCGACCACGCAGGGTCGCACTTGCCTTGGAGAGTCCGGAGCGCGACGGTCCCGAAATGCCCGTGGCCGAGGGTGCGGTGCCCGAGCCGGTCGCGAAGTGCGAGAGCAGGTTCACGAAGGCCGCTTGGTAGTAGATGGCCGGTTCGGTGATGGTCCAGGAGTTCTGGGGCCAGTCGCCCGACCAGTCCTTGTAGCTCTTCATGTGGGGCTGGAAGCGCAGCTCCTGCAAGGCACCGGCGCCGGTCTCGTAGGTGTAGGTGAAGTTCGGGCCACCGGTGAGGTAGCCGGGAAGCTGGCCGTAGGTCGAGCTGTCGTAGTCGAACTGGGTGTAGCCAGGCTTGCTCATCGACCAGATGTGGAACATCGAGGTGGCGCAGCGCTCCGCGCCGAGGTTCAGCCCCTTCTTCCCGATGTTGGTGAGGTAGGCCATGCTCATGGGGTTGCGCCCCAGCAGGTAGTGCACGTACTCCTCGCCACGGGCCAGCGGATCCTCGCCGGAACCCAGGCTCATGCCCACGGCCTTGCCGTAGATGGGGGTCAGACCCCAGTCCGACATGAGCTGGTTGGAGCCCCACGAGTAGTACCAGTTCTTCACGCGGTACGGATCGGCCCCGGCGATCGGGCCGGTCGGATCGAACCAGTAGTTGATCTCGCGGAAGGCCTTGCGGATGATGTCAAGCTTGGCTGCCGTGGCCTTGGGGGTGCGGGCGTACGAGACCAGGGCGATCTGGCCAACCCAGGTGTAGGTCCCGCCCATCGGATCGATGGCGACGAATCCGTTGAGGTTCGGGGTGGGCATGTTGGCGTCGAAGTACGTCTGGTACTTGGCTTCACCGGTGGCGCGGAACAGCTCGGCCGAAGCCAGGAGCCGTCCCATCTCCTCGTAGTCCTTGTCACCGCCGGCGCGCTTGTCCACGGTGCCGTCCTTGAGGATCATGCCGTCCTTGCCGTCCACGGGGAAGCGCGTGGGATTGGCCTCGAGGTAGGTCCAGGCGAGCTTGGCGCGGGCCAACAGGGTGTCGGAGTAGCCGGGGTAGACGGCCTTGTAGAGCTTGAAGAAGCGCGATGCGTTGGCAACGCCCGCGGCGAAGCAAGCCGAGCTCCAGGTGCTGGCCAGGGTGTAGTGGCGCTTGGCCTTGACGGCCTCCGGGCCACCGACACCGGGATAGGTGGTGCCTTCGGCATCCACCACGCGCGAGTGCACCGAGCCGTCGACGTTCTGCATCTTGAGCATCCAGTCGAGCTCCCACTTGATCTCGTCGAGCAGGTCGGGCACGCCGTTGCCGCTCTCGGGGATGTTGGTGGCGTCGGTGAAGGCCTGGGCGTTGTTCTCGAAGGCGTCGAACAGCTGCCAGAGGGTCTTGGTGGTGTAGGTCATGTACTTGTTCGGATCGCCCGCGTCCCACCATCCGCCGCGCACGTCGCGGGGATTGAGCGAGCCGGTCCAGGTGGTGGCCACCGAATCCTGGAGGCGGTCGGCCTTGCGGTTCCAGACCCCGGCGTTCTTGGCGTCCAGATCCATGCCTTGGCGCTGGTAGAAGAACATGCGTACGGCGGCCTGCAGCACCTTGTCGTAGACGTCGTCGGCGATGCGGAAGTCGTAGGACTTGCGGTCGTTCTTCGCGTCGTAGAGGTAGTAGTCGCCCGGGGTCGTCAGGCTCGAGAAGTCCGCCCACCACACCCGGTCGCCCGCGAAGCTGGAAAGGAACGTGGTGTCGACGTTCTTGCCTTGGGCGTCGTTCCAGATCCCGATCGTGGAGGTCGAGGTGTCGGGCTTTCCGTCGTTCCAGATCTGGGTCTTCACGCCCAGCACACGTACGTCATCGGAGACCCGGCGCACCTGCACCGAATCCCCCGGGATGTACTCCACGGCGGCGTTGAAGCCGTAGACGGGATCGGCCAGCACCGCGACCTTCTTGGCCTTCGTGCGATAGCCGATCTGGTTGACCGTGATCTGCTGCTCGACGACGGGCGCGGCGGCGAGTTGAGCGGGAACGAGCCCCAGGACGGCGGAGCCAAGCAACAGCTTGGCCGTCGTCCGGGAACGGGACGAGAGAGATCGTGACACTTGAGTTCCTTCCGATGGACGTCGGTGCCGCACTCGCGGCATTGATGGAGGAAATGTCGTCCCACCCCGGATTCCCCGAAGCTCACGGGCCGGGAAAGCGTTCAGTACACTGAACAAGGCGTCCTGCCTCCGCCAGTGCAGGGTCCAGGACGGATGTATCATGGAGGTCTCATGACCAGCGTCTTTGATCATACGGACTACCGCGCCTATCTCGCCCAGTGGTACCGCGAGGCCAAGGCCGCTCAACCCCGGCTGTCCTACCGCACCGTCGCCACCCGCGTGGGCTTTCGCTCCCCCAGCTTCATCACACAGATCCTGCAGGGCAAGAGCAACATGCGCATGGAGACCACCGAGGGGTTCGCGACCCTGATCGGACTGAAAGGTCGCGAGCGGGCCTACTTCCTGGACTTGGTGACTTGGAACCAGGCCCGTGACGAACGCACCGCAACCCTTGCCCGCAAACGGCTGGAACGCTTCCGCTCCTTCAAGCTCAAACTCTTGGACCGGAACCAGTCCGCCTTCCTGGGAGAGTGGCACCATGTGGCCATCCGGGAATTGCTGGCCATCCATCCCACGCGCGATGCCTGGGAAAGGCTGGGAAGCCTGCTGGAGCCGCCGCTGCCCGCGCAGAAGGTGAAGGAATCGATCGACCTGCTCCTTTCCCTGGGCCTTGCCGTCAAGACCGCCCGCGGCATCGAACGCATGGACGCCACCCTGAGCACCGGAACCTCGCCTCACGGCCCGGAAACGCGCGAGTATTTTCTGCAGATGCTGGAGCTGGCCCGACAAGCCTTGGACCGCTTTCCCCGCGAGGAACGCAACCTCTCGTGGGTGACCCTTTCGGTCTCGGAGGAAAGTCGCCTCGAGGTCATCGATGAGATCCGGTCCTTCCGCAAGAAGCTCTTGGAGATCGCGGCCCGCGACCCGAAGCCCACGCGGGTGCACCAGCTCAACCTCCACTTCTTTCCGCTGACCCGCACGCCTGCGCAGGCACTCCCGTGAAGCGATGGCCCGGACTCCTGCTATGTGCCTGGCTGTGCGGCTGCGGTTCCTCCTCGGAACTGGCCGGTGGCGGCGGCATCGAAGGCGAGACGGTCTCCCTCCAAGGTGTGGCCACCATGCCCGGCGGGCGCCCCTTGGGTCTTGCCACCGTCTCGTTGCGCACACCGGATTGGATCGAAGGCAACGCCGAGCAGTCGGTGCAGGCCGACAGCGCCGGACGCTTCGCCCTCCAGGCAGCCGCCCGCCGCAGCTTCCAGATCGAGGCGCGCCGCGACAGCCTGTGGATGCACCGCAGCCTTGAGACCTCCGGAAACCCCCTGACCGTGGATCTCCCGACCAGCGTGGGCACGGTTTGGAAGGCCAAGCTCACTCCGCCTGCAGGACGATCCCCCGTGCGTGTGGATCTGTACGGCGGCCGTTCCTCGTCCCTGGTGAGGGATGGCGGAATCGCGCTCTGGCGCGATCCGGGCAACCGCTCCGAATGGGCGCGCGTCCTGCTCGACGACGGAACCGTGCGCGAGGTCGCGCTGCCTCCTGTGACAGATTCTGTCATCGACCTGACACAAGGGGGGATCCTGCTGGAGGACTTCGAAGTCGCCGGGAACCGCAGCACCTTGGGCTCCCAGATCGGATCGGGGTGGTGGTACGCCCTGAACGACTCGGCCCAAGGCGGCACCAGCGGAATCCTACCGACCGGCAGCGTCCACGATGTGTCGATGGCCTTCGGGACCGACAGCGCTTGGCAAGGGCGCGGCCTTTCCGTCGCCTTTGTCATGGACACCACCCGCCCGGTGCATTACGCCCAGCTGGGTCTGGAGCTCGCCCCCAAGGGCCTGTGGATGGACCTTTCCCGTCTGGACTCGTTTTCCTTCATGGCCCGGGGCAGCGGCACGATCCAGCTGCGACTGCAGACCTCAACCGGCTTCGACCAGGTCCGGGACTTCGGCGGGGACTGGTTCGCGACCGTGACCCTCCCGGCCACCTGGAGCCGGATCGTGCTCAAGCCATCGGACTTCAAGTCCCTCGAGGGCCAGCCCCTGCCGCCAAGCCAAGCGCTCGGGAAGGTCCGCCGCGCGCTCCTCCACTCCGAGATGCCGATGACGCTTCGCATGGACGACCTGCGATTCCACGGACCAACGCTCAAGGACCTGATCCCCAAGCCGTAGACGGCAGGACATGGCAATCGCCGCTGTCACCAGAAATTCGGATTGTGCCTCTTCGCAGTCCGTCCCGCTTACGGAACCAGATTGCATGAAATGACCTGTTCCGGTCCTTCAGACTGTTTCGAGGTCCTCGGGCTTAATGCCGGTCACATCGGTGATGATGCTCCAAGCGATGCCGTGCTCCAGCATCTTCCGGGCGTCTTCGAGCTTGGAGGTACGAATGCCTTGCTCAATGCCTCGCTCGATTCCCTTCTCGATTCCTTCCTCGATGCCCTCTTGTTTGAACCACTCCATGATCTCGGGCATGGCCATCTCAATAGCCTTCCATCAGCTCCCGGAAGACTTCCGGGTGTCGGGCGGTGCTGCGTGCGGTCGTTCCTTCGCACATCTCGGTCACGGATTGGAGCAGTTCGGCACCCAAGTCCCTCTGGACTTCCCATTGCGCCAATTCAGCGTCGGAACGAGGCATGGATCTTCTCCTGGACAAGTTTCAGGGTCTGCCCTGGGATGTTCTCGATGACATTCTTGCCGTTGATGAGGAGCAGAACATTGCGGCGCTGCACCTGGTCGGGAATGCGATGCCAAGCGGAGTTCAGACCGTTTCGAGGTCCTCAGGCTTGATCCCGGTGATATCGGTCACAAAAGCCCAATCGCAGCCTCGGTCGAGCATCTTCCGGGCGTCTTCGAGCTTGGAGGTACGAATGCCTTGCTCAATGCCTCGCTCGATTCCCTTCTCGATTCCTTCCTCGATGCCCTCTTGCTTGAACCACTCCATGATCTCGGGCATGGCCATCTCCTCCAGCTTCCGTTTGACTTCCCGTTGTTCTTCCAGTTCCAATCTACCCTCCACCACCCAGAATGCAAAGAACTTGCGCACGCCCATGGTGTCGCCCTGCTCCTGGAAAGCCACGGTGACGCGCAGGACCTGCTCAAGTCGATTCGCACCGGCCATGTTCGGCGTGAAGGAAAGCGCCACGCGATTGGCGGTGTGACGGAACCGCTCCAGCGACAAAGCCGGAACCTGTACGATCCGGGTGGTGAAGCGAAACGGCGAGAAGTCCAAGGCCTTGTGCTCGACGGTGTCTTGAAGTTCCCGTGGGCGGTCGTCGTCCACCAAGGCGATGGGGAGGATGGTCTCGCCCGGGAAGCGCTTCATCAGATCCAGAAAATAGCGGGCCGTTCGCAAGAGGTCGAGCTTGCCAGCATCGGACCAATGTTCCACCAGCACAAGGATCGTGGCCGTGCCGTCGCCGAAGCGGTAGCGGATGGCCAGGTCCATGGCTTGGCCGGGACCCGGCTCCGCGACATCCTCCTTGCCGACCGCAGTATCCAGAAACTCCCACGAAATGGGCTTTCCGTGGAGTTGCACCGCGTCCTCCGCCAGAAATTCCAGCGCCTCGTCCGGATAGGCCTTGAGGAGGTTCTTGACCGCCTGATCATGCGAGAAGGTGTCCTGATTGGGCATCCCTTCAATCTATCACATACTGAACAAAAGGGCAATTCTTTTGTGGGCGCGCCCGGCATTTGGTTTTGCACTGCGTGCCGCGTTGTTCTGGACCTCCGGCCCAGGCCCGGCCAAAGGTGGAGCGGCCCACCTTTGGAAACCACCGCCAGCCGTTCCGCCGGCTGGACCCACGGATTTTCGCAACTACTTCGCGGGGCTTGCCACCACTGCGATCAGCAACCTTGCAACTCAACCGGCCTCAGCTTGCCCCGCGCGATCAGGATCGCAACACGGGGGCCCCAAGAATGGGGAATGCACTTCGCCCCAAAAACCCTCTCCAAAGTTTGTGAAGGAGCCACCGCTCGCGCAAGGACTGCGCTTGGCCGGGACCCGGCTCCGCGACATCCTCCTTGCCGACCGCCGTGTCCAGAAACTCCCGTGAAATGGGCTTTCTGTGGAGTTGCACCCGTACGAAGCGATCCAGTTTCCACCCGAAGCATGCATCCCAAGCGCCTTCGACCAGCTAACGATTTTTCAGCCTCGGCCTAAAAGCGTAATCAGCTCTTCGACGGCCAATGGCGGATTCGTTCGATGCACCATGGCGTGGCAGTTGGGGCAAAGGGGTACCAGATCCCGCTTGGGGACAACGTCATGCTCGCCATCGTGGGAAGCCAAAGGGGTCCGGTGATGGACATGGATATACCCACGTCCCAGCTCGCCGTAGATTGCCTCGAAATCGAATTTGCAAGCAAAGCAACGACACCCGAACTCCTTGATGGAGGCGGCACGAGCCAATGGATTGCGCTCGATCGCGGTGGTCTGGACTTCGAAGCGCGCCCCTTCCCGCAGAACAATCTCTGCGCTTTGCTCGGTTGAGAAGCATCGGACCAAGGTCCAACGGATGTTCTGGCCATCAGCGACAACGCCGCCATTGGCAGTCCACAACGAGTCTGCATCAATTTCTGTCAATACGGCGCGCCGTTGATGGTGGTAGTCGAGGATCCCGTCCTCGTCCTTGGCAAAGAAGTACGGACCGGTGATTTCGAAGACGCACTGCCGCTTGCCGTGCCCGTTCACGATAACGAGATCACCTTCGCGCATGGCCAACAGATTCCACAAGCTTGGGCCACCGAGCTGGGAATTGTCCAATTTCGGGTACGAGACCCGAATTCGATCGGCGATGTCCGATGCATCGTGCGGTGGCGAGTTGCGGAGATCCCCGATTTCCGACCAGCCTACGGCGATCCGGTCTGTGAACTTCATGGTTTCGATGGCCTGAAGTGGATCTTCGTGATGCGCAATCAATCGCCAAACTTGCACTAGGGAACTCCGTCGAATGGGGTTTACAGCTCGCCGCGGAAGGCTCTACTCAGTACGGATGGGACCATGGAGCCCAACTCCAAATCAGTCGCTGCTCGTGCTGCGCGAAGCTCCTTTTCAAGATGCATCAGCTTGCAGAACTCCCGTTGGGATTCCAGCGAAGGCACCGGGACTTCGATCCTGTCCAGAGCACTCAGTCCCAAGGTTCGGTTGCGACCGGCACCACCCGGTGAACCCGCCCTGATCTTTTCAAGACCATCCGGAGTGAGGAAGTAGAAGCACAGGAAATCGGCAAGTGCTTCCTGCGGACTGACGAGGCAAGTGATATAGCGATGGGAGCCGACGCGCCCCGCATCCTTGGGTTTTACTACAGCGATGGCCCCTTCCCATGCGAAGACATTACTGAAAACCAGATCGCCCGGCTCGATTCGAAAAACCCGCTTATCGCCGATCTCAAGCGCCGTCAAGGCTGGCTTGTGGAATGTGCCTTTGCCGAAGGAACGAATGCCCAATTCCGGGTAGCTGCCATCAGGATCGATGTCCACGCCACGCCGCACCTGCGGTGCTATCTCCGACATCGGCCGCAACGGCGCGCCTTCGATCAGCCGCGAGAACATGCCATTCAGGGTGTGCTGAATGTCAATCACCTGCTCTGCCTGTAACCTCCGCACCGATTCCACCCGCGTTGCGACCTCCTCGATCCGAGCAACGATACGCCGTTGTTCGCCCAAGGGAGGGAGGGGAATGGATATTTTTAAAAATAATTCTTCTTGAAGGTAACGCCGATTTGTGGTTCCTTCACTTGCATGCATACATTCTTCAACAAAGTGACGGAGCCTTGTGAAACATTCTAAAAATCCGCGTTCCATCAAGCTTTCATCAATTGAATACGCCCAAAAATTGCCGGTAATGACCGCTTGATCGCATCCTTCCGGAAGAATTCCAAAAGCGCCATTCAATGCATCAATCTTAGAAAGAAGAAATTGATTTTGGCTGGCAACAAATTGCAACTTCGTCCCAATATCTGAGCCACAAACTTTATTCCTTATATGAATCCCGCGACCATTTGTGCGAATTGTAATGCGCGCATAGACGCAGTCGTCAGATATTCTAATGGCTTCTTTGACTCGCTTGAGGACATCCCCCAGCCGCACCATAGGCCACGGAGCGCTCATTCCGCCGCCCCCACAAGCGTCTTCAGCTCCTCCAGCAAGGACAGGATCTGTCGTTCCTTGGCCAGGATCCCGTCCACCAGCTGCGCCGGCGGGAGGTGGTCCACTTCGTCGCGGGCCTTGGGGTTCTTGCGATCCAGGTTGCAGCCGCTTGCCAGCAGCTCCTCGACCGGCACCTTCCAGGCGTGCGGGCCTTCCGTGCGGTCGTTCCACCAGGCAAGGCACGGGGCGAACTCCTCGTATTGGAGCGCGGAGGTCTTGCTGTACTTCTTCTTTCCCTCCGGGAGCGGATTCTCCCAGAACCAGACCTCGCGAGTCGGTCCGGAGCGGTCGAAGAACAGGATGTTGGAGGGGATGTCAGTGTAGGGCGCGAAGACGCCCGAAGGCAAGCGCACAACGGTGTGGAGATGGAACTCTTTGAGCAGGTCCTCCTTGATGCGAGCGCACACGCCGTCGCCGAAGAGCGTGCCGTTGGGCACCACCACGGCGGCACGCGCAGGCAGACCGGCCTTGCCCGGCCTGCGCCGCAGCTTGCGCATGATCAACTGCAGGAACAGGAGCGCCGTCTCGGAAGCTTGCCTGTCCTCGGGGAAGTTCCCTTGGATGCCGCGTTCCTCCTCGCCCCCGAAGGGAGGATTCGTAAGGATGACATCCACCCTTTCACTGTCGCCGATCTCCGTCAGACGATGCCGCAGCGAGTTCCCCGGATCGATGCGCGGCGCGTCCATGCCGTGCAACAGCAGGTTCATCTGGGCCAGCAGATATGGCAGGGGCTTGGGCTCACCCCCCAGCACCGAAGCATTCTGCAAGGTCTTACGATCGGCCACCGTATGGACCTGCGCATCCAGATGGGAGAATGCCTCGACCAGAAAGCCCGCCGTGCCACAAGCGGGATCGAGCACCGTCTCGCCCAACCGAGGATCGGTTACCTGCACGATGAACTTGACCACCGCGCGGGGCGTGTAGAACTCGCCCGCGTCGCCCGCCGCGTCGCGCATCTCCCGCAGCATCGACTCGTAGAGGTTGCCCAGCGTGTGCAGCTCCTCGGTGGACTGAAAATGGATCTCGGCGACCTTGTTGATCACGTCGCGCAACAGGTAGCCCGAGATCATGCGGTTCTGCACGCCTGCGAAGATGGTGGCCACCACATCGCTGCGGGGATCCGTTCCCTTGGACAGGTTCCGCAGATAACGGAACAGCCCATCGCCCGACCTGCCATCGGGAAGTCTGGTGTATTCCTGCTGCAGGAAGGCCAGAAGTTCGTCGCCCGTCGGCCCGTCGGCGGGTGCGGCCCAGTCGCGCCATCGATAAGGCGCTTCGATCAGAGGCCTATAGCCTCCGTCGTGTAAAGGTGCTTCCGTTTCTCGCCTCAACTCCAGGTCGTCGAGGAACTTGAGAAACATCACCCAAGTGAGCAGAGGAAGACGATCAAGGTCTCCCGACAGGCCCTTGTCCTTGCGCATGATCTTGCGGGCCGAGGTGAGGAGGGCACCCAAGCTCTGGGCCGTGGTGAGTTGGATGGATTCTTTCGCCTTGCGAGCCATGGTCTTTCCTTACGCTGCGTACAACAGGTTCTGCAGATTGGTCACAGCCTCGCGCAAAGGCGCCGCGCCGCCGAACAACTGGATGATCTCACCGGTCTGACCATGCTTGGAGATGGGAGGAATCTGGAGGATGTCCGGGAGCACGAACTGGGCGAGTCCGTGCTCGGTGTACTTGTCCAAGAGCTCCTCCAGGACCTTGCGCGCCTCGGGAGCATAGCGGTCGAAGAAGTCCTTGCGGTCGGAACGCAGGCGCTGAGCACGCTCGCGGCGCGTCCGCAGCGGCGCGTTGAAGGCCAGGTGGCACAGGAGATCGAAAGGATCGGACTCCGGTTGCTCGGCGGTTGCGGCAAGCTCCTCGAAGTCGATCCCCGCCCCACGCAAGAGTTCGATGGTCTCCTGACGCAATCGAGGATCGGCCCACCGTGAGCGCAGCTCCCGGGAATTCGGGCACAGGCTGCGCACCTTTCTGGCCGCGTACTCGGTGTAGCTTGCCACCTGCAATTGCCGCCCATCGGGGTCGATCTCGTACACCAGGTGCCCAATGATGCGCACCTCGCCGCCGTCCACGTAGAACTTGCGCGGTCCGTCGGCCGGATCCGGCTGCAGCCTTCCCATGGCGACAGCATCACCCGGGGAATCCGATGCCATCAGGGCGCTTTCCGCCTCGTCGTCCGGTTCGGCCGGGTGTTCCACCACGCCTTGGGTGTTCATCTCCTCCTCGGTCACGCGGGCCGGCTCCCCGTCGAAGTCCTTGTCCGCGAACAGGCGCGTCGCCGAGCCCGTGTAGTCCAGAATGTTGAACCAGAGCTTTCCGTAGTCGTCGCGCACGCGGGTCCCGCGCCCGATGATCTGCTTGAACTCGCTCATGGAACCGACCACGCGGGCCAGCACCACATTCTTGCAGGTCGGCGCATCCACGCCGGTCGTGAGCATCTGCGAGGTGGTCAGGATCACCGGGGTAGTATCGGTGGTATCGAGATCCTGGAACTTGCCCAGATACCCTCGCCCGATCTCCTTCTCGTCGCTGGTGACGCGACACACCCAATTGGGATTCTCGGCCACCATGTCCTGATTGAGATCGATCAAGGCCTTGCGCATTTCCAAGGCGTGCTCCTGATCCACACAGAACACCAAGGTCTTGTCCTTGCGGCCCTCCTTACGCAGGAAATCGCTCAGGTGCCGGGCGATGGCCTCCGTCCGGGCGCGCAGGGCTACCACGTGCTCGAAGTCCTTGGTCTGGTACTCGTCGTCCGGCACCTGCCGTCCGTATCGGTCCAGCATGTCCTTGTCGGGACGCCAACCGGCGGCGTCCCAGTCGGAGATCACGCGATGCACGCGGTACGGGGCCAGGAACCCGTCCTCGATGCCCTGCCGGAGGTTGTACTCGTAGATCGGATTTCCGAAGTAGAGGTAGCTGTCCCGGTTGTCTTCGCGCAGCGGCGTGGCGGTCAGACCCACCTGAACTGCCGGCTCGAAGTATTCCAGGATCTCGCGCCAAGAACTGTCCGTGCGGGAGCTTCCTCGGTGGCACTCGTCCACCAGGATCAGGTCGAAGAAGTCGGGCTTGAATTCCCTGTAGAGTCCGGTGCGACGCTCGTCCTCGGCCAGCGCTTGGTAGATGGCGAAGTACATCTCGCGACTGTGAACCACCTCCCCGCCCTCGATCTTGAAGCGGGCATCTCCGAAGGGCGCGAACATCTTGTCCTTGGGATCGTCCACCAGCACGTTCCGGTCGGCCAGGAACAGGATGCGGGGTTTGCGATGCTCGCCCCGCAGGTTCCAGCGTGCACTCCACAGGCGCCAGCAGATCTGGAAGGCCACAAAGGTCTTGCCCGTGCCGGTCGCCATGGTGAGCAGGAGACGGCGATCCCCTCGAAGTACACCTTCGACGACTCGCTGGATGGCGATGCGCTGGTAGTACCGCGCATCCTTCCCGATGGCATGGTTGCCGGGGATCAAAAGCTTCCGGGCGTCCTCATCCTCGACAAATCCTGTCCCGATGCGATAGCGTGCCCACAGTTCATCAGGTGTCGGGAAGCACTCGACCAAGTCCTCGGATCCACGGAAGGCGTCGTATTCCATGATCTCGCGGCCATTGGTCGCATATGCGAACCGGAGCCCCAAGAACTCGGCATATTCCCGAGCCTGTTGCATTCCGCTGGCCACATGCTTGGCGCTTGCCTTGGCCTCCACGACGGCCAAGGGCAGGTCGCGATTGAAGAAGAGCAGATAATCGACCCGCTTGGCAGGCTTGCGCATGAAGCCCTTGCCCACCGGAAGGATGCGTCCATCGGTGACGGTGCGCTGCTCGCCGATCTCGTGGGGCGCAGAATCCCACCCCGCAAGAGTCAATGCGGGAACGACGAACCTTCGGCAGGTGTCGGCTTCGTTGGGCATTCACGAACCTTCCGTGGAAAGCGAATCACCCGGTCATGGATGATTTCATCTCCAAGAATAGATCATCAATGATCCTTTTGAGGGAACGGATCTTAGCCGTGCTGTAGCCACCTCGAAAAGCAACCCAGATTGATTTCGTGAGCAAAAGGCACCCTGAAGAACTGGAAGAGCAGCAAGCCTTGGGGCGCCGGATTCGCTATCGACGCGAAAGCCTGAGACTTACGCGTGGCAAGGTGGCGGATTTCCTCGAGACCAGCGAACTGATGGTCAAGCGCCTTGAAAACGGCACCGCAATCCTCACTGTCCCTCGCCTGCTCAAGCTGGCCGAGGCATTTCGGGTAGACCCGGCCGAACTGTTGCGTGATTTTTCCAACTGGGAAGCTCGCAAAGAAGCACTTCTCCCCAAGGAGCTTACTGAGGAGGAGAGACGCCTTCTTGAAGCCTACCACCAAGTCGAGGACAAAATGCAACGGCGCAATATCCTGGATCTGATCGAGCGGATGGTGCGGTAACGCCTCGTTTTGCCCGCACACGATCCCCTCCCCTTCACCCATCCCTGTCAAGGAGGGAATCGCAAGCACGCCCTACGCGCCAGGGATGCCGGCCTTCGGCCCAAGACCCCCGCCCACGGCTGCGGACGGGCGGATTTCAAATCCGCCCCATGCGAAGGCGGAGGCTTGGCAGGCAGCCCGGCCCCGGACCGGGGAGGCGCCCTGACAAATTTCGTCCGTCACCAACCCCGGGAACCGCCCTCCGAGGAGATACCTTGGAAGGTCTGCACTTTCAAAGGAACTTCTAATGTCCGATCGCGCGTGGAACGTGGCCATCTACTGGGACTTCGAGAACATCCAGGCCAGCCTCGTGGAAAAGAAGGGCGGCATGGGAGGCTATGGCCGCACCAAGTTCCAAGCCCAAGAGGCCCTCATCGACGTGGACAGCGTCATGGAGTACGCCGCCACCTTCGGGGTGGTCTCGATCAACCGCGCCTACTGCAACTGGCAGTGGTACGGCAAGTACCGCGAGGCCCTGCTGCGCAACGGCCTTGAGCTGATCCAGCTCTTCCCCCCGGGCGCCTCGGCCAAGAACGGCGGCGACATCAAGCTGGCCCTGGACTGCACCGAGGACCTGCTGCGCTTCCCGCACCTGGACATCGTGGTGATCGTGGGCGGCGACAGCGACTACCTGCCCCTTGCCCAGAAGGTCAAGGCCATGGGCAAGAACCTCGTGGGCATCGGAACCCAGGCCAACACCAACCGCCATTGGGCCCGCAGCTGCCACGAGTTCAAGTTCTACGAGGCGCTCATCCTGGACGATGAGCCGCGCGACCTGGCTCCCACCCCGGACGCCCAGATCCAGCCGATCCCGGCCGACGCCCCCGTCTCGATCCAGACCCCGCCCATGGTGGTGCCCGCGCCGGAATCGCACACCGACCAGGTCGTGCAGGCCGCCCCGGAAGAACTGCTGCGCCGCGCCATCCGCCGGCTTTCCGGCAAGACCGGCGACGCGTGGGTGCTCAAGGGCTCCATCCGCCCCATGCTCAAGCGATTGGACCCCACCTTCGAGGAGGAGCAGCACGGCGCCCGGAGCTTCTCAAGCTTCATCCGCCGCTTCGAGCACATCCTTGAGGTGCGCGCCGGCCGCAACGACCAGGAGATTAGGCTGCGGGCTCCCGGCGAGATCCTGCCCGAGAAGACCCCCGAACAGCGCGATCGGGAACGCAGCGAGCGGCACCGCGAGGAACGCGACCGGGAGCGCGGCGATCGCCAGGAACGCGGCGGAGAACGCCAGGAGCGCAACCGCGAAGGGGAGCGCTTCGAGCGTGGCGACCGCGAACGCGGTGAGCGCCACGAACGCAACCGGGATCGCGACCGCGACAACCGCCGTCGCAACGAGCGCTTCGGCCCCGACCGCCCCTTGGATCTTCTGGTGCGACCGGCCCACGAGGGTTTCAACTCCCCCGAGCCCCGGCTCGCCGAGAGCGAGGCACCCCAGCCCGTGCCGGCTTTTGATGCCGTGACGGAATCTGTCAAATTCTCGGCACCTGAACAGACCTCGCCCGAGACCGTACCGGAGATCCAGATCGAAGCACCCGCCAAGGAGAAGCCCGCCGGCCGCAACCGCCCGAGCCGAGCCGCCCCCAAGGGACAGCCGAAGGCGCCCGCCAAGGAAAAAGCCCAACCAAAGCCCGTGGCGCAAAAGCCCAAGAAGGAAAGCGACTCGAAGCCGACTTCCAAGCCCCGCCGCCCGGCCAAGCCCAAGGGCGGTGAGAAGCCGGAAGGCTGAGCCTCAGCAAGGAGGAATACCGGGATGCTTGGCAAGCTGTTGCGGATCGTGCGATGCTGGAAGGGCGGGCACCGCTGGGACGACTGGCGCAAGCCCGTTCCCGGGTCCTGCCTGGAAAGGCGACGGTGCGGATGCTGCCGTCGGGAGGAGGAGCGCGAGCGGCACGATCTCGGTCCATGGGACTATCCTGCGGAGGACCTGTGCGACTGCTTCCGGGCCTGCACGCGCTGCGGGCTGCGGGAACGGCAAGTGCGCCACGCCTATGGCACCTTCCAGATCGAAGGCAAGGACGGCTGCGCGAAGACGGCCACCTGCTCCCGCTGTGGTCAGCGCAAGACCCGGACCGTCCACAAGTGGGATGTCAGCGGCTCCGGTGAAAGGACCTGCCTGCGTTGCGGGGCGAGCGGGGGCGAACGCAACGAGCGGGACGGGGATTCCTCCGATGAGGACTGACTAGCCCTCCTTGCGCGCCTTCTTCTTGGGCATCGGGAGTTCCTGCCACGTGGCCTGCAACAACGCATCGAACTTGCCGCTGGAGGCCAGCGCCTTGGCATTCGGCTTGAGGCAGGGCTTGGCGCCCGGGTACGGCGAACCTTCCTCGCAGGGCCCCACCAGTTCGCGTCCGCCGGGGGTCGGCTTCAAAAAGAAGGTGTCGTCGCAGATCAGGGCGATCATCTTGCCGTCGAGGTACAGCCCGACCTCCCCGAACATCCGCTTGGCCGTGAATTCCCCGCCCCCCGTGTAGAGGGCAAGGATGGAGTCTACGGTTTCCTGTGCTGTGGCCATCCATCAGTCCTTTGTCGAAGTTGCCATGCTGTTTGTCATTGGCCCGACGGCATTGACCGATGTGATCTTTGGCGCTTCAGGCGTCTTCATTCCTATTTCGACAGATTTTGTCAAATCATCACATTCCCAAGATCGCCTCGAGAAGCGCCGACACCCTCTGCATCACATCGAATGATGCCGGTTTGGAACCGGCGATCTTCTTCACCTCCCGCACGCGCCAATCGATCGATCGCACGTGGGACACGAGGACCGCGCCCTTCACCGTCCCGGACTCGACAGGCACCTCGAAAGGAAAGCCCTTGATCTTCGAAGTGACCGGGGCAATCACCATGAAACCAAGGCTGTTGAAGACCTTCGGGCTCAAGACCAAGCAAGGGCGGCGCTTCTGCTGTTCGTGCCCCAACGCAGGGTCCAGCGAACACCAAACATATTCCCCCCGTTCAAAGGTCATCGTCGATCCGCTCCGCGCCCATCGTACCGAACTCCAAGGCGTCCGGCATGTTCTCGGGAGTGACCTGCGCACACAGCGCTGCCAGATCCAGGCGGGGCCGCGTCGGTACGATGGAGACGCCAACCCCGTTGGGATTGGGAATCAACTCGACCTCCTGCCCCACTGAAAATCCCACCGACTTCATCAGGTCACGGGAAAGCCGGACCCCAGCTCCCGTACCCCACGTTGAAATCTTGACCATGGCCTGGCTCCCTCCATTCATATATATGATATATATCCTGAACGAAGGAAGCGCAACCACATCCCGCTATGCCTCGACCATCGCCCTTGCGATCTTTTGGGCCGCGCTGAAGTCGGCCTTGCCCGAACCCAGCCGAGGCAGGGTATCGACGAAGAAGAAGAGCGAGGGCTGCTGGAGCGGCGGCATGCCGCTGGCACGTACCTTGTCGCGCATCTCGTCGGGCGTGGGCTTTGCCGTGCCCTCGGGCGCCGTGTAGAGAAGCGCGATGCGCTCGCCCTTGCCGGGGTCCGGCACCGCGGTCGCCACGTACTCGCAAGGGGCCAGGCAACCTGACTCCGAAAGCGACTGCTCCACGGATCCAAGGCTCACCATCTCACCGCCCACCTTGGCAAAGCGCGAGTAGCGGTCCACGATGGTCAGGAACCCGTCGACGTCGATCTTGCCCTTGTCGCCGGAGCGGTACCAGCGCTTGCCGTCAAGTTCTGCGATGACGGAATTCGTCTTGTCGGGATCGTGCAGGTAACCCTTCATGATCTGCGAGCCACCGACCAGCACAAGGCCCGCCTCGCCCACCGGCAGTTCCACCAGGGTCTCGGGGTCCACGATGCGGAACTGGCTGCCCGGAAGCGGCAGGCCCACGGTTCCGGCCTTGTTGCCCACCTGCACGGTGGACCAGTCGTCCAGAAGCGCATCCGGGATGTTCACCGACGCGACCGGCGTGGTCTCGGTGGTGCCGTAGCCCTCGTAGATCTCCAGGCCGAACTTCTCGCGGAAGGCGGTGCGGACCTCGGGGCGCAGTTTCTCGGCACCGGCCACCACCATGCGGATCTTCTCGAAGTGCAGCGGGTTCACCGACTTGCTCTGGGCGTACATGCGCAGGAAGGTGCTGGTGCCGCACAGGATGGTCACGCGGTGCTGCGCACAGAGCTTGCCCACGGCGCGCGCATCGGTCGGGTCGGGCTGGGTCACGATGGGGATGCCTTCCAGGAGAGGCATCAGGGTCGTGATGGTCAGGCCGAAGGCGTGGAAGAGCGGCAAGGTGGACAGCAGGATGTCGTCGCGGTCGGGATTGAGCACCGCGTTGGTCTGGCGCATGTTGCCGACCATGTTGAAGTGCGACAGCTCCACGCCCTTCGGGACGCCTTCCGATCCCGAACTGAACAGGATCGCCGCGGTGTCGTCGAGCTTCACCTTCACAAGCGAGGTCATCTCCAGCCACCAGGCCGGCAGCCAGAAGGCCCGGACCAACTGCCTCAGGAAGGAGAACTTCGAGATGGACTCCTTCACGTCCTCCATGCGCACCAGCGTCACGACGCCTTCCAGTGCCGAGAGATCGAAGCCCTTGGTCTTGAGCTTGGCTTCGAACTGCTTGGATGTCAGCACGGTCTCAAGACCCGCCTTCTTGGCGCAGGCCACCAGCGTCTCGCCTGAGGCGGTGTAGTTGAGGTTCACGACCGTCTTGCCGCGCACCATGCAGGCGAGGTTTGCGATCACGCCACCGGACGAGGGCGGCAGCAGGATGCCCACCGTCTGCTGGCCCTTGGTCAGGACCTCGAGCTTTGCCGCGAAGGCAAGTACCGCGGCCACCAGGCGGGTTCCGGACAGATTCTGTCCATCGTGGCCGAGGATGGCGGGCGAGGCGCCCACGCGCTTGGAGGCATGGAGCCAGCTTGCGGCCACCGGCTTCATGCGGCCGATGTGAGCATCCCACGCGTCGATGGAAAGCTCCTGCACTTCGCGCTTCACCAGTGCGGCATCAGCGGTGTCGGGAAGGCTCTCGCCAAAGGCCACCGTGATGATGCGCGAAGCAAGGCCCCGAACGCTCTGACGGTATCCGCCCGAAGCGAAGCTGTAGACGCTTCCCCACAGACCTTGCAGGTAGAACGGGACCACCACGGCACCGGTGTTCGCAAGCGACTTCTCAAAGCCCGAGCGGAAGCTGGCCAAGTGGCCGTTGCGGGAGATGTGGCCTTCCGGGAAGAGCGCCACGCAGTCACCCTTTTCCAGGGCCTCACGCACGGCGGCAAGGGCCGAGGCGGCACCGCCCGAGGAAATGGGGATGATCCCTAAGGTGTCGAGCAGCCAGCGCAAGTACCACTTCTCGTAGTACGAGCGGTGCATCACGAAGCGGATGGGCCGTGGGCAGGCCATCTGCAGGAAGGCCCAGTCCAGGAACGAAACGTGGTTGCCCAGGAAGAGCACGCCACCTTCAGCCGGGAGGTTGTCCATTCCCACCACCTGAAGGCGGTAGCGGCTGGCGAACACGCCACGGATGAGCGTACGAATAAGCGACTGCGGCAGGAGCTTCACGGCCCAGATGCTGCCGATGGCAGTAAGGACGGCCAGCCCGATGAAGACGGTCCGCTGCGACACGCCCATCGTGGCAAGCCACACCGGCACGGCCAGGAATACGAGCATCAGGACGTTCTGCCAGAAGTTGTTGGCCGCAATGATATGGCCGGCCGTGTTCTCACGGGTATTGAACTGGATGAGTGCGTTGAGGGGAATCAGGAACATGCCGCCGAAGAAGCCGAACCCGAAGAAGAGGCAGCCCAGGATCGCGGGCGTGGTCACGTTGGGCAGCACGAAAAGCAGGAGGGAGATGCCTGCGGCACCGCCCGGGATCAGTCCCGTCTCGATGAAGTTCTTGGACATGCGGGCCGCGTAGACGGCGCCCAGACCCATTCCGATCGCCGCCGAAGCCAGGATCGCGCTGATGACGATGGTGTTCTCCTGGCCCGAGGTCTCCTTCATGTAGGAGCCAATGTTGGCGATCAGGACCTGATTCACCGCAAAGAACACCGAAAGCCCGATGATCGACTGGCGGATGGTGATGTTGGTCCAGGCATCGGAGAGGTTGGAGCGCAGGTACTTGGTCGAGAGGTAGTCGCCCCACGAGAACTTCAAGCTGAGGTCGGTCTTGCCCACACGCGGCACCTTGAGCGCAAGCAGCCACTCAAGCACAAATCCACCCATGATGGCCCAGGTGACCCAGCGGTTCTGGAACAGGATCTGGCCCAGGTCGCGGGTGCCGGGCACGTAGAAGTGCTCGAAAGCCACCGAGTAGAGGAACGAGGCCAGGAGGATCGCCACGATGGTGAGCCCTTGGATGGCGGCATTGGCCGAGGCCAGGTTGCGAGCTCCCACCATCTCCTTCACGAAGCCGTACTTCGAGGGGGAATACAGGGCCGCTTGGGTCGCCAGTGCCAAAAGCAGCCAGCACGCCAGGTTCCACTGCCCCATGTAGAAGGCGTACACCAGCCCCATGGAAAGGGGGATCGCCACGAAGGTCGCCACGCGGATGACCTTGTCCTTCGCCCACTTGTCGGAGAAGAACCCGGCCGGGGTGAAGAAGGCCACAAAGGGAATGAGCACCAGCGCCTGCAAGAGAGACTGGAAGAAGACCAGCTCGGGGCCCGGCGGAAGGGCTTTTTGCACGGCATCGTACAGGATCGTTTTCAGACCGATGTCGTTGAAGGCGTTGAGGAATCCGATTCCCAAGAAGGGAAGGATGCCGCGGATGGACCACAGCGATGAGTTGTCTGTGTCGTTTTTCATTGGGTTTCTCCGTGCGTTGGGCACAATGCAAGATTAGGCATTTTCCGTGCCAAAACGCGCACCTCGACGCTTTTCGTTCATGAATGTCAAAGCAGAGTGAAGTGCAGACCGCCTCTGCAGGAGAAAAGCGGCACCAAAAAAGCCACCTCCACGGCGGGAGATGGCTTTGACGAACTCCAGGTTTCCTGTCCGTCGACCCGAATTTTAGCGCGCCACCACGAACGGTGCGACCAGATTCGCCTTCGCGCCTTTGACCACCGCGAGGTAGGTGCCCTGCCCAAGCGTCACCGGAAAGGCTTTGTTCTTGGCCGAACCCGTTGCCTCGAAGGAAGCCACTTTGCGGCCATCCATCCGCAACACTTCGATCTTCGCGGAGGCGGCCCCGTCCAAGGCATAGCTCAAGACCAAGGCGTTCGTGTAATTCGCCACCAAGCTTGAGCGCGAATCGGCCATGCGGCGGGAGATGCCGTCGACAGCGCCGCCCAAAGCGACCAAGCCGCTGTCCGACCAGAGCTTGACATCCGCGATGGAAAAGGAACTGACGGCTGCCTTTGCGGTCTTGTCGTTCTGGATCTTGACTTCCCACTGAAAGCCCATGATGTCCTTGAAAGGCAGAGGCTTGGCGCCATTCTTGGCTGCGTACCAAAGGGGCTGAATGAATTTCATGTTGTCGATGCAGATCTCTTGATGATTGAAGATGGACGGAACACCGATATCGTAGCGCACCGAATCCCCTACAGAGTGATTCACCACTCGGATTCGAACTCCGGTCAGATTTGTCTCATCGAATGCCGAGTCCATTTCCAGACGGAACGAGATCGCCTTCAACCCGCTCAAGTCCAGAGCCGTGTCGCTCTCGCTCCCCGCCCTCTTAAAACCCGTGCCAATGCCCGCCCAACCTGCATAGGGATGGAGAGTGGAATCTCCCTTGTCCAAGTTGGCGGTGACTTCCGCTCGGGCAGGACGAGCACTGTCCTGTGGAAGGAGGCGGATTCCCTTCCCAACCGATGAGCGGCCCTTGGCATTCTCTGGATTCCCCGAAGCCGTATCCGTGTAAGCAAACCACGATCCCCCCTGCACATTGCGCAGAGGGTTCGGTCCACCGAAATCGGAGAGTCGATTGGCCTTGCCTGTACAGCGCTCACCTTGTTTGCTGATCCAAGAAATAGAGGGTCCATAATAAATTTCCCAAATCCTTACATCTCGAATCTCCAAGGAAGCACTCGCCCCCCCAAGGATCGCGCCCCCCGTAGCGCTGTAAGTCGGCTTCAACGAGAACTGCAACGCCTTGACCTCCGACTTGACATCCTCCCAAGAGGTCTCGCTCTGTGCGGGCTCTTGGATGATCATCCAGTCGGCGAACGCGATCCCGGCCGGCAAGGCGACCGTGACCGTTTTGAAGCTGGTGGAGCTGGCAAAGGGGGCCATCATCATCACCCCATTGTTGGTAGCCGCACCGATGTATCTGGGACTTATCGGAGCAAACTCCACCGTCGTTTGGGGATCCAGTGTTCGGTAACTGAACGTCACCGAATCAACATTTGAAAACTCAACCGGAGACCACATGCGGTTCATCGGCAAGAGAATGCTCGCCGATGCTCCCTGCTTGGGAACGGCGCCCCAAGTCGCCGTCAACTTGATCGCAGCACCGCTTGCCGAAAGCGTGGTCGTCGTGCCCCTGCCTTCGTCCACCGAGCGCATCGGGGTTACCACATTCACTGCGGCCGAATCAATCGCCGTGGTCGGGAAGACGAAGGTGAAATCAGCGCTGGAGACACTGGCCAAGGCCATGGTGACCAGTGCGAGTCGAGGAAGAATACGCTTCATGAGAGGGACTCCAATGGGGAGGAGGATCAGCAAAACGCGCCTGATATGTTCTTGGAAGATCGGTCGCGAAATGACCGGGGCAGGTTCAAGGGAGCGTCAGCGCGCCACCACGAACGGTGCGACCAGACTCGCCTTCGCGCCTTTGACCACGGCGAGGTAGGTGCCCTGCCCAAGCGTCACCGGGAATGCTTGGTTCTTGGCCGAACCCGTTGCCTCGAAGGATGCCACCTTGCGGCCATCCATCCGCAACACTTCGACCTTGACCGACGCGGCACCGTCCAAGGCATAGCTCAAGACCAAGACGTTCGTGTAATTCGC
>JBDKGV010000017.1:0-24101 GCA_039798005.1 Fibrobacterota bacterium
ATCGCCCAGCTATACGCGCGGGTGACCAATTTCGCCGATGGCGCCTTGACTTCGGCGACCAAGAGCACACAGAACCGCATCACCGACATCTCCAAGCAGGTAGATGCCCAACAGACTCGCGTGGACAACTACAAGGAGCGTCTGGTGAAACAATACTCGGCCATGGAGAAATCCATGCAAAAAGTCAAGGGTCAGAGCAGTTCCTTCATGTCTCAGATCGGGAGATAATCATGAGCAATCCCATCCAGACCTATCGAAATACCGCCATTCAAACGGCGGATCGCGGCAAGCTGGTCGTCATGGTCTACGACTACTGCATCAACTGGTGCGACAAGGCCGTGGAGTGCGAAAACGAGCACGACATCTCCGGCAAGCTCAGCGCCATCTCCAAGGTGCAAAGCGGCATCACGGAACTGACCTGCGCCCTGGACATGGAAAAAGGCGGCGAGATCGCCCGCAACCTCTGGCGCATCTACGACTTCATGATGTGGTACCTGTCCCAAGCCATGCGCTCCGGACAGATCGACAAGGTCGACAAGGTTCGCGCATTGCTTGACGAACTGCGCGGGGCTTGGGTCATCGCCGCCGAGAACGTCCGTCGCAACGATGCATCGATTCTCTCGGGAGCCCCTCGCGGAATTGCAATTTCCGTGTAAGATGGAAAATCCCACCCAAGAGCTGGTCGCTGTCATCAATGAGCTGGTCGCCAATTACTCCCCTTTTTCTCATCCGGGAAACGATTGGCGCGATGGTGGCGAAGGACTGGACGCCTTGGTGGAAGCCCGGGATCGGGCCTTGGAGAACGCCCTGCCTCTCTTGGACCGGATGAAGGAACTCTGGTCGCTTTGGGAAACGGCAACCCCCAGCGAGCGCGAACGCGCCATTGTCGGTGAAGCCCGCAATCGACTGGTCACGCTGGGCTTGGAGGTCAGCCGCAGCGACATCATGCTGGAGCGGGTGCTCTCGGAGAAGATCGCAAAGCTCAAGACGCTTGCATCCGACAGCAACAAGAAAAGCCAGGCCTCCCAAGCCTACGGACGCGCAAGCATGGGCGGCTGGGTCAGCTGATCTTCAGCAGCTTCCGGGCGAGCCGTCATTGCGGGCGATCTTGGAGCCGCAGGAGATGACGTGCTCAAGCTTGTCGTAGGCTTCAGGCGGGATGCTCGGGCCCTCCTTTTCGCACACCTGGCTGAAGATGTCGCCCAAGGACTCGGCGATCATCTCGGCATCCATGCGCTGGATGTGCGAGCGCTCCATCAAGGCCACCAGCGCCCCGTCCTTGAAAAGCGCGATGTTGGGAGAACTGGGCGCATGACCCGCGAGATACTTGTCGCGAAAATGTGCGACCGCAGACTTCTCCTGTCCGGCGAACATGGTCACCAGCTGGCCCGGGATCTTCTCGCCCTGGAGCGCCGCGCACACGCCTGGCCGGGCACTTCCCGCCGAACAGCCGCACACCGAATTGAGCACCACAAGGGTCGTTCCCGCCTGCGCAAGGGCCGCCTCGACCTCGTCAACCGTGACCACGTCGCGGAAACCAACGGCGTTGAGCTCCTCGCGCATGGGCTTGACGGCATTGGGATCGTATGTGGGTGTGTCCTGGACCATGTTTTTCTCCTTGATTGAGACCGTGTGTCGATTCAGTGGAGAAGATACGGAATCGCATGCTGCGCGCCCCTAACCTGCAGTGCGTGCAGGAAATGCCTCCTTGGACGGGAGGATGGAAGCAAGCGACCCGCATAAGCGCACAAGGGATGCCGCGTTCGCCTGCCATCGCCCACCCCAACCCTCCCATCCGGGAGGGGGGAAGCAAGCGACCCGCATAAGCGCGCAAGGGATGCCGGCCATCGGCCCAAGACCCCGCAGGCCCGAAATCGGAGGCGTTCCCGCGTATGCCCTTGGAGGGGGCAGATCTCAGATCCGCCCGTACACAATTTGACGCGGGATTGTTGGGCAGCGGAGGCTTGGCAGGCAGCCCGGCCCGGTGAGCCCGCCGTTGCCTAGGCGGAGCCGAAGCCATGGCGGGTGAGGCCGGGAGGCGCCCTTTTGACAAATCCTGTCTTTGCGACAGGATCCGTCAAATCAGCCCAGCGTCTCGATGACCTGCTTGAGGGAATCTTCCCAGTGAGGGAGAGCCAGGCCGAAATCGCGCTGGAGCTTGGCGCCGGACATGCGGCTGTTCCTGGGGCGCGCCGCCGGAGTGGGGTAGGCCTCGGTGCCGATGGCCTTGAGCTCCTTGAGGACCTGTTCGGACTTCTTGGGGTCGTGCTCGAAGATGGACTTGGCAAAGCCGTGCCAGCTGACAAACCCCGCCTGAGGCATGTGGTACACGCCGCTCTGGGTGGTCCAGCGGGCAAGGGCCAAGGCGGTGGCCTCGGCGATCATGCGCGAGGAGGTGGGGGAGCCGATCTGGTCGTCGATGATGGAAAGAGCTTCGCGTTCACGGGCCAGGCGCAGCATGGTGAGCAGGAAGTTTCCGCCGCGCGCACCGTAGACCCAGCTCACCCGGAAGATCAGGTGGTCGTTGGGCAGGGCCGCTGCGATGGCAAGGTCTCCTTCCAGCTTGGTCTGGCCGTAGGCGTTCAAGGGGCCGGTGGGGGAGTCTTCGGTCCAGAGTGCTTCGCCATCGCCCGGATAGACGTAGTCCGTCGAATAGTGGATCATGCGGGCGCCAAGCTTGGCGGCTTCCTCGGCCAGCACCGCAGGGCCGGTCGCATTGATGGCGCGGCACTTCTCGAGGTCCGTCTCCGCCTTGTCCACCGCCGTGTAGGCCGCGGCGTTCACGATCACCGTGGGCTTGACTTCACGCACGATCTTTCGCAGACCTTCGGAGTCGGTGAGGTCGATCTCGGGGTAATCCAGAGCCACCACCTCGCCAAGCGGGGCAAGGGTACGCTGGAGTTCCCAGCTGACCTGGCCAAAACGGCCGACAAGGAGGATTTTCGAGGACTTGAACATGGAAGAGGCTCCGGTTTGAGGACGGGAACAATCTAGTGAATCGTGTCAGATTCCCGCACCAAGGCTCTTCGGACCTTTGGACCGGTCCAAGTGCGAAGGACGGGATTTGCCATGCCTTGATCAAGGCGGCACGCCATTCCACCAAGGGGCCCATTCGACGTATTCCCATTTTCTGCATCATCCCCCGCCCATCCTTGGTACTTTTGGACCTATGCCGCTTTCCGAATCGTTCCCGTTGATCCATCTGCTTCTCCACATGAGTGTCGCGGGATTTCTCGTGATGGCCTTCATCGTGGTCCTATCCGTGGTCTCGCTGGGAACCCTGTTCCTGAAGTGGAGTCAGATCCGAGCCGTGAGGCAGGCCGACCGCGTCATGATGAACCAGTTGGGCCAAGCCACCTGCTTTGAGGACATCTCACGGGCGGTCTCCAAGGGAACTCCCGATGGCATGCGGACCGTGCTGCGCTGGGGAGTGGCCGAAGCCGCCATCATTCCTCCCAACCATCCTGAGAGCGCCTTGATGATCGAATCCGCCATCGAAAGCGGGATCGAGTTGGAACGCACCCGCTTGGAGGAGCGCATGAGCCTTCTGGTGGTCACCTCCTCGCTTGGCCCGTTCCTGGGCCTTTTGGGAACCGTTTGGGGCATCATGGATGCCTTCTTCGCCATCGGCAAGATGGGTTCGGCATCCCTCTCCGTGGTGGCTCCGGGCATCGCTGAAGCCTTGGTCACGACCCTGTTCGGCATTCTGGTCGCCATCCCGGCCGCCGCCGGGCACCAGCTCCTGTCAGCGCGCATCCGCAGCATCGAAAGCGATTGGCTGGTCGGTGGCTCGCGTCTGCTCTCGCTCCACCGCCGTACCCTGGGCTGAGCATGCGGCGGCGCACCCGGGCCCCGGCGCCCCAGCCGGAACTGAACCTCACCAACCTGATGGACGTGGTCTTTGCCATCCTGGTCGTGTTCATGATGACGGCTCCGATGATGACCCAAGGCGTGAAAGTCGAACTGCCCAAGGGATCGTCCCCGGCCATGAACGAGAAGAAGAGCGTCACCGTAAGCTTTGACGCCGAGCGGCGGCTTTATGTGGATGGCAAGGAAACCACGCTTGCGGCCTTTCCCTCCGACTTCGAGCGTGCGTGGGGTGGCAACCCTGAGAAGGCCGTGTTCATCGAAGGCGACCGCGCCGTGCCCTATGGGCTGGTGCTGGAGACGGTGGACCGCATCCGTGCCGCAGGCGCCACCAAGATCGGGTTCCTGACCCAACCCGGTGCCGCGGCCATCGAGGCCCAATGACGGGTCGCGAGGAAGGCCTGTCCCGCTATGTGGGACTCTCCATCGGGGCGCACATCGCCGTGGTCGCAGCCGTCCTCGCCTTCCTTTGGCTGGGTCGTTCGGAAGAACCCGCACCGCCGGTGACCTTCGAACTGGTGGGCATTCCCGGACTTGCCGAAGGTTCGGCCGGAGCCGCCGAAGGCGGTGCATCAGGCCAGACGGAAGAGACCTCGACCGAGCCCGAGGCGACTCCCGAGCCGGTTCCGCCTCCTTCCGATGAACCTCAGGCCGCAGCGGTCTTGCCAGTCAAGCCCGAGGCGAAGCCTGCCCCCCCCGATCCCAAGGCGGTCGCCAAGCCAGGGCCTGCCCCCGTGACCAAGCCCGCAGCCAGCGGAAGCGGGACGGGAACGGCCACCGGACCCGGCAAGGGCAAAGGCGGAACCGGAACCGACACGTTGGTGGTCGGCACCGGAGCCGGAGGCGGCGGAGCCCCTTCCTACATGAGCGCGTGGCTGACGCGCGTGCGCACCCTCGTCGAGCGCCAATGGCGCGTCCCGGACGGTTCCCAAACTCCCAAGGGCGCTCCGGTAGTAGTTTTCTCCGTAGCGCGGGACGGTCGGCCAGGCCGCCCCGCCTTGGCCTCCGCGTCGGGCAATCCTCTGGTGGATCGCCTGGCGCTGAGAGCCATCGCGGCCGTGGAAACCTTCCCGCCTCCGCCAGACGCCTGGCCGAAGGATGAGGTCAAGCTTCGCTATGTTCTTGAAGTCCGTACTCCGTAATTCGCTGATCTTGACAATTTCCGTCCTGCTCCACGGCACCGTGGCCCAGGAGGACTTCGTGCTGCGCTCCCAAGCCGGGAACGTGGACATCACCCGGCTCTCGATCCTTCCCTTCGAAGGGGTCGACGCGCTTTCCGAGTTCGGCGAGCAGGCCCGCCCTGAGGAGGTGCTGCGCTCGGACCTCGCCTTCTCGGGCCGCTTCGAGATCGTCCCGGTCGAGGGCAAGGCGGATTCCGTCTTCTTCCATCGCAACGGCGTCACCACCTTGATCAAGGGAGCCGCGCGCCACCTGGCTGGCGGTGAGATCGAGGTGCGCTACCAGCTTCTCGATGCGATCAGCCGCCAACCGCTCACCGAGAAGATCTACACCGGAAAGGCCCGTGACCTGCGGCGCCTCTCGCACCGGTTCTCCGACGATGCCGTGTTCCAGATCTACGGGGAACGCGGCATCGCCTCCACCCGCATCGCCTTCGTGAAGGGAAAACCGGGCAAGAAGGAGATCTGGGCCATGGATTACGACGGCTTCAATGCCGAGGCGATCACGAAGAACGGCTCGATCAACCTGGCACCGACCTTCGATCGCGACGGCGCGTTGGTGTGGATCTCCTTCATGGGCGGCAACGGCGCCCATGCGTGGAAGATGGCACCTGGCGGCAAGCCCAAGGCCTTGATCAACGGACTCGGAGGCACCCATTCGTCCGTGACCGTGAGCGCCATGGACGGGGAGATCGCCATCGCAAGCTCGCAGTCGGGCCAAAGCCAGATCTATCGCGCCAACGCCTCGGGCGGGGGTCTCGTACGCCTGAGCTACAACGAGGCGATCCAAACCTCGCCCTCGTGGTCCCCCAACGGCTGGGAACTGGCCTTCACATCGGATCGCACCGGCAAGCCCCAGATCTACATCATGGATCGGGAAGGCTCCTCGACCCGGCGCCTGACTTTGCAAGGCGGATACAATGATCAGGCCTCGTGGTCCCCCAACGGCGACGCAATCGCCTTCGGCAGGCTGGCAGGAGACTGGCAAGTCGTCACCATCCGCCCCGACGGTTCCAACGAGCAGGTCGTGACCAACGGACGCAATCCCAAATGGTCGCCGGACGGACGCCATCTCGTCTACATGGTCGAGTGGGCCGGGAAATCCGACATCTGGGTGTGCAACCCCGACGGCACCGGTCGCCGCCAGCTCACGCACGGCGGAGTCGCCTCGCTTCCGTCCTGGTCGCCCTGACACGGATCCGCTTGTAGCTTCTTCCTCGTACCTGCACACCGGGAGAAGCCATGGGAACCGTCCGCCTGCACCGCATCTTGAAATCCACGCCGGAGAAGGTCTACCGCGCCTTCCTGGAACCGGCCGCGCTGGCCAAATGGATCCCTCCCCACGGCTTTGTCGCCACTGTGCACGCGATGGACGCCAAGGTGGGCGGCAGCTTCAAGATGTCGTTCGTCAACTTCGGCACCGGCAAGGAAGAGACCTTCGGGGGCACCTACCTGGAGCTGGTTCCCAACGAACGCCTGCGCTACACCGACCAGTTCGACGACCCGAACCTTCCTGGGGTGATTGAGGTCACCGTCGAGCTCAAGCCCGTGCTGTGCGGCACCGAAATCCACATCGAGCAGGCGAACCTGCCGGAGGCGATCCCGGTGGAATTCTGCTACCTGGGCTGGCAGGAGAGCCTGGAGCAGCTCGCCCACCTGGTGGAGCCCGTCATTCCCGACGGCACCTGAAACGACAAGCGCCCCGGCAAAGGCTTGCCGAGGCGCAATTTGACAAATTCTGACTAAATAACCGCCGCCTCAGCGGATGTTCGGAAGCACCCGCTGTTCGCGACGGCCTTGGGTCTCGAGCACCGCGTAGACCACGCCCGAGCCGACGGGCTGATAGCGCACGCTGCGGGCTTGGGTCTGGACGTCGAAGGATGCCAACTGGCGTCCGTCGATGCCGACCATCGCAAGCCTGGAACCGGCCGGGACCTCGATCTGCCAAGCGTCCTGCACGCGGAAGGCCTTGAGCTTGGAACGGCGGGCTGCGCCCTTGATTCCGGAGACGGAATCGCCGGTGGTTCCCAGGAGCGCGATGTTGTCCAGCCACATCGCGGCCTTGCCTTCACCGGTGATGCGGAAGTTGATCGCATTGATGTGGCGGGCCTGGAGCGGACCGCACTGCTTGGCCCAGCTGGGCTGGGTGAACTGGCTCCAGAGCACGCGCATGGTCTTCCAGCTGGAATCGGTGTTGGCCAGGGTGATCGAATAGTCCTGGTAGTCCTTCACGGTATCGGTGGGAATGCCCAAGGCGAACCCGCCGGCCTTGCTCGAATGGCGCGTGGCATAGTCGAATTTGATACCCAACGAGTTCGCCACCAAGGCGCTGTCCAAGGCAAGTCCGGTGTAACCGAGCACTCCGTAGCCAAGGTCAGCCGGCTGCACCAGCACGGCATCGGTGCGCAAGGCGTTGGAGTTGCCTTCGCGAGCCTCGAAGCTCAGATCCCATGCACTGGTCGCCTCCAGTTCATCGGCGTGCCAGCTGTTCCACTTGGCCGCCGAAGGCAGCTCGGAGGGCATCGTCTGATCATTGAACCGGTCGACCCAGACATTGGGCCGCACCACGCCGGTGATCGTGAGTCCAATGGAATCGGATGCGCCCAAGGCGACCTTCCAGACGCCTTCTCCGATCGCACCGGCAGGGATCGAGGCCACGAAGCCTTCCTGGTCGGCATCCCATGCACCGTCGATCGCCTGCAGCCCGACGATGGTGTCACCGACCTTGAGCATCGGCACCGCGGCACCAGGAGCACGCAAGAGGGTTCCCGTGATCTTGAGCGTGTCGCTGACCTCGAGTTGCTTCTTGGCGATCGAGAGGTTGACCACATGCCCTTCACCCGCAGGGGCCGCAAGGACGGCCGGAGTGTTGCGCACCACAGCCATGCTGAAGGCGGGAAGGATCACCTGGTGATTCCAGCCCGCAGGGATGGGGCGCCCCGAAGGCCCGGCATTGGGGAACGCGTACGCCTGATCGCTCGATCCGTTCCAAGTGTACTGCGCACCGGAGAAGCTGTAGATCCAGCCGCTGGCGAAGTTCGAGACTTGGGTAGTGCAGATCTTGGCGCTGGTGTTCATCAGAAGCCACGAAGTGTCGGCGCCCAGGACCAGCCCATGCGCTTCGAGGGTCGCGTTTCCGGTGATCTTGGCAAGCAGAGGCTTGGCGGAATCGATGGCCCAGACCTTGGAGACCATCCAATTGCCCCAGTACGCGGAAGTCGGGGCATAGAGCTCGGAGGCCGCCGAACCGGAACGGGGATCCGCAAAGAGGGACAGCGTCCCCCATGTGCCGCCATTGGCCGCACCGCCGGTGCTGCCGCCGTTGAAGCCTTCCCAGATGATGGACATGGAATTGCCGCCATTGGATTCGACCAATTGGCTCAAGGCCAGGGCGATGCCCACGGCATTTTCCGGGCGGACCATGAGATCCATCGACACCACCGAGAGGTTGATCTCGGACATGTTCACCAGACGCTCACCGGGATTTTGCAGACGACGCTTCATCATGGCCGCCAAGGTATCCAAGCGCGGCTTGAGCTTGCGCACCGCCGTCAGGGCGGCGGCGGTATTGGGCATCCCTGCCGTCCAGTAAGGGTAGGCGTGGAAATCAAAGCCGTCCAAGTAGCGCACGCCGTCCTTGACCTCGGCTTCTCCAATTTGGCGCAGGACTTCCTCGGTCCAGGTCAGGCCATCCAACTGCATGCTGGCCGCCGCATCGAACTCGGAGGTGGACATGACCGGCCCGAAGATGACGATCGAGGGATCGACGGCCTTCATGGCACGCGCATAGGTCAGGTACTTGTTCACATACTGGGTCGCGGTCACAGGACCGCCTTCTTCCCAATAGCCGTCCATCTCGTTGCCGACTTCCCAGAACTTGATACCCAGCTTCTTGTCGACATTCGCGTACTTCACCCAAGCCGCGGCTTCCTCGGCCGTGCCGGTGCCGTAGTTCACGCAGATCAGCGGCTCGACATTGGGCATGGACTGGATGTAATCCAAGTACTTGGCAAAGGTCCAGGCCGGAGGAGCGGGCCAGTTGGATGCCATGACATTGCCCGGGTGAGCGCCCATCGCCGTCACCGGAGTCTGGACGCTGGGCGAGGTGCTCTTGACGGTGACTTCCTTCCCGGCGCTCCATGCGGTGATCTCAGCGATCTGCACACCGTCGGCCCCGATTCCCGTGGGCTTGACCACCAGGAACCGCATGTCGGTGGAGGTGATCTTGAAGGTCGTGGACGAGCCTTCGACCTTGGCGCCTGCAAGCTTGGCAAAGCGCGAGTCCATGCCGCCAAAACCGTTCCAGTAAGTGGTCGCAAGGTTTCCGACCTCCACGCTGTCGGAGCGGATTTTGCCCCAATCAATGCGGATGGAGTCGATGGCCGTCTCGGCTGCGAAATCCAGCTGCACCCAGGGCTGGGCGGCGCCCACCGGGTCGCTCCACCAGAAAGTCGTGTCGAGCCCATCGGTGAGGCGGGACTGGAAACCGGCTCCCGAGCCCGGCTGGGTGGTTCCCCGGTAGCGGGAAGTGGTCAGGATGCCAGGGCCCACCTTGTCGGGATCGGCGTGCCAGATGCCCACGGAATCGTGCTTGCCCGTGCCGTTCCAGTGGTACCAGTTGGACATGCTGCCGTTGGGGAAGCGCAGCAGGCGGAAATCCTGCTCCTTGAGGCCCCGCTTGATCCCCTCGAAGGTGGACGGCGTGTTGTAGACGGACAGGACCGTACCGGTCACGCGCCCCGTCTTGAGGGCGGGAAGTTCGGTCTTCACCGTTCCCGGGGTGACCTGGACGATCGCCGCACAGGCGACCCCGGCCACGGCCAGCAATCCCCCTGCGGTCTTGGACACTCTCATCATGTTGCACCTCTTGGTAAGTACGGAAGGCGGGCGTTCCCGCCAAACTGTGCTCTGTGTAGAAGGAACCTAGGGGGAAGTTCAGGGGTCGCAGGACAATTCCGACTTAGCAAAGGATGAGCCATCACTGAATAGAGTTGATCCTCGGCATTTTGCGTGCAGAATTCCTACACACTTTTTTGCTACACGACTACGCAGGCAATTTCCCCTGAATTTCAACCATTTTGACCATATTTCGATGTATCATATCCATCAGATGCGCTACAGTCCTTCAAATTTTCCTACACGCTCTTGCGCGCCGCCCACTGGCCCCGTGCGCGTGTTCGACTACATGGACTACCGCGTCTATTTGCGCGACCTCTACGAGACCCGCCGCGCCGCCGACCCTCGTTTTTCCTGCCGCTACATCGCCCAGAAAGTGGGATTTCGGTCGGCGAGCTACTTCACCCAGGTGCTCAACGGCAAGGTCGGGATGACCACCGACATGGCTTTGCGCTTTGCCGCCTTCCTGAGCTTGGACCCCAAGGAATCGGACTACCTGGAGCTTTTGGTGCTGCACCAGCGCGCCAAGTCCGTGAAGGAACAGCGTCGCTACCTGGAGCGCCTGGCAACCTTCCGAGAAGCCACGGCCCATCTGGTGCCGCCGGAACATTTCCAGTTCTTCGAGAAGTGGCACCACACCGCCATCTTGGAACTCCTCTACATCAAGCCCTTCGACGGTGACTACAAGGCCTTGGGCAAGCGCCTGCGCCCTTCCATCCCGGCTGCCAAGGCCCAGGAATCCATCGAACTGCTCCTGAAGCTGGGCATGGTGCGCAAGGACGGCGCCCTTGTGATCCGGACCCATGCGCACAGCACCAGCACGGGCGAAGCGGTGCAAGCGGTGCAAGTGGACCAGTTCCATGCCTCCACTCTCGCGCTTGCCTCCCGTTCCATCGAAGGGATGCCCCGGCACGAGCGCTCGCTTTCCAGCCTGACCATGTCCCTTTCGCCCGAAGGGCGCCAGCTGGTCGAGGCCGAGATCGTGAAGTTCCGCCACCGCGTCCGCGAGATCGCGGCCTCCGATTCCGGCGAGAATGCCGTCCATCACTTGGGGATCCTGCTGTTCCCGATGACTCACGAGGTCACACCGTGAAGCGCCTTCCGATCCTGTGCTGCGCCCTGTCGATCGCACTGTGGAGCTGCGCCGACAGCCTCTCCGCCCAAGGCCCCAGCACCGAGACTTCCGGCCTCACCGCACGGATCACCGATTCCACCGGAGCTGCGTTGCCCGCCATCGGAGTGCGGGTCATCGCCTTGGGCAACCAATGGAACGCCCGCGTCGGAGCGGATGCGACCCCGGTGCTCGCGCACAGCCGGACCAACTCCATCGGCGTCGTCCATTTCGAACTGCCCGACAGCACTCCCGTGGCCTTGGAAATCGACGACAGCCTGCATGCCGGCCGTCTGGAGGTCAAGCCCGGAAGCGACTCGCTACGGGAACTGAAGGCTCGGCCTGCGCTGTCCTTGCGGGTCATGGCCTCGGTTCCATCGGAGGTGATCTCCTCCGTCCATCTGGCTGGCACCGGATATCAGGCTTCGATGGCCAGCGACGGCTCGTGGCGATTCAAGGGCCTTTCCCGTGGCACCTGGTCGGTGGTGGCCGCCACCGATTCCGGCCTTGCCCTGCTGGGGCGAGTGACCCTGACCGACCGCTCAATCGACACCACCTTGTCTGCGGACTCCGACTCCGTGCTGGTCGAGGACTTTGCCGACGCTCCTCTCCAGAACCGCTACGGCGCCTTGCTGGGCGCCAGCTGGTGGTTCACCGTGACCGACCGGAACGAAGGCGGGAATTCCTTCACCGCACCTTCCGAGACGCGCCAGGCCCGCATCCCGTGCGAAGACGGATTCTGCCTGAGCATGGACTTCACCTTGGACCCGGCCCGTACCCAGCGCTACGCGTTGGTGGGCAACGACCTCGACGGTTCCTTCGCCCCGGGCACCACCACGCCTTTCCTGGCCGACTTCACCAAGGTCCGGTTCGTTCGGTTCCTGGCCTCGGGCTCCGGCTCGATGCTCTTCCAGATCGCCATCCGCTCCGCGAGCGGGAGCAAGCTCGCCTGCCACGTCCCGATCAACCTGACATCCACGCTTTCGCTGGTGGAGATTCCGGTCGCCATCCTCTCCTGCGACGAATCGGGCGGCGACTTCAGCGCGGTGTACGGCATGACCTGGACCGCCACTTCGGACGCCCATCTGACCTTAGGGCGCGTGCGCCTGATCGGAGCCGGCCCCCGCCAGGTCTTCCACCAACTCAAGGCCCGGTAGCCCACGGTCCACAGAGATTGGGCGCCCCCCGCAAGCGGGTCGGGCTGCCTGCCAAGCCTCCTCGCCACAGCCGCGGCTGCGGGGTCTTGGCCCTCTCGGGCGGCATCCCTGGCGCAGAACCACACCCAAGACAGTTTTGATCGCATTCCCCGGAAATGGGGTCCCCGTGTTGCGATCCTGATCGCGCGGGGCGCACTGTGGCCGGTTGAGTCGCAAGGTTGCTGATCGCAGTGGTGGCACGACTCGTGAAGTAGTTGCGAAAATCCGTGGGTCCAGCCGGCGGAACGGCTGGCGGTGGTTTCCAAAGGGATGGCGGCATCCCTTTGGCCCTGGTCTGGACCGGGAGGGTCCAGAGCAACAGTTAGTGATTACCTTACCGGTGGTAAACCAAACACATCCCGTGGAGTTCCCAATGACAAATTTTGGCATAAAAATCGCTGGGGGGGGTAAGGCCCTTGCCCTGACTCTGGCGCTTGGCGTGGTCGCTCACGCGAGCCTGGACCCAGCCGCCAAAACGGCTCCACGCCTTGCGGCTCGCGCGGCTGCCGAACCGGTTTTTACGAAGGAGACAGAGCACTTTGCGGTGTTCTACTCCAAGACCGGCGTGCACGCCATCGCTGGGGCCACGGTGGACAAGGACGGGAATGGCCATCCCGACAATGTGGACGACATTGCCCAGGAACTGGAGCGGATCTGGCGATTGGCCATCGATACCATGGGCTACCCTCAGCCTGTGGCCGCCAAGCGTGAGCTGGGCTACGGGCAGGATGTGCCAGCAGGCAAGTTCCCGGTGGCCATTGGCGACATGGCCACTTTCGTGCCGTCTTGGGGACCTGATGGGATGTATGGATTTTGCACAGCACCCGGCCAGGATACGTCGACCCCCAAGGGTCTGGAGGTGGTGGCAGAGAACGACTTTGTGAATTCCAGCACCAGCAAAGCCTTCCAGGTGAAGGTGAACCCGATCAATACGCCAAATCTGCTGGATTCGGTGCTGTACGACTATTCAAAGCGCCCCGACTTGGGATGGCGTGTGACCTTGGCGCATCAATTCTTTCATGCCTTGCAGAAGAAATTTGACGGCACCTTCATCCTCGCTTTTCATGAGATGTCTGCGATATGGTTTGCCACCCGCGTCTACCCTGACATTCACCATGAATGGCAATATTTGCAGAAATTTGTGAATATTGTGAATCAGCCAGCATTCAGCACATGGGAAAAGGAGGAACTTGCCGAATTCCCGATGGTCACGGCGATGGTGAAGGCGTATGGGGATATCATTGTACGCCAATTGTGGGAAAATCGAAATATGATCATTGAGAATGGGTCATTGACATCAGAAACTGTATGGGCACACCGCGTCATGATAAAAATGGGATATGATGAATCTCTGTTTACCAAAACCTTTGTGGAAATGGTGGCTCGGTTGGCTTTTAATCTTGATAAAAGCGAGTGGCCAACTTACAAAACAACAAATGTGACAATCGTGCAAGCATTACAAGATACTGCAGAGAAGGATAATTGGACAGGATATTCGGTAGGCGGGCCATTTCAGGTAGAGATATACAGGCTGAATTTGGCAGAAATCACGGGTAAGTGGAATTTCAAATTTAGCTATGTCACAACCACATCTTCAGCCGCATCAGGAATTATTCGTCTGCCTTCAAAAGAAGTGACTGTTGTGAGGCCACTGGGGGGACCCTTTGTATTCAATAAGAATCCAGGAGATACGGCGATCTACGCAATCATGAGTGCCGGTTACGATGGACTTAAGCCAGGTGATCATAGCTCCATTTCCTTAGGAGTAACTGCCGCACCTGTTTCCACAGGCATTCAGAAGCGCGTCAAAGGCCTTGCACCAGGTGCCGCACTGCGATTGGACCTTCAGGGACGGCCTGTAAAAGAGGGGAGCCATGGCATTGTGCTTGAGTACCAACCCAACCACGGCTGGGTCCGCCGCGTAAAGCTAGGGGAGTAAACCCACGCGCCAGGGATGCCGGCTTCGCCCAAGACCCCCGCGTAGCGGTGGCTTGGCAGGCAGCCCGGTCACGCCCGGTCCCTGAGCGGAGTCGAAGGACTGGGCGGGAGGCGCCAAGAGTTTCAGATGTAGGTGAATCTTTTTAGATTCTGTGTATATTTCAGTTATGAGTGAAACTTTTCAGGTTCGTCAGCAATATCTGGAGACCTTGGATCGCTGGAGAGGCACTCCGCTGATCAAGGTGCTGACGGGCATGCGGCGCGTGGGCAAGAGTGTGCTCCTGCAACTGTGGCGGGAGCGGCTTGGGTCCCTGCATGGGATTCCCAGTCCGCAGATTTTGATGATCGAGCGCGATTCCTTGGAGCATGCGGGGATGGACTCGTGGCTGGAACTGCGCGCCGTGGTCGAGCCGTGGCTGGAGACCCCCGGCCCCAAGCATCTGCTCATCGATGAAGTTCAGTTGATCGATGGGTGGGAGAAGGTCGTCAACGCCCTGCACAAGCGCGGCGACGTTGACATCGTTTTGACCGGCTCCAACGCGCACCTGCTTTCCTCCGAGCTTGCCACGCTGCTCAGCGGTCGCTGGATCGGGATTCTCGTGCTGCCGTTCAGCTACGCCGAGACCTTGGAGATCCGCAAGCAGGCTCACAGCCAAGTGGAATTCGAACGCTGGCTCCGCCTGGGTGGCATGCCCACGCTGCACCACATGACCGACGACCCCCAACTGCAACAGCAGACCTTGGAGGCCATCCACAGCACCGTCCTTTTGCGCGACGTGGTGGCGCGGCACGAGATCCGCAACGTGGCCTTGCTGGAGCGCATCGAGCGCTACCACTTCGACCAGATCGGATCGCTGGTCAACCCCAAGCGCATCTCGGACTTCTTCAAGTCCCAGCACATCAAGGTCAGCGTGGACACCGTCCAGACCTATCTGCACCATCTCGAAGGGGCCTGCGTCCTGCATCGCGTCAAGCGCTACGACCTGCGTGGGCGACGGCATCTGGAAATCCACGAGAAGATCTACGCCACCGACCTGGGCTTGCGCAACGCCCTGCTGCGAAGAGGCCTTGGAGACATCGGGGTACTCTTGGAAAATGTCGTGTTCCTGGAACTCATCCGGCGCGGATACACCGTGGACATCGGGAAAGTGGGCGACTGGGAAATCGACTTCGTGGCCACCCGAAACGGCGCCATCGAATATTTCCAAGTGTGCTACCTGCTTGCCGAACCGGCCACGGTGGAGCGCGAATTCCGCAGCCTGCTTGCGATCGATGACAACCACCCCAAGACGATCCTGAGCCTGGACCCCATCGACCTGTCGCGCGACGGAATCCGTCATCGCCATTTGGCCGAATGGCTGCTGGAGGAGACTCCTCCCTCGCTTTGAGCTCCTTCGAGACGCCCGTTGACGGGATCCTCAGGACAAGCGGGGTCGGGCGATCCGTTCCCAGGCCGTAAGCGCCGGGCCGGTCATCAGCGTGGTCGCCACGGCCACCATGACCATCAAGCCAAAGACGCGGGGCGGCAGGATCCCAAGATCCAGCCCCACGTTCAGGGCCACCAGTTCCATCAGGCCGCGCGTGTTCATCAGGATGCCCACTCGCATGCCATCGTTCCAGGTTCCGCCGGAAAGGCGCACGGGCAGGGCGCTTCCGACCAGCTTGCCGCCCACGGCCGCGACCAAAAGCACCGCAAACACCAGCGCGTCCTCGGGATGGAATCCGTCGAACTGGGTGCGCAGGCCCGTCCACGCGAAAAAGAGCGGGAGCAGGATTGCCCCGGCAAATCCCTCCAGCCGCTTGTGCAAAAAGGCCCGCAACGCCGGAGCCCCGGGCGTGATCACACCCGCCAAGAACGCCCCGAAAAGTGCATGGATCCCAAGTCCCTGAGTGCACAGGGCCAAGGCAAACGCGGTGAGCACGAAAAACGACAGCGTCCCCTGGGTGGGGGAGAGGTCCCAGCGCTTCCAGCTCACCAGGCGCGCAAGCAAGGGGCGCACGACAAAAAGTGTCAAAACTGCGAAGGTCGCGATGCCCGCAAGGACCGGGATCTCGCCCGCAAGGCTGCCGGTGCGGCCCAAGGTCTCCACGACCGCAAGTGCGCACCACGCCACCACATCGCCCAGCGCTGCCGCCGCAAGCGCCAGTTTCCCGATTTCGGTGGCCTGCAGACCCCGATCGGAGAGGATGCGCGAGAGCACCGGAAAAGCGGTGATGGACATCGCCACCCCGAGGAAGAGCGCGAAGGCGATGTGGGATTTGCCAGATTCTGTCCAACCAAGCCCGTGCAGCCACACCGCACAGCCCACGCCCAGCGCAAAGGGAAGGGCCATTCCCGAAAGGCTCAAGGTCAGGGCCCCACGCGAGCGCAGATCTTTGGGATCGAGGTCCAGCCCAAGGGTGTAGAGGTAGAGGATCACGCCCAGCTGGCTGGCCAATTGCAGCGCACCCAGCGAGGCCGGGGCAAAGAGCATCCCGTGCAGATTCGGCGCCAGCGCCCCGAAGAGGGTGGGCCCCAACACCACGCCGGCAAGCATCTCGCCCACCACCGACGGTTGGCCCATCAGGGACATGGCCTTGCCCAGGAGCCGGGCCACCGCGACGATGGCCAGGACTTGGGCAAGGAAGATTCCCAGCGCGTCGTGCATCAGGAGAGGTTACGGATTTCCGAAGCGCTTGAGGATGCCCTCGTAGGCGTCGATGCGGCGGTCGCGCAGGAAGGGCCAGACGCGGCGCGTCTCCCGGATGCGCTCCCGGTCGCACTCCACCACCAGGACCTCGGGGGCCTCGTGATCGGTTTTTGACAGAAATTGTCCATCCGGCCCGCACACGAAGGAATTGCCCCAGAACACCAGGCGCCCTTCGCGGCCGATGCGGTTGGGAGCCGCCACGAAGACGCCGTTTGCGATGGCGTGGGCACGCATCGAGGTCTGCCAGGCGTCCACCTGGGCCGGCCGAAGCGACGGGTCCTCGAGGTCGTCCCAAGCGATGGCGGTGGGATAGAAGATCACCTCGGCGCCTTGGAGTGCGGTCAGCCGCGCGGCCTCGGGGTACCACTGGTCCCAGCAGATCAGCACGCCGATCTTGCCCGCGGAGGTCTCGAAGCACTTGAAGCCCTGGTCACCGGGGGCGAAGTAGAACTTCTCGTCAAAGCCGGGGTCCTGCGGGATGTGCATCTTGCGGTAGGTCCCCAAGATGCTGCCGTCGGACTCCACCACCACGGCGGTGTTGTGCGTGAGGCCCGGGGCACGCTCTTCAAACAGGCTGATGACCAGCACCACACCCAGTTCCTTGGCAAGCACCTGCGCCCGCGCCGTGGAGGGGCCCGGAATGGTCTCGGCCAGATCGAAGTGCTGGTGCTCTTGGCCCTGGCAGAAATACGGGGCGGTGAAGAGCTCCTGGCTGCACACCACGGTGGCGCCGCGGGCCGCGGCCTCGCGCACCTGCGTCTCGAAAAGCGCCCAGTTGCCGTCGGCGCCTTCCACTGCGATGTTTTGACAGATTCCGACCACAAGCTTCTTCGTCACGAACGCCTCCGTTGGTTGCACCGGGAAAGATAGGAGGTCACCCCCTTCGAAAGAGCCCTCAATGGACTCCTGCAACACGGCTGTGCATCTTTGAACGTGCAGAGCACCGCCGATTTTAGGATGTTGTATGACCCACCCCCCGATCCACAGTGCACACCACCGGAGTTATGCCCAATGATCACACCAGAATCCGCGCCCAGTCCCAAGAAGTTCTCGTCCATACGGAAATGGGTCACGCCACTGACCATGGGCACCTTCCTGCTCACGGCGGGAACCGGCCTTGGCCTCTTCTTCGAAGTCGAATGGGGTTTGGTCAAACCCATCCACGAGTGGTTGAGCTTGACCTTGCTGGCTGGCGCCCTCTTGCACCTTTGGGATCACCGCAACAGCGTGCTCAAGCACCTGAGCGGAACCTGGGGCAAGGCCTTCGTCGCCGCAGGCGCCTTGATCCTGATCGGGGCACTCCTGCCCATCACTGGGGGGGAAGAGGAGGAAGAAGACGAACATCGGCCCAATCGCGAAATCGCTCAAACCCTGGAGCGCATCCCCTTGGCCTCCCTTGCGACCGCCCGCAATGTCCCGGTGGATTCCCTTGTGATTCGCCTGAACGCCGCCGGAATCGCCAACGCAACTCCAAGCTCGACGGTGGAGCAACTGGCCGGTCGCGACCAGCATCTCAAGACCAAGGCCATGGCCGCCATATTCCCCGGTTCAAAGAATGAGGAAGAGGAAGACGAGGACTAGTTTTCCTGGAATGAAGCCATTCCCCTTCCATGACCGGCGTGCATGGGCCTGATCCGATTCTTGCTGGCCCTTTCCGTCCTCTTGGAACATGCCGGTCCCGCCAATGGCTTTGTCATGGTCGGAGGGGAACTCGCCGTCCAGGCCTTCTATGTGATCTCGGGCTTCTACATGGCCATGATCTTGCAGGACCGGTATGCAGGACGGCTGCGGCAGTTCTACCGCAACCGCTTCCTGCGCCTCTTCCCCATGTATTGGACCATCCTTGGGATCACCATCGGCCTTTCCGCCTTGCTGTGGCTTTCCAGTGGCGGCACCCGCGCAGGACTCTTGGGGGCGTGGCTCACCCACGGCGGGGATCTGGGGGTCGGGCCACTCCTGCTCTTGGGATTCTCGATTCCCTTCTTGTTTCTGCAGGATGCGGTCCTTTTCATGGCCGCCCAAGTCGGCACCGGGGCGCTATTGCCCGTGGCGGACTTCCGCGCGGCCGCGCTTCCGTTGCACCCGTTTCTCCCCATCGCACCCTCGTGGAGCCTGTCGCTTGAGCTTTGCTTCTACCTGCTGTGCCCGTGGATCGCACGCCTGCGGATTGGCTGGATCGCCGGCCTGGCAGCCTTGTCTTTGGGGCTCAAGGGTTGGCTCGCCCTGAAAGGACTGGACTTCGATCCATGGAGCTATCGGTTCTTCCCGACCTCGCTGGGTTACTTCCTGGTCGGCATGCTGGCATGGAACCTCGGACGAAGGTTCAAGCTCGATTTGCCCAAGCCGGTTCCGGTGCTTGCGTGGGGTTTGGTCTTGGGGCTCTTGGTCTTTTGGAGGATCGGCCCCGAACCGCGCTCGCTCGGTTTCGTGGCGGTGCTTGCCATTTCACTTCCATCCCTTTTCCGCCTGACCAAGGACTGGACTTGGGACCGTTGGATCGGAGATCTGTCCTTTCCGCTCTACCTGTCGCACTGGCTGGTGCTTGCGATCGCCTTGCGCGCGCCGGTTTCCTTGCGCATTGCGCTTGCCATCCTGGTGGCCATCGCGCTGCAACTCACCGTTGGCCGGTGGGTGGAACGGCGCCGCACCCGTTGAAGACAAATTTTGTCAGTGCTCGGAGATGTCCCAGATGCTCGACGGGTTCGGATCCATCTCAAGGGACCGGTGCACCAGCGTGGGCGAGGCTTGGGCCGTAGGCCACAGCACCAGATCGCCCACCTGAATGTGGGCGGGACGCGTGATCATCCAAAGGATCGACTCCGCCACATCCTCCGCCGTCAGGGGCTTCATTCCCTCGTACACCTTGTCGGCCCGCACCTTGTCGCCCTTGAAGCGCACCACAGAGAACTCGGTCTCGGCAAAGCCCGGACTGATCTGATGCACCCGCAGCGGCGTGGCCACAAGATCCATCCGCAAGCCCCGCGAGATGGCATCGACCGCATGCTTGCTGGCGCAATAGACGGCGCCCCCTTGGTACACGTCATGGCCTGCGATGGAACTCACATTCACGATGTCGCCACGCCCCCGCTCGATCATGCCCGGCACCAGCGCACGCGTCACCCGCAAAAGCCCTTCGACATTGGTGCGCAGCATCTGCTCCCAGTCCAACGGATCACCCTCATGAATCGGGGTCAGACCCAAGGACAGTCCCGCGTTGTTCACCAACACATCCACCTTGGCGAAGGCCTCCGGCAACGATGCCAAGGTCGTTGTGACCGCAGCGGAATCCGTCACGTCCAACGGAAGCAGGAGCACTTCGGTCTCATGCGCCTCGCGCAGATCCTCGGCCAATCGGGCAAGCCTGCCTTCGCGGCGGGCGCACAGCACCAGGCGCGCGCCTTCGCGGGCGCACAGGCGCGCCAAGGCCTCGCCGAATCCGCTGGATGCGCCGGTGATCAGGACGGTCCTGCCAATCAGGTCAAACATGGGGGTCACTCCTAGTGCAAAGCAAACATCTGCAAGAACTGGAACGCTACTAAATCACGGCACGAAGCGCAGATCGCGCACGGCAAGGGAGGGGCATTCCTTCTGCAACTGCTCAAGCAGCTGCGTCTTGCGAAAACCCAGCTCGTAGCGCCATGCCGCCTCCTTGACGCGCACGGCAAGGAGACCTTTCTCCAGCGACACAAGCTCGCAGCGCGCCGCAAGCCCGGTTCCCCAGGCCTTTTCCAGCCCCACGCGGGTCTGAGGATTCGAGAGAGCAAGCTTGCCGCCCAAGGCCGTTCCTGCCAGGAGCTTTGCCATCGCATCGCCGATTGATTTGGGCTCGACTTCCTCGCCACGCGCGCTCCAGCGCTTCTTCGCACCCTTCGCGTCAATCGACCCGCCATGGGACCAAGGCTTGTTGAAGTTCATCGCGTCGCCCTTGATTTGACAATTTCTGTCATGCCAGTTCCACCTTTCCGTCCGTCAGGAGGAAAGTACGATCCACCTCGAAAGGCAGGTCGGCGCGACGCGGTGAGGCCAGGAACGCCTGGCCCCCTTGGGGCAACAGAGCCGCCAGCCGTTCGCGGCGAGGCCCGTCGAGTTCGGCAAATACATCGTCGAGCAGCAGGATTGGGCTAGCCCCGCGGACCTCTTCCAGAAGACCGGCGGCGCCCAGACGCAGCGCAATGGCAAGCGATCTTGCCTGGCCTTGGCTTGCGGTGGCACGCGCCATCTGGGCCGAAACCGTCAGGATCAGGTCGTCGCGCTGCGGTCCCCACAGGCAACTTCCCGCCGCGCTTTCGGCATTGCGCAGGTGGGTGCGGCGGCGCACCAGAAGCTCGCGCAACGAGTCGAGATCCCATTGCGGCGAGACCTCCTCGCCATAGCTTCCCCTGTAGAAGAGGTCCGCCTCTTCACGCCCCGACAGATGGTGGTAGATGCCCCGCACCCGAGGGCGCAACGCCTCCACCAGATCCAAGCGACGCTTGAGCACGGGCAGACTTGCCTCCACGAGCTGGTCGTCGAGCACCGCGCGCACGTCACCATCGAAGGTCTCGGGCTCTCGAAGCGCGGCCAGCCGCTGCTTGAGCACGCGGTTGAGGGTGCGCAATTCTTCCATCGCCGACGGGTCGAGCTGGCACAGCAGTTCGTCCAGGAAGCTGCGGCGCACCTGCGGGCCACCGCGCACCAGGTCCATGTCGTCGGGTGACAGACCCACCACGGTGAGATGCCCGATCAGCTTCGAGAAGAGTCTCCCCGTTTCCAGATTGACGCGGGTTTCCTTGCGTCCATCGGTGCGGCAACGCGCGGCCAATGCCACCGGTTCCGGGCCGTTGGTGCCTTCCAGGCGCAGGTCGAAATGAGCCGATCCCCAGCGGATCAGCTCGACCTCGCGGCGCGTGCGGGGCGAATGTCCCAGGCAGCCCAAATGGACGGCCTCCAGAAGGTTGCTCTTGCCGGCACCGTTGCGCCCCAACAGGAGGTTCACTCCCGAATGGGGCTCGATGTCGGCCAAGGCCCAGGAACGAAAATCCCGCACCGCAAGGCGCAGGACGCGCATGTCAGTCGGCCAGGCGCAAGGGCATGAGGATGAAGAAGCAGTCCGGCTCGTCGACGGCGGGTTCCACCACGCAGGCCTGGACAGGGCTGTTCATCTTCAGACGCACCGACGGCGTGACCACGAGCTTCAGGACGCCTTCGAGATACTGCGCGTTGAAGCCGATGTCGAAGGCTTCGCCCTCGAACTCGGCGGGCAAGCCATCACGGGCCTCGCCACCCACGTCCAAGTTCTGTGCCGAGATTTCCAGACGCCCCGAGCGGAACGACAGGCGGATCTGACGGGTCGACTTGCTGGCCAAGGTCTGCACGCGGCGCACGGCGGAGATGAACTCCTCGCGCGGCAGCACGGCTTCGCGTGCATGAGCGCGCGGCACCACTTGGCGGTAGTTGGGGTAGGGACCTTCGATCAGCTTGGTGAAGATCTCGACCACGCCGCAATGGAAGCGGGCGGAATTGTTGGAGAGCTGGACATCCACCACGGCATCGTCACCCACCGCCACGCGCAGCACCTGCTGGATGGCCTTGGGGGGAAGGATCACGCCACCTTGCAGATGCGAGGCGTCGAGATTGGCGTTAGCGTGGCCCAGGCGGTGGCCGTCGGTGGCGACCATGACCATGTGGCCATCGACCGGCTCCCAGTAGACGCCGTTGAGCGCCAAGCGGGTCTGGTCGGTGGACACGGCAAACAAGGTGCGTTCCGAAAGGTCGCGCAGCACGGTGGCCGGAACCTGGAAGGTGTCGCCTTCGAGGTCGGGCAGGGCGGGGTATTCCCCGGCGTCCACACCGGCAAGCTTTCCGGAGAAGCCCTTCTCGTTCTTCAGCGCAAGGTGGTAGTCCTTGACCGAGACGTCGATGGGCAGATCGGGCAGTTCCTTCACCACGTCGATCAGGTGACGGGCCGGCACGACCAGCTCGCCTTCCTCGACCACCTGGACCGGGATCGCCATGCGCACACCCAGATCGAGATCCGTTGCGGTGAGCAGCAATTGGCCGCCCCGCACGGTGAGCAGGAAGTTCTGAAGGATGGGAAGAGTGCTCTTGGCAGGCACGGCATTGCCGCAAACCTGGAGAGCCTCAAGGAAGGCCGACTTCGCTACCGTGAACTGCATGAGTGGAATAGTAAGTAGCTTTCGCGCACTTGGAACACTTACTCACGCTGAAATTGACAGACGAGCAGTCCGCATGGCTGCTTTCCCGAGCCCGCGAGATGGGCGTCACCCCCGAGGCCGCGGCCCTGGACATGCTGGAGATCGAGCGCCGCAAGGCCCCGACACCGGCCATCCTTGACCTGTTCGGAACTCCCGCCCCTGCTGCACGCAAGGCCGCAAGCCCGCGCACCGCATCGGCCTCCGTCCCCGTCGCGCCGGCCTCACTCGCCGCGGAACGCCCTCCCTACACGCCCTTCTCCCCCTATGCGGCAGCCGCGGCCTCTGCCGCCGCACCAGCCGCAGCCAAGGCATCCGAGGCCACCGACCGTTCTTCCCGCGAAGCTGCTTGGAAGATCTGGTCCGACGGCGCCTGCTCCGGCAACCCCGGGCCCGGCGGATGGGGAACCATCGTGGAAGGCCCGGACGGTCGACAGGAACTTTCCGGCGGATGGCGGCACACCACCAACAACCGCATGGAGATGATGGGCGCCATCGTGGGCCTGGAGGAAGTTCCCCGCGGCGAGCGGGCCGTGCTCACCACCGATTCACGCTACATCGTGGACGCCATCGAGAAGAAGTGGCTGGCCGGCTGGAAGCGCAAGGGCTGGCGCAAGGCTGACGGCGGTCCGGTGGCCAACGTCGACCTGTGGCAGGCGCTCGAAGCGGCCATGGCGGGCAAGTTCGTGCGCATCGAATGGGTGCGCGGTCACAATGGACACGCCGAGAACGAGCGCTGCGACGTGCTGGCCGTGACAGCCTCCAAACGCAAGGATCTGCCGCCCGATCCGGCCTGAATCAGGCCTCGCTAGGCCTTCGTGCTTTCGAGCGACGCTCGGTTTTGGTTTCCACTGCGATTTTTGTGCACTGCGTGCGGCATTGCTCTGGGGCTCCACCCCAGACCCGGCCTAGGAGTCTGCGCGGTTGATCTCCAGCTTTGGTAGCATCGATTTCACCGTTTCCGTCGCGCTGAGTAGATTCACCAGCCATTCATGGGTTCTTTGCCTGCCTGAGCACGGCATCGCCCCGTCCAT
>JBDKGV010000018.1:0-23899 GCA_039798005.1 Fibrobacterota bacterium
TCACGGAGGCGATCACCCAGGACAAGCGATTCCTGTTCACGGTTTCTGGAGGCTACGCGCACTTCGGAACTTGGGGATTGCCAGACACCGTATTCTATTCCCCATCGGTGCATGCCCTGACGCTTGGCATCGAGTTCACGGGGGTCTTCTTTCGCAAGGCCAATCCCGACCAAGGGTACTGGTTGGGCACCTACATCGGGTATCGCGATATCATCCCGTTCTTGTACCGCGATCACCTCAGCGCCTTGGCACTGGGCTATCGCTCCAAGCTGAGCAAGCACTTCTCGCTCAGCGCGGGGATTCTCGTGTTTCCCAAGGGCGCGGACTTGGTGGGGCAGCTCACCAATGTTCGGAAGGTTCTCAAGGGAGGCAGCATCGCCTACGAAGCCTCCTTCTTCCACTACACCTTCTGAGGGAGATTGCCGGATGAAAAAAATCACGCTGACTCTCCTTGCCGCTGCGTTGCTTGCGGGCTGTTCGCAGCCGCCGGCGCCTCAAACCACCCAAGCGCCGACCCCAAGGCACAGAGCGGTCGAACCCGAAGCGCCTCGACCGACGATCGTCACCATCGAGTATGGCAACTCGGCATCCAAGGCATCGCTTCAAGTGGATGTGGCCAACACGGACATCTTCCTGGACATGTCGAACACCCGGGCCAGGATCGATACCGGGAAAATTGCGGATTCGCAAGGATCGAAATTCGCAATGTCCCAGAACACGGCGTCCCGCAACGTGACGATCGACTCCTCCGTGCGGGAAGACAACCGCAAGATCGTGGATGCTGCGGTGCGACCAGCCAATGGGGACAGCGACGGTGCGACGTTGAAAGTGACTTCAGCCATTCGCAAGGCGCAGGACGCCTTCTACAAAGGCAGTTACGAAGAAGCCCAGATCCTGACACGCAAATCGATCGAGGCGCGCCCGACTCCGGAGGCTCACGCCTTGGCGGGAAGCATCGCGTGGACCTTGAAGGATTTTCCGTTGGCGCGTTTCCATTGGAAGCAGGCCTTGTCCCTTGATCCCGATTTTCCCGGCGTGTCCGACATGCTGATACGCCTGCCTCAGGAGACCGTCCGATGATTTCGCCATCCACCATCTTCGGCCTGCTTGCCGGGTTCGCCATCCTTGCCTGGACCATCCACCACGAGACCGACAACTGGATGACCTACGTGAGCTTTCCCAGCTTCCTGGTCGTGGTGGGTGGCACCCTCACGGTCACGCTGGTGGGCTTTCGCGCGAAGTACGTCGCCTCCGCGATGATGGGCATGTTGCGCATCTACCTGCACCAGCCCATCACCCCCAAGACCCTGATGGGCGATGTGAAGCAGTTCATGGATTGGCAGAAGCGGGTCCAGACCGAAGGGAACAAGGCCTTCGATGCGATTGCGCGGGAGAGCAAGGACGACTTCATCAAGTACATCTTCGCCTTGGCCTCGACAGGCTACACCATCGAGGACATCCGTAATTTCGGGGAGACCAACATCGAGGAGGAGTATTTTCGCCAGCTCCAGGCCTCGCACATCTTGAATACCATGGGTTCGATGACTCCTGCGATGGGCTTGGTGGGAACCCTGCTTGGCCTGATCACGATGTTGGGCAAGCTGTCTGATCCCGCATCCTTGGGGCCGGGCCTTGCCCTGGCGCTCACGGCCACGCTCTATGGCATCGTGGCGGCGCGGTTCTTCTTCCTGCCCACGGCGACCAAGATCAAGCAGAGCTTGAGCATCGAGCGCTTCCGCGATTACCTCATCCTGGAGGGCCTGACGATGCTGATGGAGCGGCGTTCAGGACTGTACGTGCAGGATCGTCTCAATTCCTTCCTGGATCGGAAGCAGCAGTACAACATGCAGTCCGCCAAGGTCTAGCCGATGTCCTTGGGTCATCACAAGAACCGCAAGCGCGCCAATGAGTTGGACGAGCATACGGAGGAGGATTGGCTCATCAGCTACGCCGACATGGTGACGCTGCTGATGTGCTTTTTCCTGACCATGGCGGCCATTTCCAAGGTGGACCCGGCCCTGTTCGAGCAGATGCGCAAAGGCTTGCGCTCGGAGGTCGGCAAGGAGGAGAAGGTCAAGACGCCGCTTGCCGAGATCAAGCAGGACCTCGATTCGTTGCTTGCGCCCGAGAAGAAGGCGGGCAACGTGACGGTGAACATGGGCTCGGAAGGGATCGTGCTGGAGTTTTCCAGCTCGGCCTTCTACAATGTGGGCAAAGCGGAGTTCAGCCCCGAGGCGGGCCCGATCCTGGAGAAGGTCGCGGGAGCCATTCAGAACATCACCTATTACAAGTTTCAGATCGACATCGAGGGGCACACCGACAATGTGCCGATCAAGTCGTTGCAATTTCCTTCGAATTGGGAACTGTCCGTGGCCCGCGCCACCAATCTCGTGAAGTTCCTGATCGAGAAGGGGATTGGTGCCGATCGCCTGAAAGCGGCGGGTTATGCCGATACCAAGCCCAAGGTGCCCAATGTGGATGCCAAGGGGGAGGCTCTCCCCGACAACCAAGCGCGCAATCGACGCATTGTGGTGCATATCCACTGACAGCAGTCAACGGGTGTTGACAAGCGGTTGACAAAGCGCGGATTGTGTGGAAAGAAATGGGTGCAGTGGAGGTTGTCGATCGGGGATGGATGTTCGGTGACTGAATAAAATGGGTTGTCGAGTCTTCAATTCCATTGATTAGGTTTTTCGGTGACTTGCATGGTCTGTCCGTGACTGTGATCTCCTCCGACGAGTTCCATCGTGCTTCTTCTATTGCTTTCCATGTTGTTCCAAGCATCGCTTGCCTTGCGAGACGATGTTGCCGTGGCGCTTCTTCCGGTTCACATCGGGGTGTCCGGCACCGCGTCATCGGAGGATTCGGCAATCTGGAGGACGATGGATCCGGTGAGGTTCCGTGCGCTTTCGAACGGGGAACGCATGGAATTCGGGCTCGCCGCACCTCCTTCGCTGCTGCGGGTCGTGCTTGAGGTGCCTTTCCCCGGGCGTTGGTGGTTCGTGTCGGAATTGCGCACCCCACGCCGTCTGGAAATCCGCCTCGGGTCCAATGTGCTGGGACCCTTCGGCGAAAGCCGGCCATTCAAGGAACGGCCCGTGGCCACCACGGACCTTGCGATCCCTCTGGACCTGAAGGGTCCAATCGACACGCTTTTCCTGCTGGTGGAGGAACCGAAGGGGCCTTGTGTCCTCAAGGCGCACTTCACGCCCGATCGGTTGTTGCCTGGCGAGGTCGAAGCGCGAACCTTCGGGAATGGCCTGATCCTTGGCTACATGCTGGCGATCTTCCTGGTCTCGGGCTTTCTTTGGTTGGCCGTGCGGGAAAAGGCCTTCGGTTGGTATGTCGCCTACTTCGCCGCGGCGCTGGCTTGGCTTGCGGTGAAGCGCGGGAGTGCCTTTGCGTGGGTATGGCCCGATCATCCCGCTTGGAACGATGGAGCTTCAGTGGCGCTTGCGTACCTCGCGATGGGGTGCTTTGCGTTGTTTCTCGTGCATATCCTCGAATTGCCCCGGCATCTGCCCCGTTTGGCGCGCGCCTTGACGGTGGGTGCCTGCATCGAGTTTTTCCTGCTGCCGATCGCCTTTTTCTGTCTGCTCAATTTCAACCGCATGGCCTTGACCTTGGTTGGCTGGTTCCAAGTGATCCTTCCCTTGACGATGCTTGGAGCACTGCTGCATCGGGCCTTTTCTCGCGATCGCCTGGCCCTGTGGCTGCTGATCGCCTTTCTGCCGCTTGCACTGGGCATGATCTACGGGGTGCTGGTCGAGTTCGGGTTCTCGGCCGCAGGACCTGCGAGCAAGGCATTCGTATTGGCTGTCGGGGCCCTTTGCGAGAACACGATGACGACCTTGATCCTGATCCGGGAAGTGCACCGCCGCGAGAGGGCACGGCTTGCGTTGGAGCGGGAATTCCACGCGAAGGTGGTGGAGCAGGCCGATGGGTATTTCCGCGAGGTGGCCCAGGAGCTCCATGACGACCTCGGGCAGCGAACCTTCTCGATGAGGATGCAATTGTTCGCACAAGGCGCGGCGCTGACGGATTCCGACCGCAGGCTGGCGGAGACGGTCGACTCGCTGCACAAGGATCTGCGCAAGTTGTCCCGGCGCCTCCACCCGCCGCAGTTGCGGGAAAACGGCTTGCAGGACGCCTTGGAGGACCTGTGCCGCGGGTTCGATGCCGAGTCGGGAATGCAGGTGCGGTTGGTGTGCACGCCGGGGTTGCCCGAGCTTCCGGTGGCGGCGAACCTGCACTTGTACCGCATTGTTCAGGAATCTCTGGTCAATGCGCATCGGCATGGCGGTGCGACGGAGGTGGAGCTTGCGCTGATACGGATCCCGGGTGGGGTGAGGCTTGCCGTGACCGACAACGGCAATGGCTTCGATTCCGAGGTCGTGGAAGGAGGGCTTGGAATGGCGGGAATGAGTTCGCGGGCCCAGGCCATGGGTGGGCAGTTCGTCGTCAGAAGCCGGGTGGGGCACGGGACGCGACTGCAATTGGACCTGCCCTTGGAAGGCAAGGGAGGATATGCATGAAGCCGGTTGAGATCCTGGTCGTCGACGACCATCCCCTGACCCGTGCGGGCATCGTGCTTGTGATCGGGAAGGAATTCCCGGAAGTGCGCTGCGGCGAGGCGTCCACGCTCGGGGAGTTGCAGGAGATGCTCAAGGCGCGCGCGTGGGATTTCGTGATCCTTGATCACAACCTGAGCGACGGCAAGGGAATCGAGCATTTGGCGCGGCACCCGGAAATGCCCCCGACCTTGATCTTGACGATGTACGAGGACCGGGAACTGAGCCTGCAGGCGCGATGCGCGGGCGCGCGCGGGTTCGTGTCCAAGGCGGACGCCCCTCACGAGATCGTGGGGGCGATCCGGACGGTATTGGTCTCGGGAGTGCACTTTCCCGGGCTTGAAGCCGCACCGGAAGGTCTGCCCTTGTCGGTGCGGGAGCAGGAAGTGCTGAAGGCCTTGCTGGATGGCAGGCGACTGGTTGACCTTTCCAAGGATTGGAATGTCACCCAGTCGACCCTGCAGAGCTACAAGAAGCGTTTGTACATCAAATACGGGGTGGACAACCTGGCCGACCTTGTGCGTGCCGCCGTCCACCGAGGCGTCGGGTGAGGATTACTTGGGCGCGTCCGTGCGGCGGATCTCCACGCGGCGATTGAGCGTGCGGCCTTCGGTGGTGCTGTTGTCGGCAACCGGGTCCGCGGCTCCCATTCCAACGGGCTTGAGGCGGTTGGCTGCAACGCCTTTCTTCACCAGGTAATCGACGACCGATTCGGCGCGGGTCTGGGAGAGCTTGCGATTGGCCTCGGCATCGCCCTTGTTGTCGGTGTAGCCGCGCACTTCAAGGCTGACTTCGTTGAACGAGACCAGGGATTTGGCTAGGTCGTCCAAGGTCGGGAAGGAGCTTGGAGTGAGCTTGGCCGAGCCGAGCTCGAAATTGACGTTGCGGAAGACCATGACGCCGTATTGGATGGGCTGGGTGGTCTTCGGAGCCTCGATCACCTTGATGGTGTCGCGCTTGACGATCAGGACGGTGTCGTTCTTGATGACCTTCACGGTGTCCACGCGGGTCACGGTGTCGCGGCGGACAACCAGAAGGGTGTCTTCCGAGGCGAAGAAGCGGCCGAGGAAGGGCTTTGCCTTGCTGCCCTTGCGGGCAAAGCCAAGGGTCAAGGTCACGCCGACGGTGGGAGTGTTGCTGACGCTGTATTGCTCGCGCACCCCGGCGTCGTTCAAACGGCTCCAGTTGGAGCGGCGATCGGCGTCCGAAAGGCCGATGTCCAAGGCAAGCGTGCCGTACAGGCCGGACTTGGCTTGGAACTTGCCGCCGAGTGCAACCCTCAGGACGTCGCGGTTCCAGTCGTTGAACACGTCGAAGCCGTCGATGAGGTTCACGGCCTTGGTTTCACCGTTGAGCTCAAGGAAAGCGCTGCTGGTCTCGTCGAGCTTGTATTCGGCCGCGATGCTTCCAAGCAAGGATGTGTGCTGGCGACGGGTGCCCGAATCGTCGGCCGCCTGGAGCTGAAGGTAGCCACCGGCATTGGCGTGCAGTTGCAGCGGGGTGCGACCCGGGAACTTGCTGAAGTCCAAGGTCCAGAGCATCATCGGGTTCAGGGCGAAGGCTTGGACGGTGTAGGCGCCCGAATAGCTGGTGCCTTCACGGGTGGCGTAGGAATGGCGCTGGACGTAGCCTGCATTGCTCATGCCGGTGGGCAGGGTGGCACGCAGATAGTAGCCGGTGCGGAAGGGGGCTTCGCGGTAGAGTCCGGGGTGTTCGGCCTTGAGGGCGATGGAAAGGTCGCCGGCGCCGACCGAGCGGCTGGAGTGGTTGTCCCAGATGTCCTGGTAGAACGGCATGTCGAGGCTCAGGTCGAGCCAGTTGGTCAGGCCGACGCCGACAAAGGCGTCTTGGGAAAGCAGCCAAGCGGATTCCTCGGTCTTGGTACCGCCGGGTTGAGTGACATGGAGCTCCTTGTACATCAGGTCTCCTTTCAAGCTCAAGCCGAGATTGCCGCTGCCTTCACCCATCGTGTAGGTGGAAAGGGTGCGGGAAATGCCCAGTTGACCACCGGTGTTCATGAGGGGATCGGCCCATGCGATGGTGGTGACACCCAGCAACAATGCTGCACGGGCAATTTTCGGATTGCGACGGTTCATGAGAACTCCTTGAATGGGATCGAGCGTGGTATGAGACTCAATCTAGCCAATTGTCTCGATCCGGCCACGGAATCCGTCCACAAGTCGTTGTCAGGGTGCTCAACAACCCATTCAGGACGCGAACGAAAAAGGCACCCTTTGCAGGGTGCCTTTGACTTGACGGAAATTGTCAAACTGGGATCAATCCCAGTTCACGCCCATCATCGAGCCGGTCTTCTGCAGCTGCTCGTGCATGCGGAAGGCCTTGGCCAGGGTCGACGGGGTGTGGGCCTTGCCCGAGAGCGCCAAGTAGCCGCGAAGCTGCTCGCGGTAGTCGGGGTGGGCGCAGTTCTCGATGATCGACTCGGAGCGCTGGCGGGGCGAGAGGCCGCGCAGGTCGGCGATGCCGTTCTCGGTGATGATGCAGCTCACCGAGTGCTCGCTGTGGTCCAGGTGCGACACGGCCGGCACGATCGTGGAGATCTTGCCGTCCTTGGCGATCGAGGGGCAGGCGAAGATCGAGATGAAGCCGTTGCGGGTGAAGTCGCCCGAACCGCCGATGCCGTTCATCATGCTCGAGCCCAGCACGTGGGTCGAGTTGATGTTGCCGAAGATGTCGGCTTCGATCGGGGTGTTCATGGTGATCAGGCCCAAGCGGCGCACGATCTCGGGATTGTTCGACAGCTCCTGCGGACGCAGCACCAGGTGCTTGCGGTACTTGTCGAACTCGCCGTACATGCGCTTGAGGACCGAGTCGCTGACGGTCAGCGAGCAGCCCGAGGCGAAGGTGATGCGGCCCTGGTCGATCAGCTCGATCACGGCGTCCTGGATCACTTCGGTGTACATCTGGAAGGCGGGGATGTCCTTGTTCTTGCCCAAGGCGAACATCACGGCGTTGGCGATGTTGCCCACGCCCGACTGGATGGGCAGGAATTCCTTGGGAATGCGGCCGGCCTTGATCTCGGCGGCCAGGAAGAGCGAGACGTTCTCGCCGACCTTGGCGGTCAGCTCGTTGACCTCGTCGAAGCCCTTCACGCCGTCGGGCATGTCGGTGTGGACGATGCCGACGATCTTCTTCGGGTCGACCTTGAGCACCGGGGAGCCGATGCGGTCGGACGGGGAGGTCAGGGGAATGGGCTGGCGGTACGGTGGGTCGAGGGGCTCGTAGATGTCGTGCAGGCCGCGCAGCATCTTCGGGTGGTTGGCGTTGAGCTCGATGATGATCTTGTCCGCAAGGCGGGCCACGGTGGGGCTCACGCCCACGCCGGAGGTCAACACGATCTCGCCGTCCTCGGAGATCTCGGCGGCCTCGATCACGGCCACGTCGATCTTGCCCAGGAAGCCGGCGCGCAACTGCTGGGCCAGGACCGAGAGGTGCATGTCGAAGAACTCGGCGCGGCCGGCGTTGATGGCCTTGCGCAGGTCGCCGTTGGACTGGTAGGGGGTGCGGAACTTGACCGCGTCGGCGCGGGCCAGCTCACCGTCGAGGTTGTCGCTGGTGGAGGCACCGGTCACGACGCCGATCTTGAAGGGGCGACCAGCCTCGTGCTCGGCACGGGCGAAGGCGGCGACGGCCTTGGAGACGGCCTTGGGGGAGCCGGCGGGGGTGAATCCCGAAAAGCCCACGGTCATATCGTGCTTGATGTGGGAGGCGGCTTCTTCTGGTGTCAACACTGCAAACGACATGTCTAGCCTCTTGGGGCCGCTTCAGCTCTGGGCGGACATGCTCGAGCCCTGCGGCGCAGGCGCAAAGATAGTCCAATGAAAGATAAGACGGTAGTTTTTTTGTGACTTCGATCACATCGCACGGGTGATCGCCTTGACGTTCATTTTTGCCCGAGCTAATTCAGAAGGAATCATGGCTTCCAAACATTTCCCTACCGTTGCCTTGCCCGTTTCCATCGTCTTCCTGGGGCATCTGCTGGTGGGTTGCGGTTCCACGACCAAGGCCAGTCTGATGGAATCGAGGCTGGAGGGGACACCGCCCATGGGGACGGTGCGTCTGCCTGCGCAGAAGAAGGGTGTGAGCTTCCAGATGGCCGGCTCGCTCCAGATCAACGGAAAGAGCAAGGTTGCGGTGGGAATGCCCGATCAGAGCGAGGACATCGAGCTGACACCCTCCTGGTCCGGCAGCGACTCCTCCCGGGTCGCCGGTGGGATCACCTTGCTTCAGGACCAGGTCGTGGTGTCGGGCGAGGCGTCGGTGTTCTTGAGTCCCTACATTCGCGTGCTGGTCGGCGCCGATCACAACACGAGCCGTTGGGCCGGTCTGGGGTTCTGCGTCGGCGATCCTTGGACCGTTGAGATGGGCATTTCGGGAGGGGCCACGATCGTGCGGCGTGACGAGGTTTGGCAGATCGAAACGAAGGAGTTCGGCAGCGACAAACAGGTGAGGGACACCTCCATCGTCCGTACCGACACCAGCGGATTCGGGCGCTTCGACATCACCGTCACCAATCGCAAGGGAGGGATCCTGGTCGGGTATCAGATGCTGTCGTTCCCGATCACCACGGCACCCAACAACGGCGACGAGTATGACCGGCAATTCCACACCATCACCTTGGGATGGCAACAGCCCGTAGGATGGGGGGCTGCAGGTGCCTTTGTGCACGGGACTTGGACCGGGAAGGCCTGGTCCCCCGGGGCGAGATTTCAGTACACGCTCGACCTTGGCGGGGACTGAGAGCTACCAGCCCACCGCGGCCTTGGCGGCCCATTTGCGATCGGGGCGCTGGCCCGTGTACCAGCCGGCTTCATGGGCCCACGTGGCGATGTCCAGGCGGACGGCACGCAGGATGTCAAGTCCCAGTCCTGCGGTGGGGTAGCCGCTCAGGGCGCCTGCGCTCAATCGAAAATTCAATAGCCGCCACGGGAACGGACTGAAGGCGTATTCGGCTCCGAGTCCGATCTTCGACAAGGGCTTCCACCCTTGATCGGAATTCAGGATGTCCACAAGGGTTGCGGCCAGCGACAGGTGGGAGGGCGTCTTGCCGCCCTGCTGGAATCCTGCCGGATACCACGCGGCACCCAAGTCCCACTCGGGCGTCAGGAGGGCGTTGCGGTAGACCATTCCCAGGTCGCGCAGGCTGGAGCCCAGATGGACTTGGGGGGTGGGAAGCCATAGGACGCCCAGATCCATCGCGGCGACCCATTCGACATGGTTGAGCGAGAATTCGCGACGCGCTTGGGAAAGGATGGTGTCGCGGGCCCCGGAGCCGGCTTGGGCGCTGGCCTCCATGGCCCAGGAGGTGGCCCAGATGCTCTTGAGCGAGGCGCCGACCATGAGCTCGTGGCGGATCAGGGTCCGGGACATCCCGAACTGAAGCCCGGTGGCCAAGGTGTCGGAAAAACGTCCGGAAGGGTAGAGCTCCCCGTGCCTTGCCAACAGGCCGAAGTCGCCAAGGCTCCAGGCGCTGGCGCCCCATTCGCGCCCGTGGAAATCAAGCCGCAGCTCCTGCCGCAGGCTCACGGCCTGGCGGTTGTAATCCCAGAGGATGTCGAAGAGTTCCGGGTCGCGGGCCAGCACGGTGTCGAGGTTGGTCTGCTGCAGGGAGCTCTTGTGGTCCTGGATGGTCCTGGTGAGCTTGCCGGGATTGCGGGCAAGGGCGGTCCAGCTCATTTCCCAGCCGCCGTCGTCGCGCGGGCCATGGTCGTCCATCCCCACGTCGATGCCGGCAAGGCCGAGGCGCGCCGGGTTGGCGAACAGGACGTCCTTGCCGGTCGAGGTCACGACCCCGGTGCCGCCGGTGGAACGGTCTGCGAGGGGGCTGGGCTGCAGGCCGCTGGCCCGGGCGAGACCTGCGATGATCAGGACGGAAATTGTCAAATTGCGCGCGGTCATCAGTGCGCCCTCCCGGCAAGGGACGGCACATCCATCCAGCAGCCGCCGACCAGCGTGCGACCGGCGCGCTGCCGCCTTGCCGGATCGGAGATCTCGCGGATCGCCATGCGGATGTCGACCAGCCGTGCATGGGAGAGGCGCGGGCCTTGGGCATCCGCGGAGTCGTCGGTCACCGGGATCGTCGTGCCCAGGCCCAAGCCGGCCACTTGGGAGGTGGTCCATTCCACCTTGGTCTTCCAGTGCCGGGACGCGTGCCCCGGATGGGCGGGATTCGCGTGCGGTTCGTGGCGCGGCAACAGGCCGGGAAACCGGCTCCAGAGCGGCAAGGTCACGTAGTGAAGGCCTGCGGTGTCGGGGGCGAAGGGCTTGCGCCCCGCGCGCGCTTGGCCGTCCACGGAGTTCAAGCCCACCAGCCGCGAGGGGGTGATGGCGTCCTCGGTGGTGCGCAGGGACAGGGCGCCGGGGCCTTGGAAGCTGCCCAGGGAATCGCGGAAACCAAGCCGGGCGTCCTCGTCGATCAATCCATCGCCGTCGTTGTCATGGCCGTCGGGGACCTCCTCGTCCGCACAGCCGTCGCCATCATTGTCCTGGGCATCGCTGGCCGCATAGAAGACCATTTCCCTCCCCTTGGATTGCAGGAAGGCCTGGACGAATTCCCAGCGCGGATCGTCGCTTGCCAAGACGTCGATGCGGGTGAAGAGCGAGTCGCTGGACACCGTCAAGGCGTTGAGCTGCGCCACCAAGGCGCTGTCGGGTGTCCCCGTCGAGGCGCTGCCGGGATCGGAGAGCAGGAGCGAGAGGTCGACGGACTTCAGTTGCACGAGGCCGGCGATCGATTCGATGCCGCCGGGGACGTCGCGGCAGACCTTGAGGATCAGGGTGTCGGAAGGGGTGAGGCGTCCGTCCTGATTGAAGTCGCAGATGCGCAGGAGGGTCCAGGCGGTCTTGATCGAGGTGTAGGCCTGCATCCGGATGGGATCCTGGAACTGGCTCTGACCGATTCCTTTCAGGCACACCTCATAGGCGTTGTCCAGTTGGCCGAGGTACCGGTAGAAGCGGTCCTGGGATTCGATGGAAAGGCTCCAGAACGGCTTTTCCTCCTCCTTGTTGAGCTTGCGGGTCTCGATCAGGAGGGCTGCGAGGGAGATGCCCGTGTTTTCCTGGGCCATGCCGGCGCGCGCTTCCAGCCAGCCGTTCCATGCGAGGTCGTTCCTGCCCTCCAGGGCGATGGCCTGCCGGTAGGCATTGGCGGCAGCCGGGTAATCCTTGGCCGCGAGGCATTTGTCGCCCTCGGCGATCCAACCTTGGACGTTGTCGGGCGTCCCTTCACCGGAGGGGTTGAAGAGGTTGCACGCCTGCAGTCCGCACAGGAGGATCGCAACGGCAAGGAGATGGCGCAGGAGTCGATGGGGAGCCATAGCGTGGAATAAGATAGGTAGATTCACCTTCCATGAAAATCGCCTTTCTCGGGACTCCCGCCATTGCCGCCACTTGCTTGGAAGCTCTATCCAAGGGACCGCATGAGATCGTGACGGTCGTGACGCATCCCGACAAGGCGATGGGGCGCGGAATGAAGTTCCACCCCACGCCGGTCAAGGAAATGGCCGTGCGCTTGGGGCTTCCCGTGCTGGAATGCGCTGATGCCAAGGATCCGGCCTTTGCCGAGACCTTGCACGTGCTCGACCTCGACCTGCTGGTCGTCGTGGCGTTTGTGGTCCTGCCCAACGCCGTGCTGGGCGCCACCCGCATGGGCGCCGTGAACCTGCACGGGTCGCTGCTGCCGCGCTGGCGGGGTGCGGCCCCGGTGCAGCGAGCCGTGGAGGCCGGGGAGACGGTGACGGGCGGAACGGTCTTTCGGTTGGATTCCGGTGTGGACACCGGAGGCATCCTGCTGCAGGAACGCATCGAGGTGGGTGAGAACGAGACCTCGGGGGATGTGCTTGCCCGGCTTGCCGAGCACGGCGGCGACTGGCTGTTGCGGGCGTTGGAGATCTTGGAGGCGGACCCGAAGAATCACGGGACTCCGCAGGACAAGGCGCTTGCGACCCGTGCCCCCAAGCTCTTCCCCGAAGAAGGCGAACTGGATTGGACCCTGCCCGCCAAGGTGCTGCACGACAAGATTCGCGCCTTCCATCCGGCCCCCGGTTGCTGGACCAAGATCGACGGCACCCGACTCAAGATCTGGCGCACCCTTCGCACCATCGAATCCATCACGGGGACTCCCGGTACGGTGGCCCGCAACGCGGCAGGCAAGCTTTGCATCGCTTGTGGCGATGGATCGCTTGAACTGGTGGAGGTCCAGCCCGAAGGCAAGAAGCGTCTTGCGGCATCGGACTGGTTCAATGGTCTTCACCAAACCGATGCGGTCCAGCTCGGTGCTTGAGCCCTGCGCAGAGCTACCTTGGCCTGCGTGCTTTCTCTACTTCTAGCCTTGGGGCTTGCTTCCGCATCTGATGACTGGGCCGTTTCACGCGATGCGGCGGTCACGGGCTGGCTTACGGACATGGCAAGCAGCCTGCACGCCAACGGAACCGGCGTGATGGACTTCTTCGAAGGGACCTCGGTTCCCGACGATGCCCCCGGACCGGGCCTGCTTGAAAACGGCGTGACCCGCCGGCGCCGTGCCGCGATGGCCCTGCAGGGGAACGTCACTGACGAAAACGGCCCTTGGCGGGCGGGCTTGGTGTGGCTTTGGGAACGCGGTGGTTGGCAGGAGGAACTCACCTGGACGGGCGGAGCCGAGCGTCAGCTGGTCGGCTCGACATGGGGCTGGGGCGCCTTGGCCGCTTGGCGTCCATCCATCCAGACCGGTGGCGGCATCGTGGTGCGCCAGAGCCTGGAGTCTCCTGAAGGAATGGTGGCCCCTCGTCGCAGCGAAGCCTGGGGCCTGCTGCGCTACGATCGGTTGTCACTGGTCACCATGGGCGATGCCGACCAGCGAAGCCTGTGGGAATTGACCTGGCAGGTGGAGCCTTGGTACGAGCCTCAGGAGGAAGGGATGATCTGGCGCGAGTTCTCGCTGGGCGGGCGCATCGTGGCCGCTGACCGCAACGCGTGGGATTCCCGCCGCGAGATCCAGATCTTCGGGGCGATCCCGGTGTGGCAGGATCGCTTGCGACTTCTGTTCCAAGGCGGGAGCGAAACCACTTGGGAACGGTTGACCTTGCAGAGCGACCTGCTCCCCCAGGGCATGGTGGGGCTGGACCTTTCCTATGCCGCCACCCGCTGGACTTCGCGCAGTTGGGGCGTGCGTGCGCGTCTTTTCGCCGCCACGCTGGGCTACAATGACCCGGAGGATATTCGCGACTTCGGACCCACCGGCGATTGCCCGGTGATCTCGCTGCGCGTTCGCATGGCCTTCAACGGTCCGGACGACTACTTCACGCCGGGGCGCCATACGGGGCCTCGCGAGAAGATCAGCGAAAGTTCCCGCCTGCGTTGACCTGCCTGGACCGGGCGGACCGGTCTGCGGGTTGTACCTTGATTGACTTACACGATTTACCGGAGACTTCCATGCGGATCGGACCGACCGAACTTCTACTCATCCTGGCCATTGCCCTGCTTCTTTTCGGCCCGAGCAAATTGCCGGGACTTGGCAAGGCGCTGGGCAAGTCCATCAAGGACTTCAAGGATGCCGCCAAGGGAGAAGAGGACGCCAAGCCTGCAAATGCCACGAAGCCCGACGGCAAGACGGACGAAGCTCCCAAAGCCTGATGGCACTTCCGGAGCGCACCGCCCTTCTTGAGCACTTTGCGGCCTTGCGCCGCTGCGTCACCCGCATCCTGGTCGGGTGGCTCCTTGGGGTGATGGTCTGCTATCCGTTCTGGGAGAGGCTGTGGGGGCTGCTTCTGATTCCTCTCCATCGCCTGCCCAAGGAAAGCCTGCCCCAGATCGTGGCCTCCACGCCGGTCGCGGCGGTCTCGACCTCCTTCCACGTCTCGATGCTGGGAGGCGCGGTGCTGGCCTCCCCGTGGATCGCGTGGCAGTTCTGGGCGTTCCTTGGGCCGGCCCTGCACCCGAGAGAACGCCGCTGGATGCGTTCGGGGGCGTTCTTCCTTGCCTTGAGTTTTTTGGCCGGGGTGGCCTTTGCGTGGTTCGTGCTGTTGCCGTTGATCTTGCAATGGTTGGTGGGGTTCGGGCGCACGCTCTTCACGCCGCTGTGGTCGCTGGATGCCTACGCCTCCCTTTGCCTGCGATTCCTGCTGGCGGTGGGCCTTGTCTTCGAGTGGCCGGTGCTGACATGGACCTTGGCGCGCGCGAGTCTCTTGAGCCCCGACACCTTGGCGCGCTGGTGGCGTCCTGCGGTGGTGATCAGCTTCATCCTCGCGTGCTTTTTCGTGCCCCCCGACCCGGTGAGCCAGTCGATCCTGGCGATCCCGATGGTGATCCTGTACATGCTGGGAATCTGGACCGCCCGTTTGGGGCAGCGAGCAAGGAAGGATGAGCCATGAGCGGCTTTTCAGCGGGTGAGCTGCTTCTGATCCTGATCCTGTGTCTGGTATTCCTGGACCCCAAGGATGCCGGGAAGTTCTGGGGGCGCCTGATGCGCTGGAAGAAGCAATTTCAGGATTTGACGGATTCCGTCAAGAAGGAACTGACTGAGGTGGTGGCCGAGCCGACTGCGCAGGCGGCCTCGGTGCTTGCCGTCACGGAATGGTGGAACGAGACCGACCCGAAGGCCCTGCGGCAATGGGCCCGCGAACGGCTTGCCATCGTGGACCAGGAAAAGCGCGACTCAGCCGCAGGGCAGGTGCTGGCGCGCCTTGCCCCGTGGCCCATGTGGCAGGAGGCCACGGACATCGCCCTGTTCGCCTCCACGGAAGGGGAGATTCCCACCGAAGCTTTGTTGGAGGCCGCCCTATCCCAGGGCAAGCGGGTCTGGATGCCGTGGACGGGGGAAGAGCCCGGTCAGATGGACTTTGCGCCCATCCAAGGCCCGAGTGACTTGGTGCCGGGGCGGTTTGGCATCCTGTGCCCGCGCGAAGAGCTGCGGGTTGGGCAGGCGATTCCGGATCGCCTTTTGGTGCTGGTTCCGGGGATGGTCTTTGATCACCACGGAAACCGCATCGGGCGCGGCAAAGGCTATTACGACCGCTGGCTGGCCCGTTTCCCCGGTGCCGTGCGCGTGGGGCTGTGCTTTGATGTGCAGGTGCATCCGGGGCGGCTTGCCCCGGCGTCGCACGACATGCCGATGCACCACTTGCTCACGGAATACCGGCTGGAATCCTTCTAGAGAGGCCGCTCAAGCTTCCAGGTCTTCGGGCTTGATCCCCGTTGCACTTGTGATGATTTCCCAAGAGACTCCATGTTCACGAAGCTTGCGAGCATCTTCGAGCTTCGATTCGCGCTTGCCTTGCTCAATCCCTTGCTCAATCCCTTGCTCAATCCCTTGCTCGATCCCTTGCTTGATGCCCAAGGCAAGCCCTTCCTCCCTGAACCATTCCATGATTTCCGGCATGTCCATCTCCTTGAGACGCTGATTGACTTCTTGTTGTTGCTCCAATTTCAATCTACCCTCCACCACCCAGAAGGCAAAGTATTTACGGAAGCCTTTGAGATCCGACAGACGTTGGAATTCCATCGCGACATGCATCACCTGACCTACGGGATCGGCTCCGGCCATGTTCGGTGAAAAGGAAAGAGCGACCCGATTGGCCGTGGAGCGAAAATGCTCCAGATTCAACGACGGCACCTGCACGATGCGCGTGTGGAAAAAGAAGTGCTTCCGACCCAACGCCCCGCGCTCCACGGTGTCCTGAAGTTCCCTGGGGCGATCGTCGTCCACCAGCGCGATCGGCAAGATGTCCTCGCCGGGGAACCGACGCAGGAGCTCCAGGTAGTAGCTGGCGGTGCGCAACAGATCGAGTTTGCGGGCGTCGGACCAGTGTTCCACCAAGACAAGAATGGTCGAGGCGCCATCCTTGAATCGGAATCGAATGGCCAAGTCCATCGCCTGACCGGGACCGGGCGAGGCGGCATCATCCTTGGCCACCGCTGTGTCGAGGAATTGGATGTCCACCGGCATTCCATGCTCTTGCACGACATCCTCGGCAAGGAATTCCAGCGCTTCGGCGGGGTAGTCCTTGATCAGGTTCTTCACGGCTTGGTCGTGCGAGAATTGCTCGATGCTCATGGATTGAATCTATCATCCATTGCTCAAACGAGCAATGGATTTGTGAGATGGCCTCCTATGGTGGGTGCTGCTACTCCCCGCCCAGGTTCAGGTTCACTGATCCGGCCATGGTCAGACCTGAATTGAAGCCCCAGCCCATGCGGCCTGCGGGGGTGAGGCGCATGGGGCCGAGGCGGGCATCGGCCTTGACGGCCCATCCGGCGAAGTTCTCCACCTGGTTCAGGAGTGGCCTTGCATCCAGCCACCACGAGGGGCCCGTCCAGAGCCATGGCTTCACGCCGCCCAGCAGGTCCAGACGGGTGAGCACCACCGAATTGTCGCGGCGGATCTGGTCGCGGCGGACCTTGTCCTTCACGGGCCACCAGGCGGTCTTGTAGGTCTGGACGCGGTTGAGGTTCCAGGCGGGGTTGGCCCCGTAATTGGCCCAGGTGAGGGTGACGTCCTTGGTGCCCGAGGTATCCGCCACCAGCATGGCCTGGTCGATCCATCCGGTCACGTCGAATTCGCTCTTCCAGGCGAAGGGGGCGTGCCATGTGAGGCTGCCCTGGAGACGCGCCATGCCGCCACCGGTGTAGAACTGCTTCGAGGGCGAGCGGGCGGTGAGGCCCACATCCATGGTCAGGCGATCCTCCCGGGTGCGGAAGAAATTGACTCCCAGGAAGAAGTAGGGCAGTTGCATGTCCAGACGCTCGGTCCAGCCGGTGAGACGCCCGAAGGATGGCGTGAAGAGGCCGATACGGGCTCCGCGCAGGTCGGTCCCGACGGTGAAGAGGCCAAGGTCGCTTTCGCTGCGTCCTTCAAGGAAGACCCCTTTGCCGGACGGGTCCACGACCCAGTCGATGGTCTGGATCGTGCGGTTGCCGTGGGCATCCTTGGCGAGGATCTCGGCGAAGTGCCGGCCCGTGACGTTGGCGGGAAGGATCAGGCGCTTGCCGTCCCAGCGCAACGGCGAGCGGGGTGGCAGGATCGCGACCAGGCTCACGGAATCGCCTTCCGGGTCGATCGCGACGGGGCGGTAGCTGGCGCTCTGACCGTAGCGCAGCGAGTCGGATTCGAGCCCGGTGACGAAGCGCGGGGAAAGATCGGGCTTGACGGCAAAGGAGGTCATGACAGAATCCGTCATTCCATCGCGCAAGGCCCTCAGGACGAGATGGTAGGTACCGGTGCGGGTGGGCAGGAGTTCCAGCCATTCCTCGCTTGCGACCAGGCTGTCGCTGGCCCATGCCGACTGGTACCGGGCGCCGTCGTGCTTCCACTGGCCTTGGATGCCGGCCAGGTTCCAGCGGTAGCTGTGGCCTGAAACGAGGCTGTCCCAGGGTCGGTGCAGTGCCATGCCGCTTGAGCTGAGAGCCAGTTCCGGCTTGCGGACGGCCACGCTCCAAGTGGCGCAGGTGCTGTCGCCCAGCGGATCGCGGGCGCACAGCTCCAGGGGAAAGCTCTTGCCCAACAGGGAGTCGGGGGCTTGCCAGGAGAATTCCTGGCGCAAGGAGTCGAAATTCATCCCAAGAGGCTTGCGAACCACCCGCAAGGCCAGTTCGCGCAGGGCGTGGTCGGAATCGTTCAAGACCGGCTTGAAGTTCCAGCGGCGGCCGGGCTCGATGGCGGTCGGTTGGTTGGCGATGCGGGGCGGTTGGTTGACTGCGCATTCCAGCACGAAGGCCAGCGAATCGCTGCCGGCATTGTTGGTGGCGCGCACCGTCAGGGGCCAGCGCCCGGTGGCCATGGGGGTTCCGGTGAGGGAGTGGTCGTCGGCGTTCCAGACCAGCCCCGGCGGGACGGTGCCGGAGAGGGTGTACTTCACCTCGCGGGTGGAGCCACCCAGCGGGTCGATGGCCCAGGCCTCCCAGCGGAACTCGCGGCCTCGGAAGCCGCGCGCAGGCGCAGGGCTCACCAGGCGGGGCGGGTTCTGGGCAAGCTTGGCGTTGTCCTGCCCGAGGGCGGCGGCATCGAGCTTGCCTGCCTTCAATTGTTCGATGAATCCGGGAGGGGCGCTCAGGACGAGTTGCCCGCCTTCAAAGGCCAGGAAGAGCTTTTGGCCGTCGGGCGAGGCCGCGAAGCTCTTTTGGAAGACGCGCAGGAGCTGTTCACCCAGCTCGTAGGCGCGACGCTCCTTGCCCACCGGTACGACCTTGGCGCGGTTGGCCCACGCGGCCGGATTGGCGGCGGCCTTCACGCGCACGACGGGGGCCACCTTGAGCGCAGACAAGGCGCCTTCGGAGCGCAAGGTCTGCCAGACATCGGCATCCACCAGCACGGCCTTGTCCTGAAAGCGCAGGATGTCGCCTTGCTGGATTCCCAGGGAGGGGTTCCCGATCAGGAACACGGGGGTTCCGGTGGCCTTGAAGCGGGAGGCAAGCTTCTGGGCGATGGCGGGGTTCGAGACGGTGGCCACGCCGAAGCCGCCCATGGCGGAGGCGTTCCACTGGGCCGGAACGGATGCGGTCACGGCAAGGATGCCGGCAAGGATCAGGCGTTTCATGGAGCGGACTCCCGTGCGACGCGAAGGGTGCGGTAGTGTTCCAGCAAGGCCTTGGAGGCGGGTCGGTCGCCGTAGTCCAAGGAGTCGCTTGCCGTGAACCAGGCCTGTTCCGTCTGGCTCCAGAGCAGGCGGCCATGGCGGAAGGTGGGGATGGAGCTGCGGTTCTGGATGCGCATCGATCCGAAGTTCTCGCTTGCGGTGTCGTGGCGCACCACGAGCAGGGTGGAATCCGGGAGCAGGGCTTCCAACCAGATGGCCCCTTCGCTGCGGGTGAGGCTGGTCATGAGCGCGCTCTCGCAGGAGAAGGCCGGCCCGTAGGTGTGGGCGTCGTTGACCCGGCCATGGGTGGTGACCCACTGGGAACTGCGCTCCCAGAAGGCATCGCGCCCCGATCGCTCGGTCTTGGCCTTGTCGATGTTGACCATGGGCACGAAGAAGACCACGCGCAACACCAGAAGGACCGTAAGCACGGTGAGCACGGAGTCGAACGAGATCGCCTCGCCGAGGTCCAGGGCTTTGTGACGGCGGCGCGACACTCAGGGCTCCTTGGCAGGAGCGATGGCTTCCGCCTTGGTGGCCAGGAACTGCCGGTAGTGGCTCTCGAATTCCAGGAGCTTTTCAATGCGGCTGGAGAGAGCGGCCTGGGCGCGGGCCACGGCCTCGACGGTCTCGCCGGTGCGTCCGATGGTGTCGAGCAGCAGCTGGAAATGGGCATCCATCTGCTCGCGGGTTTGAGGAAGGCTCATGACCGGGGCGCTGGCGACGGGGCGCCAAGTGCCCGACGGTGCCGCATGGCGGGCCTCGTAGATGCGCACGGCCATGGGCTGCAAGCGGGTGACGTTCCAGTCGGCCAGGTGGCGGTCGGCGATCTCGAAGCGGGTGAGGATGCGCTCCAGGGCCTGCACCACGACGGCTTCCAGCAGGATGGAGAAGCCGGTCGCGACCAAGGTGGCCATGATGGCGTAGGCGTCATGGTCGATGGCCGAGGCGATGTCGCGGATGAAGCCCATCTCGCCGGCGGAGTCTGAAAGGCCCAGCACGGCGCGCTTCATGGGCGGGAAGGTGAGCAACAGCCCGATGAGGGTTCCCATGAACCCGATCTTGAGGATGTTGCGGTTCACCGAGATGTGCAGGCTCGCCAGCTTCTGGTCGCGGATGAAGCGGCGTTCCGAGGAATTCTCGATCAACTGGTCGGAGCCTTCCAAGATCCCTTGCAGGCCAAGGTTCACCCAGCGCAGCACGAGGTCGCGGGTGGGGCCGTCCTTGTGGTTCATCAAATTGGTACGCAACAGGGCCAAGTCCGGCTCGGATCCGGCTTCGCGCAGCAGGTTGATCACGGAAAGGGTGCTGGTGGCGCCTTTGCGGATCATCACCAAGTGTCGCCAGAGCATGATCTGGCCCACGACGAACAGGGCGAGGATCAGGACCATGACGGGATTCTTCATCCAGGTGGGGTCGATGCGCATCACGCCCAGGAAGCCGAAGACGAGCAGGAACGGCGGGCCCGCCAGCCCCAAGCGGGCATTCTTGCGCACGCCTTCGAGCTCGCGCTCGGCATGCCACAAGGGTTCTTCGACGGCATGGCCGCCAATGGGTGGTTTGAAGGTGCTCATGGGAAACTCCGAAGCCTCTGAATTTGATCGCACAGCCGGTTCAACAGCGATACTCTATCATACCGGGAGACGATGAGGCAAGGATTTGCGGTTCAGGAAATGCTTCAATCCAGTTTCGAGGCGGGAGCTCTGCAATGCGGTGTCAAATAAGATGATATCCAGCTCCAACACGCATTTGTTGGGTGCGAAAATGACCAAAATGGCATGACAAAAGTGATCAATTCTCAACTGATACGACAATGCCGTCGTGGATGGAGCATGCAAAGGGCGCTCAGTCAAGAGAAACCATGTTTTTTTTCGGCGCGCTATTTGCTTTTTACTGTGTGAGAGTTTTAATTGGTGCCATAGACCAAGACATACCCAGCGCGTTTGGCGCAGGAGCACAGCATCCTGGGAGGGAAGCTATGAGGAAGACGAACGGGAAAATTGTTGCAGCGAGCGCCATGGCGTTGGCTTCGATGGCACTTATGGCATGTGGAGGTGGGAGTTCGGACAGCATCTCCTCCATCGTGCCCGCTCCGACACCGACACCAGTGGTTGCTGCTCGCGCCAATGCGGTGACCGTTGTGGTCGTGGATGCCAAGACCGCGACGCCTGTTGCGGTTCCTGTTACTCTCAAATTCGGGGGGCAACTGGCTGGAAAGATTGCCGATGCGACCAATGCGGTCATCTCGGGCTTGGTGGTTTCCAATGGCGTGGCATCGATCTATACGGACGCCAAGGGGACTCTTGAAGTCACGGCCAGTGCCACGGGTTACTTGGCAGGAGGCACCTCTGCCTACATCTCCGCGGCCAATGCGGTCATCACTGTCGAATTGGTGAATGTCTCGGCTCCACCTGCCTCAGCATCGGTCGCCTCCAAGTCTGCCTCGACCACCGACGGCAAGACCAATTCGGAGACCGTGGTTGCGACCGTGGCCAATACAGGGTCGATTGCCTCCGCATCGCTTGCTATTCCGGCAGGAACCACCCTTCGTTCTGCCTCCGGTGCGTTGCTGTCGGATCCGGTGACGGTTTCCATGGCAAGCTATGACGTATCCAAGGCCGCAGGACAGAAGGCCATGCCTGGCGGTTTCGTGTTCAAAAACGCTTCGGGTGAAACCTTCCCGCTGTTTGTTGCTGCGGTGGCAAACATCGAGATCAAGGATGCCAATGGCGCCTCGGCAACCCAGTTTGACAAGCCGCTTTCCTTGCGCATGGACATTCCTTCGACAGCCATCAATGCGGACAAGGGGCGCTTCTATGCTCCGGGGGACAGCATGGATGCATTCAGCTATTCGAGTTCGGTGGGAACATGGGTTTCCGAAGGGAAGTCCTTGGTACAGCGTGACTCGGTTGGCTTGTACTCGGTGGTGTCGGTCTCTCACCTTACCACATGGATGGTTGGGCGGGCCAGCTTCGATGACAAGTGCAACAGCCCGTTGATCGTGAACCTTCCGAATCTTGTCGGAAACAATGTCTCAATCTCCGCGACCAATTCTGCATTTGGAATCGGACGTTTCGTCGAGAGCGCCGGACAAGGACAAGTTCAGTTGGACGCAGTGCCGGTCGGATATCCGATGAATCTGTCCGTGGATTTCAACGGTACGAATCTGTACTTGGCCCGCAGCACGGTATTCACCTGTGGTGATGCGGTGACGGTAAGCAGCACCTTGACTGTGGACGTGACAAGCCATACCTTCGGAGTGAAGACGGTTTGCGATGACGGATCGGGGACTCCTGCAGCCACCACCGGCCTTGCCGTGAATCTCTTCGGTGCCAATGGCCTCGCTGCTTCGGGTACGACCAACAGCGCAGGAGAAGTCAGCTTGAGTGGGCTTGAGGTCGGTGCAACTTACGACTACGTACTTTCCTACAAACCGAAGGATTTCAAGGGATCGATCGTCGCCAATGATGGGCGAACTGATGTCCAGATCCCAGTGAAGTGCCCCAAGATCACAGGCGCTTCCGGATCGTGATCCGTTGATCCCTGCATTGTTTCGGGCCGTTTCCTTGAGACGGCCCGTTTTTGTTTGCGCCTACATGTCGGTGGCTTCACTGGCTGCGTTGAACTTGGAAGGCATGACCGGATATTGGATGACGCCCAGTGCTTGGGTCCAGCCAGCCACACACATGTCGATCGGTGTGAACAGCCATTTCAATGACACGACCTACAATCGGGATAGAAATCTGTTCATTGCCGTTGGATTCCTGCCTCACACGGAATTTGTCGGTCGCTATGCCTTCAAGGATCTCAGCTACAATGGAAAGCTTGGTTATTCGTTGGGGGACACGACATGGCATCGCTTTGGACTTGCTCTGGGAACTCAAGATCTGTGGGGTGGGCAACGATTTTTCCATTCCAAGTACATTGTTGCTACCCAGAGACTTGCCATGTTGGAGGGCAGTCTAGGCTGGGGAACAGGGCCTGAGGAACATGTTCGTCACCGGCTGACGCAACGTTTGGGAGGGTGGTTCTGGGGAGGGCAGTTGGATCTGTTGCCTTCCTCTACTCCGGTTCAGCTTTCCATCCTTCATGATGACGATGGGGCCCAATCACATACTGGAGGACGGATTGAAGCGGAGGTTGGCGACTGGCGGTTGGTAGCGGACATTGCCAAGGCGTGGGAGCAAAAACGCTGGGATGCGGCATTTCAACTGCATACGACGCTGCCATCGGATCGTTCCCGGCAGGTGCAGGATTCTGTCCGAATGATCCGGTTGCGTGCGGGGCCATGGGCGCAAAGCTTCTTGGGGACAGAAATCGGTGATTTCGATGTTCAGGCCGCAGTGGAAGTATCAGGCTTCTTCCAACCGCAGCGAAATGCCTGGGTCGGAGGGCGGTTGCGTACGCTGGTGTATGCCAGCCAGAATTTTCAACCTGGCAAGCCATTCGCAACCTATCGACAAGATCCAGATGTCTGGATGGAAGGGGCTTCTTTGGGCTGGCGACTTGGTGAAGCCACCTCGGGGAATGCGTACGCCCAAGCCGGCTTCGTGGATGGATCCTGGGGCGGTGGAGCGATGGAGTTGGTGGCACCCCCTCTTCTGAAGGGTGTGCAGGTCGGAGCGTTGCTGGGGGGATGGCATTCGGGGTATTGGGAAGCGCAGCGGTGGGTCTCGTTGCCGTGGATGGAATGGACGAGTCCAAGGAGAAATTGGCAGGTCAATGTGGATGCAGGCAAGTTCTGGAATCAGGACAATGGAG
>JBDKGV010000019.1:0-23777 GCA_039798005.1 Fibrobacterota bacterium
AGCCGCCTTCACGGAAATCATCACCAGTTGGCCAGGCATGGGAATGGTCGCCTTGGAGGCGGTGCGGGCCAAGGACATGTTCCTTGTGATGGCCACGGTGCTGATGGGAGCCCTGCTCTTGTTGGTGGGCAACCTGCTTGCCGACCTGCTCCTGGCAGCGAATGACCCGCGCGTCAAACTCCACTGACCCGCACAGGAAAACCGAACCACATCTCTGCATCCACCCCGAGCTTGCTGCACAGGCCCGGGATGCAATAATGAACGGGATTTCCCGATCTGAATTGACATTTTTCCTATTTTCAATTCATGAGAAAACCCGCACGATTCCTGATCGCTTTCACCTTCCTGTTCCTCCTGTTCGGCGCAAGCTCGGCCCAAGCCAAGGGAGTGCCGCTCTTCTACTCCTCGGGCACCGAGAAGATCGTCAAGGGAGCGGAGTTCCCGGACACCGACGATTTCCGCACCCAGTCCGGCGAGTACATCGACGCCGGCTACAAGTTCAAGCAGGTCCAGTTGTTCTGGATTCCCCTGTGGAACTACGGCGGCGAATGGTGCGGCTACATCGGCAAGGATGACGCCTTCATCGAGATCCCCAAGCCGGCTCTCGACTCCATGGCAACCGTCGCCAAGGTCACCCTGCCTGCGGCTCCGAGCCTTGGCATCTGGAATTCCTATTCGGGCAAGGCCATCATCGGCCTGCTTCTCCTGGGCATCCTTGCCATCGTGTTGATGCCCGCCGGCAAGGACGACTGAGTCACCCTCTCCATTGAGAAAAAGGAAAGCCATCCCGGATCGGGATGGCTTTTTGCTTGAGCTCGAAGCGGATCGAAATCAACCCGTCATCTTGCCAATGCGGGCAAGAGCAGTGTTTGCGGGGCGCATCCTTGACGGGTCACGACAAGGAGCCGCACCGAACCGGGCATGAGATCGCTCCAGGGAATCACTCCGCCTTGCGCATCCACCACACCGCTGGTCAATCGTCGTCCCTGCAGGTTCACCACCTCCCAGCGTCCGTCGGTCGGGGATGGCGCGATCTGGACCCCTTGTCGAGTCGCCATCACTCCCGCCCCGCGCCCCGTTCCATGGGCCACCGAAAGCGCATGGGTTCGAAGGTACTCCCCCGCTCCCAACACCAGCGCACGTCCCGTGGTGTCAAACGCCCCGGCCATCGCACTGTTGTCGTCCTCGTAGGTCAAGGCCATGACGGATTCGCGATGGTTCGTCCACCAGTACCCTTCGGGGTATCGCACCCCCGTCGCAGCACCCCAACTGGTGATGAAATTCCAATTCTGGATTCCGCCCGGGAAATGGGACTGGACTCCGGAAATGAAATTCTTCTCAAGTTCCGTATAGATCCAGGAGGTTCCCCCTTCGAGATGATAGAAGAAGAACCGCTTGCCGTTGTACTGATCCGAATGGAGGTTCAAGGCGACTTCCACGGGAACGGGCCCGGACATGAAACGCTTGAAGAGGTTGCGCAGGCTGAGGACTTCCGGCTCCGGGTTGAGCTTGTCCCAATTGCTTTCGATGTCCACACCATTGGCGTTGGTGCGCTCATTCCCCAGTTCAACGCCGTCGGGGTTGTATTGAGGGATGATGTTGAAGATGAAATCGCGCCGCAGAAGGCGCGAGACCTCGCTGGTATCCAGCAAGAAGCGGATCATCTCCCGTGCGACATGCGAGGCTTGGACCTCGACGGGATGGGTGCGCGCATGGACCGTCACTCGACGCTTGCGCACCGTGCGGCCTTCCGCGGGCCTCAAGCTGTCCGATCCGTCGGTGATGCTCACCATCCAGATGGGGCGTCCTTGAACGGAGGCTCCGATGGAATCCACGCGCACTTCAGGGTTTCGCTTCCATCGACGCAGATCCGCGAGAAGCGAATCGGCATTGTAGCCCCAACCCGCTCCGGCAAAGGCCTCCGAGGTCAGGAGAGCCAGAGCGACAGGAGCAAGGAGGGCACGCAGAGGGGACATGGACCGCAAGTCTAGTTCACGAAAGGTCGCGCTCACAAGGTGCGAGGCAACCGATGGACCATTTCCGAGACCTGCCGGTAGGTGGATTCAAACACGGGCAAGGCCATGCCCGCGCGCACCACGCTGGACGGCGGATCCCCCAACGTGTGCAACAACCGGGTCGGATCGCTGCCTTCATAGGCCGAATGGACGAAGGCGGCTTCGGTCAAGCGCCCCATTCGCCAGAAGGAAGTCATTTGAGCGACCTCCTCATGGGAGTATTCCGCCTGCTTGCCACCCTTCTGGGCGCGGAAGCGCATGTCGCGCAGGTCCTGCAGGAATTGATTCTTGGACTTGCCGCGCAGCGAGAACAGCAGGAACGGATCCTGCTCGAGCGCCACACCCATGGCGTGGTAGACGGCCGCCACATGCTTGCACGGCACCATCGGATCCGGGCAGGAGCACTTGCAACGAAAATCGTGCTCCCCCGTCGGGAACAGCCGGGCGCCGGAACTGGCAAAGATCGACTCGATCTCCTGCGGCATTTCCCCGGCGAGCAGGCGCGCCGTGTAGTGCGCCTTCCCCGAAACGGCGATCAGGACGCGCCCCCAAGCTTCACGACGGAGCTTGTTGAGTTCGATGCGCACCTGGTACGGCTTGGGCCGTGAGCCCTGCACCTTGGCCAGGACGCCGTTGGGGCCGACTTCCAGCTCGACCACCTGACCACGTCGGGAGTAGACTTTTCCACGCGCCCACCGCTGACGCGCATCGTGGCCGTGCGTGTATTTCTCAAGCTGTTCAAGCCAGCGCCGGGTGCACCAATTGATGTTGGAATCGACCTCGCGTCCACCGCGCTCACGCCCCTTGCGACGCCGCGACCGGACCGGATCGTTGCTTTCCTCCAGTTCGACTTCGAACCCGGAATCATCATCAGCAATACCCGGCTTCGAATCCCCCTCGACCCGTGCATTGGCAACGACAGGCGCTCCTTGCGGTGCCCGGGAATCCCGACGCGCCTGAGGATTTCCCCCTTGTCGCCCCGCATTCCGGCCAGCCGGACCGCGCCCTTCGTCACGACGACCGCCGCGATCACCGCCGCGATTCTGCCCGCCACGACCACGCTGCCCGCGACCGCGAGGCCCCGGGCCACGATCTTGGGAAGGCTCGCGAGGGGCCGCCGCCGCCGCGGGTTCGCCAACCTGGGGAGCTTGCGATGGAGGAGCGACATCTTGCACAGGAGGTTCGGGCACGACCACAACCGCAGCTGCCGGGGCGACCGATGCGTCCGGAACCACGGGGACGGCCATCGGTGTCGGCTTGCGATACTGGATCCGAGGCTTGGCAGGCTCCGATTTCGCGGGAACCGCGACCGGAACAGGAGCCGCCTCGATGGGCTGCACCACTGCTTCGGCAACCACTTTGCGCGGGCGTCCAGCCTTGCGGACCGCTGGGGTGCTTGCGATCGGCTCGACCACCGGCTCGGGCGCCGCAGGTGCGACCTCCGCCACAGGAGCGGCCTTGCGCCGCACACGGGTCGGCTTGGCGGATTCCGGTTCCACTGCCGGGACAGCCTTCGGCTTGGCCACGGCGACCGGGATCTCCAAGCTTTCCTGGACAACGGCGACCTTGCGAGGGCGCCCCGGCCTCTTCTTTGGTTCCTGGGCTTTTTCTTCGCTCATCCCGGCACTCCTCAGTCGTCGTCTTCGACCGCGTCTTCACGCAGCGAGAAGGCATCCTTCAATTCGTCCACCGTCAGGGAGGCGATCCAGTCCTCCCCGCTTCCCACGATCCGCTCGGCCAGATCCTTCTTCGAGGCGATCATGGTGTCGATCAACTCCTCGACGGTTCCTTGACAGACGAACTTGTGCACCAGCACATTGCGCGTCTGCCCGATACGGAACGCTCGATCCGTGGCTTGGTCCTCGACGGCCGGATTCCACCAGCGGTCGTAATGGAACACATGGCTTGCCGCGGTCAGGTTCAATCCCGTACCGCCGGCCTTGAGCGACAGCACCATCACCGGAGGCCCCTTGGCGCCACCGGACTGGAACTTGTCGACCATCGCATCGCGTGCTTCGCGGGCCACGCCACCATGGAGGAAAGGCACTTCGACCTTGAGTTCCTTCTTGATGTGCTTGACCAGGAGATCTCCCATCTCCTTGAATTGGGTGAAGATCAGGGCCTTCTCGCCCTCTTCGATGATCTCCTCGAGCATCTCGGTGATGCGCTGCAGTTTGCCGGAGCGTCCCGCCGACCCTTCGGACTTGTCGCCCATGAACAAGGCCGGATGGTTGCAGACCTGCTTGAGGCGCAAAAGCGTATTGAGAACCATGCCCTTGCGAGCCCCGGATTCCCCGCCTGCGATCTCCTGCCCCATCTGATCGACCACGGCTTGGTAGAGCGTGGCCTGTTCGCGGGTCAGGCTGCAGAAGACCTTGTTTTCCTGCTTGTCCGGCAGATCGCCAGCCACCTTCGGGTCGGTCTTGACGCGCCGCAACAGGAACGGACCGGTGAGCTTGCGCAGAAGGCTTGCGGCCTCCGGGTCGCGTTCCGTGGTGATGGGCTTGGCAAAGCGCTTGGCAAAGGATTGCGATGTTCCCAAGTGACCGGGAATCAGGAAGTCGAAGATGGACCAGAGTTCGGCCAGTCGATTCTCCACCGGAGTGCCGGTCAAGGCGAATCGGGTCTGGGCCGGAATGCTCTTCACTGCCTTGTGCTGCTTGGTCGTCGGGTTCTTGATGTTCTGGGCCTCGTCCAGGATGACGCGACGCCATTTGATCTGCGACAGTTCCTCGCGATCGCGGTCGGCCAGTCCATAGGACACGATGACCAGGTGCATCCGTTCCGCATCCCGTGCGAAGGTCTCGCCATGCAATCGACCGGGACCGTGACGCAAACGCACCCTCAAGTTGGGAACGAAGCGACGCGCCTCCCGCTGCCAGTTGCCCATCACCGAGGTGGGGCACACAAGCAATGTCGGAGCGACCGGTTCACCGGTCATGGCGGATTCCAGGTCACCGGCCAGCATGGCCAGCACCTGCACCGTCTTGCCAAGACCCATGTCGTCGGCAAGGCACCCGCCCAATCCGAAGCTGTCCAGGAAGCGAAGCCAAGCCAAGCCCTGATTCTGGTAGGGACGCAGCTTGCCGACAAAGAACTTGCCGGTCTCGCAGCGACCCGCCGTACCGTCGGATTGGAGCCTTGCAAAGACGTCCTTGAGCCAATCCTCCGCCCGCGTCTCGCCGACGGCGACCACCGGCTTGAAGGCGTCATCATCCCCGCCCCCGAGGCCCGGCAACCCGGCCGGCTCGAGTCCCAGGGAATTGCGCATGAGGCTGCCAAGCGAGGCTTGGCCCTCGGAGCTCGGGCCTTCCAGGAATTCCAAGGTCTTGGCCGCCGCCTCGGGATCGAAGACCACCCATTGGCCGCGGTGTTCCACCACCGGGATCTTCAACCGGACCAGGCGACGGAACTCGTCCACGCTGATGTCGTTGCCACCCAGCGAGATTTCCCACTTGAAATCGCACATGGCGTCCAGGCCCACACTGGCCGTGGAGAGATTCTGTCCGGCGCTCGGGCCACCGCCCTTGGGCTTGATGCGCATGTGGAGCTTGATGCCGCCACCGGTCTGGGCGTGCACCTTGTCCCATGCGGGAAGGGCGATGCCAAAGCCCGCCTCGCGAAGGGCAACGGCTTTTTCAGCCACCAGTTCGCGCGCTTCGGCGGCCGTGAGTTCAACACCCTCCGGCCGGGATTCATCGAGACCGCGACGCAGTGGCGGGAAGATCAAGGCGGCCCGGGCAAGATCGGCGAGCAGCCGCTCCTGCGGGGAATCGAAGCGCTGATCGAGCTTGCGCAAGGTGCGCGAGTTCGTGGACCAGACGTCGCGGGCCGAAACCACAAGCGACTCGTCCTGCACGCTTTGAAGATGGAAGGTCAGCTTCCAGCCATGGCCTTCCACGATGGAATCGGGGCGCGCCTCGGCGTTCTCGGGTTGCTCCAGGCGCAGCAGGGTGCGAGCCATGCCACCGGCATTCTTGCCACGGACCGAGTGGACCCAGTCGTCCCAGCCCTCCTGGAAGGCATCGCCCGCGTTCCAGACGGACACGCGTCCATCCTGGCGATCGGAATAGAGGGCCGTGACCCATTGGCTTGAGGTGCCCAAGGCTCCGAGCTGGGTCTCGTTGAACGAGTTCACGCAGGTGTCCAGCAGGGTCACCAGGAAGTCCTTCAAGTACTCCTCGGGATCGGGAAGGCGACCACTGCGACCGGCACCGGCGCGGCACACGGCAGGCATGGCATTGACCAAGGCCTGGAAGCGGCGTTGGTGCTCCGGGAAATCCAAGGCCGGAAGCCAGGAGGCGCGGCCTTCCAGGACGCCGGGCAGGTACTCCCCTTGAACCAGCAGGTCGCGCACGAACTGCGCGGCCATCTTCCACAGGATCAAATCATCGCCAGGTGCCTGACCGCGAATGGGCTTGCCCTGGGGCAGCGCAAGCAGCGCCTTGAGCGTACTGACGGGAATGGTGGCCAGACCCGGGACAGTGAACGGGGAAAGCCGATCAGGCACCACATTGTTCTGGCTGGCCGAGAAGCTGTCGACGACCTTCCCTTCCTTGGTCGGAAGGAGAAGGATCGAATGGATGCTTTCGCAGGAAAGCTTCTCCGGCTTTGGAGCGGGATAGAACTTCTGGTCTTCCGCATACTCTCGCATATGCGTATTCAGAAGCGTTTCGAGTTCCTTGAAGACCGGATCGGGTGCTGTGATATGATCGTACCAAGCAGGCCCACCCTTGGTCCCTCGTGGCCCTTGAAGGGACACCAGAACTTCGGGCGGCAACGCCATCGGACTTTCGGACCACCAAAGGAAACGGCGCCGCTCGGGCAACCATGTTCCATGTAGAACGCTCAGTGGCATGGACTCTGAACTTTCGTGCGGAAGGGACGCGTAAGGGCGCGCAAACCGCTCAAGGTCTCCGCACCAATTCAAACCAGCGAGTTTGCAGGGGTGCGGCACTTCTGTTGTGAAAGGATTGGGAGCGGATGCAATTGGCCGTGTGCAGGCCTTCGCTCTACGCTCATTGCCCATTCACGACCGAACCGCCAACTTCGTCCATCTGTCTGAACAGTACAGACCAAGCCTTCGCATCCCCGTGTCTTATGAACAATCATAGCAATTTGCGCAAGGTACAGTGCAATATCTTTCTCATGGCAATGGCAATTTTCCTTGGATCCTTTGTTTCTTTGACCAAGCGCCGCCATTGGCCAACCTGCATCAAGACCACAAAAAAAGCCCGATCCTCCAGAAGCGGAAGATCGGGCCGAGATCCACTGAAAAAACGCTCCAAGGATCAGACGATCGGGTTCGTCTCATTCTGACTGGGATGACTGTGCTTGATGTTGCGTCCCTCCACCAGGAACACCGTCTCCTCGGCGAAGTTGCAGCAGAGGTCGCCGATGCGCTCCAGGTTCCGGGAGATGCGGATGATGTCCAGCCCGATCTCGATGTTGGCTTTTTCAGCTTTCACCAGATCGATGACATGGCGCACGACCAGTCGGTTGAGGCCGTCCACCCGATCGTCGCGCTCCAAGACTTCGTTTGCCAGTTTCACGTCACGCGTCAAGAACGAACGGACCGAATCGCGCAGCATGATCCGGCACCCTTCGATCATGTCGGGAAGTTCGGAAAGGCTCGGGCCTCGGTTGAGATTGGCAAGCGAGATCGCGGACTGGGCCACGTTCACGCAATGGTCGGAGAGACGCTCGAGGTCATTGACCACCTTCTGGGTCGCCAACATGAAGCGCAGGTCGGTCGCCACCGGGTGTTGCAGGGCGAAGAATTCGACGATCTGGTTGTCGAGTTCCAGCTCCAGCTCGTTGACCTGCTTTTCGCTCTCGAAGGCGCGCGAGGCCATGACCGGATCGCGCTCCGAAAGGCCGGAGGTCGCGGCCTCGAAGGCATCGCCCACGATGTCGGCCATGCGACGCACTTCGGCCATGATGAATTCAAGCTGCTTTTCGAAATGACGTTCCATTTGCGTGCCTTTCAACCGAAGCGCCCGGAGACGTAGTCTTCGGTCTGCTTCTCGCGGGGGTTCGTGAAGATGTTGTGGGTGTTGCCGAATTCGATGAGCTTGCCCATGTAGAAGAATGCCGTGAAATCGGACACGCGGCCAGCCTGCTGCATGTTGTGGGTCACGATCGCGATGGTGTACTGATCCTTCAGCTCCAGGATCAGTTCCTCGATACGACCCGTGGCGATGGGGTCCAAGGCCGATGCCGGCTCGTCCATCAAAAGAACTTCCGGCTCGACGGCAATGGCCCGTGCGATGCAAAGGCGCTGCTGCTGACCGCCCGACAGGGCCAAGGCGCTCTTGTTCAGCGAATCCTTGACCTCGTCCCAGAGGGCCGCACCGCGCAAGGACTTCTCGACAAGGCCATCCAAGGTCGACTTGTCCTTGATGCCGTGGATCTTGGGGCCGTAGGCCACGTTCTCGTAGATCGTCTTGGGGAACGGGTTGGACTTCTGGAAGATCATGCCGACCTTGCGACGAAGCCCCACGGTGTCGATGCGCGGGTCGTAGATGTTCGCGCCGTCGAGCTCCACGGTGCCGGTCACCTTCACGCCCTCGATCAGGTCGTTCATGCGATTGAGGCAACGCAGGAAGGTGGACTTGCCGCAACCGGAAGGTCCGATCATGGCGGTGACGCGGTTCTTGACGATGGGAAGGTCGATCCCGTACAGCGCCTGCTTTTGGCCGTAGAACAGGTTCAAGCCGGTGGCGCGCATGCGAGAAGGCAGGTCGTTGGGATTCTCGTGGATCACTGGATGCTCCTCTTGCGCAGCTGAGCGCGAAGGTAGACGGCGGAGAAATTCAAAGTGAAGGTCAGTGCAAGCAGGACGAAGGTCGTGGCGTACTGGATGCCACGCGTGCCTTCAACGTCGGCGGACTGGGTCGCCATGACATAGACATGGTAACCAAGATGCATGAACTGGCTGTCCAGCCCCTGTGGAAGGCTGGGAAGGAAGTAGGCGACGCCCGTGAACAAGATAGGCGCCACTTCACCCGCCCCGCGCGACACGGCCAGGATCACACCGGTCAGGATGCCCGTGGTGCAGTTGGGAAGCACGACTTTCCAGATGGTCTCCCAGCGCGTGGCTCCCAGCGCAAGGCTTGCCGAGCGCAGCTCTTGAGGAACATTGCGCAGGGCCTCCTCCACCGAGACGATCACGACCGGCAAGGTCAGAAGCGCCATGGTCAGCGATGCCCACAGGATGTTGGGCTGGGCCCAAGTGAGCTTGCCGCCGTAAAACAGCGAATCCAAACCACCGCCACCGAACTGGATGAAAAATCCCAGTCCGAACAGACCAAAGACGATGGAGGGGATGCCCGCCAAGGTGTTCACGGAAAAGCGCACCCATTTGGCCACGATGGAACCGCGATCGACATACTCCGAGAGATAGATCGCCGTGATCGTGCCCACCGGCACGCCGATCACGGACATCAGAAGCACCAAGGCGGCGGTACCGACGATGCAGGGAAAGATTCCGCCCGCCGTCATGCCCTCGGTCGGAGCCTGGGTCAAGAACTCCCAACTGAGCGAGCTGGCACCGTACCAGCCGACCGTTCCCAGGATCCAAAGCACCATCAGGACGCACAACAGCGCCGAGAAGGCCGTGATCCCCATGGCAAGCATGCCTTTGACTTTCTTGTTCATCAGATCCCCTTGAAGCGCTTCATCATACGCGCTCGGATGTAGAACTCGGCGATGGCGTTCAGGGCGAACGAGAACGCGAACAGCACCACGCCCAGGAAGAACAGGACCGAATAGTGCAGATCACCAACCACGACTTCGGCCATCTCAGCACCGATGGAGGCCGACAGGGTGCGCACCGGATTGGTCAGCACGGGATCCAGCATGGCCGCATTGCCAGTGGCCATCAGGACGATCATGGTCTCGCCGAACGCGCGCCCCAGACCAAGCAGCAAAGCCGCGAAGATGCCGGGAATCGCCGCCGGGAGCACCACCAGGAAGTTGGTCTCCCACTTGGTGGCACCCAAGGCGAGCGAACCTTCCGTCAGGTACTTGGGCACCGCGTTGATCGCATCGTCGGAAAGGGTGAAGATGATGGGGATGACCGTGAAGGACAGGCCGATACCACCCACCAGTGCGTTCAATCGATAGTCCATGCCGAAGATGTTTTGAAGCAAGGACGCCAAGATCATCAGGCTGAAGAATCCCAGCACCACGGTCGGGATGCCCGCCAGGATCTCGATGATGGGCTTGAGGAAGTCGCGTGTCCACTTGGGGGCGAAGGTCGTCGTGTACAGGGCGGCCAGGATTCCGATGGGAGCCGCAAAGAGCAAGGAGACGAAGGTGACCTTGAGACTTCCCATGATCAGGGGCCAGATGCCGAACGACGGCGCCTGGGAGGACACCGGAGACCACGAGGTGGAGAACAGGTTCGAGAAGGTGAACGGAGGGACTTCCTCCACCTTGGTGTTCTCGATCTCGTCGGCCGACATGCTGCCACCGGGAGTTCCGTAGGGATCGTCCTGGACTGCGGCGGTGGTCGCGGCAGACGTATCCTTCGAGGCGGGATCTTCCCCGTAGGTTTCCTGGACTGCGGGGGTCTCGCCGTAGGACTCAACCCCGGCTGGAGTGGACTCCTCCCCGCTTTCCGAGGACGTGGAAGACTTCGACAACTCCGCACCATGATGCGATTGCGTCTTGAGCACGGGTGCCGCTTCCCTCACCACGAACAACATGATCAGGAAGATCATGATCAGGGATGTGACCGCCACCAGACGAATGATCTGGGCTGCTATCCAGTCGGAGGGACGGAAGCGCCGCCTCAAGCCTTCCGGAATTTCCTTGCGCGTATCCATTGCGGATCCTTTGCGTAAAGAGGAATGGGCGCAGGAGCATATTCACCCCTGCGCCATGAATATGAAGACTCGACTTACTTGGCCGGGAAGTAGCCGACCTTGGTGGCGATCGACTGGCCTTCGGCGGTCAGGATCCAATCAATGAACGCCTTGGTCTCACCGGTGGGGCGATTGCGAAGATAGAGGTACAGGTAGCGACTGATGGGGTATGCACCCGACTTGATGGTCTCGGCATTGGGAACGACGCCCGGGGTGGACGCATTCTTCTTGATGGCCAGTTCCTTCACGCCCTTGGCGTAGGCGGCACCACCGTACCCGATGCTGTTGGGATCCTTGGACACGGCGTTCACGACGGCTGCGGTGCCAGGCATGTGCTGGGCATTGGCCGCGTAGTCCTTGCCCTTGAGCACGTTGTCGCGGAAGTACACATAGGTGCCCGAGTTGTTTTCGCGGCTGTACAGGATGATCTTGGCGTCCTTGCCGCCGACGTCCTTCCAGTTGGTGATCTTGCCCGTGAAGATTTCGCGAACCTGATCCATGGTCAGTTCCTTGACCGGGTTGGACTCGGACACGTACACGGTGATGCCGTCCTTGGCGGTCTTGACTTCCACACCCAAGGATGCATAGCGCTCCTTGAGCTGGTTCATTTCCGACGACTTCATCGGACGGGAGGAGGTCGCGATGTCGGTAGCGCCGTTCACAAGGGCGGCAAGGCCGGTGCCCGAGCCGCCGCCGGTGACCTGGATGGTGGTGCCGGGGTGCTTGGCCATGTAGGCCTCGGCCCAGCGCTGCGCCAAGATCACCATGGTGTCGGAGCCCTTGATGGTGATGGCCTGACCGGCGTTCACGACCATGGAGGCCAGAAGGACCGGAGTAAGGATGGTGGCAAGAAGCTTCTTCATGTGATTTCCTTTGTGACGATTTCTGTCAGGACACGAATTCTATCAGGAACCGCCCGGCGCGTGCCGGGCGGCAAGGGTCGGATCAGAACTTGTACTGGAGCTGGGCGGTCAGGAGGTTGTTGTCGATCTCCTTGGACCAGTCGGTGCGAGGAGTCGTGGTGTTCTTGCCGTCCTTGGTGTTCAAGTTCACGACGTTGGCTGCCGAGGTGGTCTCGTTGACCTTGATGTCATAGGCCAGCGAGAGCTTGACATTGCCCGACAGGAAGTAGTTGAGACCCAACGAGATCTGCGACCAGGACAGGTCGTCCGCACTGCCGATCACGCCCTTGACGGAGTTGTGCGAGCCGATGGCGCTGCCTTCGAGCTCGGTGTTCGGATCGAACTGTTCGTATCGGGCCACGACCTGAAACGCATCCCCGACATTCTGGATCAGGGTGCCGTACCAGCCCATCACCGGACGGACATAGGCACCTGCAGAAGCCTTGGGGTCGACACTCTTCGTGGTGTAGGCCTTTTTTGCGGTGTCAGCGGTGGTGGTATAGGTGGTGTTGTAGGAAACAGTCGTGCTGATGTCACCGGTGTAAGGACCGTTGTTGGCCACCGAGACGTTGGTGCCGGTGTACATCTCGCCACGCAGGACAGTTCCACCGAAGGGCAGGATGTTGAAGTAGGCCTGCATGTCGGCACCGATGATCGTCTTCTCAAGCTTCAGATCAACAGCATTTGCGACCGTATAAGCGATCTTGGCCGTTTCCTTGGTTCCGCCCACCTGGTTGTCATAGTCCACGACCGACTTGTTGCGGACCGTGAGCTCGTTCATGTAGTACGAAGCACCACCGTCGATCTCGAAGTTGAGATCCTTGATCGGAGCCTTGAAGCCGAGGCGACCCAGGAAGGTCTTGCCCTCGTCGTTCTCCTGGGTCTTGATATTCATCTGGCCGTTCATCACACCAGCCTTGAAATCGACATACTGGAAGAAATCCTTGTCGTAGGACAGGAAGAGCACAGCACCCAAGTCCTTCTCGCCGTTGAAGAGCTTCTGCTCGGCAAGCGAGCGCTCCATGGTCTCCATCATCGAGGAGGAGTAGCCGATTTCGTAGCCGAACGGAATGTCCTGAGCACCCAAGCGGACCTTGACGGTCTTCCAAGGATCCTGGAAGGAGCCGTACATGTCGACGAGCTCGATGCCCTTCTCACCGTACTGGACCTGGACCGCGTAGTCGCCCAAGGTTCCGTCATGAGCCACCTTGAGGCGACCGCGACGCACCTTGAAACGAGCCTGGTTCGCACCGAAGCCAGCGTCCAACTGAGCGGTGTCCGTCGCGTACTCCATGCGGGCTTGGATAAGGCCCGAGACCTTGATCTTGGCCAACTTGTCCACAGTGGCCTTGGTCTCGAGATAATTCTCTTCAATTCCGTCGAGCTTGCCCTTGACGGCGTCGGTCTTCTCGGATACCGAGTCAAGTTTGGCCTCAAGGAGGGCCACCTTGGCCGCGTCCTGTGCGAAGGCGGAACCTGTGAGGGCGGCGATGGCCAAGGCCAAAGCGGTAGACTTCTTCATGAGTGCTCCTGCTGAATTGTTGGATGAGTTGTTCACGACAAGAGCAAACAGACGAAATCGGTATTTCAGACGCATTTCAACGCGTTTGCAACTTTGTGCAACGATTGATTCCTCCCTGCGGATGGCGGGTCCAGGACTGCTATCTTGGTGATCATGGCCAGTGAAAGAATCCTCCTCGTCGAAGATGACACCGATATCCGGGAACTCGTGACCCACTCGCTCAAGCGGGCGGGGTTCCGCGTTTCCGCCACCGGACTCGGGTCCGAGGCCATGGGAATCCTGTCGGATGACCGGCACGACCTTGCCATCCTGGATGTCATGCTCCCCGACATGCCCGGCACGGAAATCTGCCGCCGTATCCGGGAAAACGAGCGTTTGCGGGTCATGCCCGTGATCTTCCTGACGGCCCGCGTCGAGGAGCACGATCGCATCTACGGCTTTTCCGTGGGTGCCGACGACTACATCCTCAAGCCCTTCTCGCCCCGTGAGCTTGTGGCGCGCGTCCAGGCGATCCTGCGCCGGACCACCGGATCGATCTCCGGAGACGCCGTCGAGGTCAACGAGCTCTCGATCGACATGGATCGCCGCCAGGTGCGCATCGGAGAGACCCTCGTGCACCTGACCTTCAAGGAATTCGAGGTCCTCAAGACCTTGGTGATCGCCAAGGGCCGCGTCGTCGAACGGATGCAACTGCTCGAGGACGTCTGGGGAATGGACAGCACCTCGGGTCCTCGCAGCGTCGATGTCACCATCACCCGCCTTCGCGACAAGCTCAGCCGCTTCTCCACCTGCGTCCGCACCGTCACCGGGGTCGGCTACCAGTGGAACCCGGACGGCCACAAGGAAGACGCCAATTGAAGATCCAGCTCAACGGCGAGCTCCACGAGACGGCGAGCGCCACCATCTCCGCCCTGCTTGAGGAACTGCGTCTGGATGGCCAATGGGTGGTCGTGGAAAGGAACCTCACGGTTCCCGACAAGGCCTCATGGGACCGGACTGCGATCGAAGAGGGAGACCAGATCGAGATCGTTCGATTCCTCGGTGGCGGATGATCCCGCTCCTTCTGGGATGCCTTTGGGCGGCCGGTTCCCTGCGCGTGTGCGGTTCGGAGACCTTGGGAAGGGCGGCAAGCGCCTGGAGCGGAGGATGGAACGCCATCGCTCCCCAACACTCCGTGGAAACCCATTTCCCCGGATCGCGCACCTCGCTCACGGCCTTGGCCGAGCGGAATTGCCAAGTCGCGCTGTTGAGCCGACGCCCCGCGCCGAGCCAGCACAACGAGGCGCAGCGCAGGCTCCAGGCACCGATCCTCCTCGACCAGGTCGGATGGGACGAGGTGGTGTTCTTCGTTCATCTGACAAATCCCGTCAAATCCATGAGTCTTGCGCAGTTGCGTTCCGCGCTTTCGTCCCCGCGTGCGCAATGGCGGATCTACGGACGCAACGCCCTGTCCGGAACCCATGGCTGGGTGCAGGAGAACGTGCTCGCAGGCAAGCCCTTTTCTCCCGGCACACGTGAACTGCCGGGTCCCGAAGGCGTGGTCCGCGCCGTGGCATCCGACCCGAAGGGAATCGGTTATTCCGGTCGTGAGTCGCTCCACGGGGAGGTTCGGGTCCTTTCCTTGACGGACGAGCAAGGCCAGCCGCTCCGGCTGCTGCGACCGCTCTTCCTTGCGAGAATCCAAGGCGATGCGATTGCGCTCCGGTTCTCGCAATACGTCCTGTCCGTCGAAGGGCAGACCCAACTCGGCAATTGCGGCCTCCTTCCCATGAGATCCGAGCCATGATGGAGCGGGGCAAAGGCGACAGGATCGCCTCGGCGTCCTTTTTCCTGCTGGGGCTTCCGGCCACCTTGGCGATTCCCGCCATCGTCATCTCCCTGTTTTCCCTTGCCCATCCGTCGGGGCTTTCGCTCGCCCTCTCCCTTGTGATCCCAAGCCTTGTCATCGCAGGCATTGCGCTTGCCTTCTCCGCCCCCTTGGGGATCGGTGCGGCCCTGTTCACCAGCGAATTCCTGCACTTCCGTCAAAGGCGCCCCGTCACGCTGCTGCTCGAGGGACTCGGAGCCTTGCCGCCGGTGTGCGCCGCATGGATCGCGACCCTGATCCTTGCGCCATGGTGGGACGCCATCTCCCTGCCCCTCTTCGTCTTCTTCATCCTGACGCCTGCGGTGTTCAGCATGGCATCCCTGGCCACTCCGCTGATCCCCGTCCATCTGGTCGACAGGCTGTTCGGGCCCAAGCTCGCCCTCCTGTGCAGCGTCCTTCTGGGCGGATGCCTATTGGCCTGCATCCCCTTCTTCCGGGGCGCAAGCGTGTTGCCGCCCATCCATTCGTCCTTCGGTGCCGGAATCGCCATCTCCCTGTTTCTGGCCCCCAAGGTCGCGGCCCGCGTCCTGTTCCATCTGACGCGCATTCCCGACCATCTTCGGGAAGCCTCCCTGACCTGCGGCGCCACGCGCTGGGAAACGGCCAGACGCGTCGTGGTCCCCCGCGCCATCCTTCCCATCGGCTTCACCCTGCTTGAGCTGATGGCCTGGGCCAGCGGAGAAACCATGGTCGTCCTGGTGCTGTGCGGATCGCCGGCTCAGGCCCCTTGGGGAGGCGCGACCTTGGCAAGCGCCCTGGTCCTGGGCCTTCCCGAGTCCATTCCAAGTTCCATCGCCCAAGGGGGGCTGCTCTGGAGCGCCCTCGCACTTCTCATCCTCTCCGTCCTGGCCCAGATCCCGACGGCGCTTCGGGAGCCCCGGCCATGAGGCCGCATCCCGCCGAACCCTTGGCCGTATGCGTGACCGGCGCCTTCACGCTCCTGGTGGTCGGGAGCCTTTCGATCCTTTGCCTTCTGACATTTCTTGTCCTGTCCAGCGCTTGGCCCCGTGATCTCGAGCTCATCGAGATTCAGGGGAAGACCACCTGCATCGAACGCCTGGGCTCGGATGCCCACGGCCAGTGGGTACGCAAATCGGGCCAAGGCGATGCGTGGCTCCTACCTGCCAACGCGCTTGACAATGCGCGTCCCACCCGTGGCTACAGCGCCATGCTGCTGCAGGACGGAAGATGGTTCTGCTCCCCGAACCTTGAATTGCGCGAATCCGACGGCGGCTATTCCTCACCGTCCTCCCGGGAACTTGTGGAATCGACCGCCGCGTTCCATCAGGATCTCCTGCGCCTGCATTCCAATGCCCGAACGGGAGACACCGCAGCCATCGCAGAATCCCGAAGACTGCATGCGCTGGGAAAGCTCCTGCGCATCCGCATCGGGAACGACAGCAGCCGACTGGAAATCCCGATCCAGGAAATCCAGTCGTTGCGCCCGGACCATCCGTCGTTCCCGGAAAAGATCGCGATCCTCGTCCAGACCCTGGCCTTGCAATTCAGGTCTTCCCCCAGTTCCTTCGCATCGCTCACGGGAACGGTTCTTGCCACCTTGCTCGCCACCTTGCTTGCCAGCCCCCTTGCGATCGCGGCCGCCATCTGGCTCTCGGAATTCTCCCGACCGGGCAAGGTCGCCTGGCTCTTCCGCCAATCGGTGCAATTGCTGGCCGGCATCCCTCCCGTGGTCTTCGGAGCGTTCGGACTCGTGGTCCTGATCCGGGGAGCCGCCCCGGCCTTGGATGCCCCCTTGGCGACCCCGTCGCTCCTGTGGGCATCCCTCACCCTCACCTTCCTTGCCCTTCCCACGGTGACCCGCCAGGCGCACATCGCCCTGCGCCAGGTCCCGTCCCACCTTCGCGAGGCATCGCTCTGCTCCGGCGCCACGCGGCTCCAGACGCTGCGCCATGTGGTGCTCCCGGGGGCGCGACGGGGACTTTGGGCGGCGATCCTGATGGGATCGGTTCAGGCGCTGGCGGAGACCGCTCCCCTCCTTCTCACCGGAGCTGTGCAGCTTGCCGGTCACCCCTTGCTGGACGGTTCCGCGCCTTGGGTGCACCTCGGCGGAGGGTTCGAGCACCTTGGAACCCGGATCTACCACGGCATCGAACAGTTTCCGCCCGGCCCGTTGGGAACCGGTGCCGGAAGCCTTGCCTGCCTTGTGCTTGCCGCAAGCGCCATCGCCCTTCGCACCTGGGCTGCGGCCCTGCGCCACCCACGGAACGGTCCATGACAGAATCCCCCCAACCCACCGCCCGCCACCCCTACCCCGTGGACGACCCGCTGATCGAGCTCGAAGGCTTCGGCCTTTCCCTTGGCGGAAGACAGATCTTGTCAAATATCAGCTTCTCGGTCCCGAAGGGCTCGATCACGGCCTTGATCGGGCCTTCAGGCTCGGGCAAGACCGCCCTGCTGCGGTCGTTCAACCGGATGAACGAATGGACCGATCCCGTCAGGATGGATGGCTCCCTGAAGTTCGAGGGCAAGGACATCCATTCCTCCGGCACCGATCTTCTGGGCCTGCGCAGCCGTGTCGGAATGGTCTTCCGGACTCCGAACGCATTTTCCATGAGCGTCCTTGAGAACGTCGCCTACGCCTTGAGGGTCCAGGGGAAACGCCATCCCGAGGACGGCGCGGAAAAGATCCTGCGCCGGACCGGACTTTGGAACCTCCTCAAGGACCGCCTTTCCGATCGGGGCGACCGGCTGCCCTCCGGCCTTCAGCAGCGGCTCTGCGTCGCACGCGCCCTGGCGGCTTCGCCCGCGCTGCTGCTCCTGGACGAACCGTGCTCGATCCTGGACCCGGTGAACACGGCGGAGCTGGAGGATCTCCTTCTGTCCTTGGGAGGGGAACCCACCGTCGTCATCGTGACCCACAACCCGCAACAAGCCGCACGCATCAGCCAGTATACCGCCTTCCTTTCCCAAGGCAGGCTTGTCGAGGTCGGACCCACGGAGCGCGTGTTCCAAAGGCCCCAGCGACGCGAAACCGACGACTACATCTCCGGCCGATTCGGATGAGGAGCAACCCATGAGCCGCCATACCCATCTTGAACTTGCCCGTCTTTCCACCCGCATGGCCGCCCAGTGCAAGCGCGTGGAGATCCACCTGTTCACGGTTTTCCAAGCCTTCCTTTCCGAGGCGCGCGAAGGCGGTGAACGCCTTGCCCAGGCCGACGAGGACATCGACCAGGAGGAGGTCCTGATCGAGGAGGAATGCCTCAAGATCATCGCGCTGCACCAGCCCACGGGTCTGGACCTGCGTCGTTTGGCGACCTTCCTCAAGGCCAACAACGATCTGGAGCGCATCGCCGACCACGCCACCAACGTCGCCCGTTCCCTCATCCGGCTCCCACCCCTATCCCGACTGCCCCAAGCGGCAAGCCTTTTGGTGCGTCGCGTGGGTGAAGCCTACCAGCAGGCATCGAGGGCACTGACGGAGCACGACCTCGATGCCGCCAAGCAGGTCCTCTGCGGAGACGACGTCATCGACGCCTTGGAGGATGCGGTCAATTCGAAGGCCCGCGAAATGGCCATTGCCGGGGACTGCAGCCTGGATGCCGCCTTCGAGTTGGCCAAATGCGCCCATGACATCGAGCGCGTGGCCGACCTCGCCAAGAACATCGCCGAGGACATCATCTACCTGGACACCGGAGACATCGTCCGGCACAACCGCAAGTCCTACTGATCGATGACGCCGATCCTCGCCCTGGTCGCCGACCACGCCTTCGGGGAACCGCCCCTGCGCCTCCACCCCGTCGTGTGGATGGGGCGATTCCTTGGTTTGGGCGGCAAGAGCATTCCCGCAACGAACTCGGGAGCCTTCCTCAAGGGAGCCATCCTCTGGATCATCGGAGCGGCGATCTGGGCAGGCCTTGGCTTGGCCGCCGAGCATTGGCTCTCCCGGCTCGGCCTGTGGGCCGTTCCTGCGACCGCGCTGGTTGCCTTTCCCTTCCTTTCCCTGCGACTCCTGTGCCGGGAGGTCGCGGAGGTCGAGATCGCGCTTGGAACCGGTCTTGAGACCGGACGCAGGCAGTTGTCGCGGATCGTCAGCCGCAAGACCGGTGCGCTGTCGGCGACGGAGGTCAGGGAATCGGCCCTTGAGTCGCTTGCCGAGAATTTGACGGATTCCGTCACGGCTCCGCTCTTCTGGCTGTTGCTGCTCGGCCTTCCCGGGATCATGGTCTATCGGTTCGCCAACACCGCCGATGCCATGTGGGGCTATCGCGACCATCGGGAGCACTTCGGGAAATGGGCGGCCCATGCCGATGACGTGCTCAACTGGATTCCATCCCGTCTCACGGGACTTCTCCTGTGCCCCGTCGCGTTGTGGCCAAGGCTGTCAAGGGAATCAAGGCTCACCCCGTCGCCCAATGGCGGATGGACCATGGGGGCCATGGCGCTTCGGCTGGGGGTCCGGCTGGGGAAGCCCGGCGTGTACACGCTCAATTCCGGCGCGCCGGCTCCCGATTCCCCGCACGTCCCGCAAGCCTTGGGATCCGCCCGGCAGGTCGCTTGGCTCTTCGCCGGACTCGCAAGCCTGATTCAAGTCCTTTGGATGGCATTCCATGCACGCTTCTGATCTCCCCTTCCACGGCGGCCCGGACGCAGGGCCCGATCCGGAATTCGACTTCTCCTCCAACGCCAACTGGCTGGGACCCGCACCCGCCCTGATCGATCAGCTTGCCAAGGCAAGGCCGGACCTCTACCCCGACCCGGGCTACACGGCACTTTGCGAGCAGTTGGCACAAAGCCGCGGATGCGATGCCCGGCAGGTGGTGGTCGGTGCCGGTGCCGCCGAACTGATCTTCCGCTCCATCCTGTCCCGACCCGGCCCGGTCCTTTCCTTTTCCCCCGCCTTTGGCGAATACCATCGGTGCGCCCAGGCGCTGGGGCGGTCCACCCGATCCGTCGCCGACGAATCGGAATTCCTGGATTCGATCCCGGAAAACGGATGCGCCTTCGTCTGCCTTCCCAACAATCCCGACGGCCGACTCCCCTCCGGGGAGTTCCTTGCCGAGGCGGCCGCGCTTTGCCGTGCCCGCGGCTCGCGCCTGGTCCTGGACCTGGCCTACGAACCGCTGTGCCAAGCCCTTCCCGACCTGCCGGAAGATGCCGATTGGATGTTCGCCCCGAACAAGCCGTTCTCGGTCACGGGCGTCCGCGCCGGATGGATGCGCTGCTCCGGTCTTGAGCATGCCGATCGGCTGCGCCCACTGGCGCCGGCCTGGTGCGTGGGAACCCAAGGCGTCGCGCTGCTGGAATGGAGCACGACCCCGGAAGCCTCGCGCTGGCTGGAAGGCACCCGCACCCGCCTGTGGACCGACCGGGACGCGTTCGCATCCGAATTGTCACGACGCGGGATCGAGGTCCGCCCGACGGCGGCCAACTGGATCCTGGCCCGGTCCCCCGAGCACGCCTGGAGTCGCTTGCGGAGCGAAGGTCTGCGCGTGCGCGACACCACCACGATGGGACTGCCGGGATGGTTGCGCCTTTCAGTGCAATCCCCGCAGGCCCGAAGCCGTTTCCTGGAGATCTGGGACAAGCTTTTCAAGCGGTGAATCCCACCAGCGTAGCGGCAAGCTCCGGGAACCATGTGGATTGTCACTCCGCCAGGATCATGCATCGGGAAGGCCGAATCAAGACCGGTATCCATGACAGATTCTGTCAAAACAAAAGGGAGGCCTCCCGGCCTCCCTTCGATTGCCCTGCCTTGTCAGACAAATTCCGTCAGAAGGCCTTTTCGATCTTGAGGGCGTAGGAGCGGAGATCGACGGCATAAAGTCCATCGTCCATGCCCTGTCCCCAGCGCAGCGTATTGATCGTCAGAGCACTGTTGCCGTCGCCATTGTCCTCGCCAAGGATGTTGTAGACGTTGAAGGAGACCTTGACATCCGAAGGCAGCGCCAGTTGAATCCCGGCATTGAGCTTCACGATCGGGGTATTGTTGACGTCCATGAAGTTGTAGCCCAAGGAATCGCGCAGCTTCGAATAGGCGCTGTCACGACCTTCCAAACCCCAGAACATGCGGGCGTCCCCATGGAGGGTCATCCAACTGAAGGGGCGCACGTCAAGCCAGAACTTGCTGACATGGGTAGCCATGCCGTAGAACGAGCTGCCGTCGCGCGTGATCTGGTCCTTCACCGGATTGATCACGGTCTTGTTGTTGAAGCTGTCGGCCACCGGAGCGTAAGTGGTCTTGCCCCCGGCATCCTTGCCGGTAGCAATGAACCTGTAGTGGGAAGGACCATAGATGGTGTCGTTCAACTCGTCCGGATCGGTATTGATCGGCTTCTGGATCGAGTGGTTGAAGCCGAAGGTAAAGGCCTTCCAGTCGACACGTCCTTCGAAGTCAAGGTCGAGGTGATGATATTCGCCAGAATTCACCACGCGCATCAGCGGCTGCGCCCAGGCAAACAGGTCCTGCACGATGTTGTAGGAGACGGAGGGCGACAGGTAGATCCGGGCTCCACCGACATCCAAGTCGTGGGTCGTGACCGCTTCGAAGGAGTAGATGCGCTCCGGCTTGAGCTTGTGCAGCTCGTCCAAGGTCACATAGTTGGTCACGCCTGAAGTGGTATCGGTGGGATTGGAAAGCTCAGGACCGTTGTGCTCCTTCCCCTTGTCATCGAACTGAGTGGAATTGTGCTCGTAGTTGTCCACGGTCCCATTGTTGGTGGATGTCTGGGCGATCAGCTTGATCGTATGGCCGGCCGCTGGACTCACCACCAAGGCAAGCTTCCCATTGAGGGTTCCGCCCTCGTCGATGGTGCGGGTATGCCCGTCCCAACGCGCACCATAAGCCACACCCAACTTGTCCGTCACGTCGGTGAAGCCCTCTGTAAAGAGTGCCGTATTGCTGTAGGTCACTTCACTTGCTGCCGAATGAAGTGGTTTTCCACTCACGAAATTGTATCCCTCAAGATCCTTTCCAAACACATCGAGGCGCTCTTGGATACCGACTGCCAGTTGGGTCTTGGGCAGGTTCTTCATGAGATACATCGCCCCCAAGGTATAGCGACGTTCGCCAAAGGTCCCTTGAATTCCACTGGTTCCCTTTTCATTGGATGTAAAGGCTTCGTATTCGTTCTTATCCTGCATTTGATTGCGATTTGTTGCTCCATCCCAAGCAGCATTGAACTTCAAGCTGTTGTCACCGATTGGAAGTTCGTAATCGGCATTGATGGTGAATGCATCCGCGATCCACTGGCGACGGCCATTGCCCCAATCTCCATTGCTCCAAGACCAAAATGTGTCAGTTGGGCAAACCGAACGCCCGTCCACCGTTTGGCACGAAAGATCCGGCAATCGATCATAAATATTCCGCAAAGTTGCAACTTGAGTCTGGACGCTATTGGAATCCTTGGCGTTGGTCGCATTGGCAAGACCAGTATTATTTATGGAGTCGATCAGCTTCGAAAGGGTCGGACGCCACTGGGTCGGCGAGTTCCCCATCCACGATTCATTGGTCGGCCCCATGAAGGATGGCCAGAGATTCTTCCCGAAGAATGCTCCGTTGGAGTTGACCTGATGGGTGAAACGAGCATACACCCGCAATTTGTCCCAAGTCCAATCGACACTGGTCCGGTAATTTCCAGGAGTCGCTCCATAGGATCCGTTGGACGGGAAACCATGATCCTTTTCCCAAGTGGTCATGCGGTCGTTGGGCCAAGATGGATGTCCATAGATGCGGGACACGCTCTCGCCCACACCATCGGACTGACGCCATCCCAAGGTGGCCACAAGCTCATGCCCTGGCGCCGGCTTTGAGAAACTGCGCAGATCCACCTGCTTGCCAGTGACCTGCATGTTCGCTTGGTTGGAAAGTGCAACTTCAACTTCCGTGGAATTCTTTTCGGCCTTGCGGGTCACGATGTTCACGATGCCAGCGATGGCACCTGATCCGTAAACCAAACCGGCTGGTCCACGCAAGACCTCGACCCGTTCGATGTCACCCAACAGCCCAAGATCGGTTTCGGAAATGAATCCGTCCTTGCTTTCGGTGTTTATCTTGTGCCCGTTCACAAGCACGATGAATTTGGTATTTCGATCATTGGAAATGCCACGCATTCCCCATTGGGTTCCATTCCACTTATTGAAGGTATACTGGAATCCAGGAACATATACTTCCAAAAGTTCCGAAAGATTCCGCGAACCAGAAACGGAAATTTGATCTCTTTTGATCAAAGTCATTGATAGAGGCGACTTGGATAAATCCAGTTCAAGGAATGAACCCGTTTGCAATTTGATGTTCATCAGGTCCGCAAGGGAAAGATTCTCCATTCCCGATGGATCGACTTGTGCAACCGAAATCCCGGCGGCAAAAGACAATCCCAAAACCAGTTTGCGCATATTCATGCCCAGACCTCCGTTGACTGATTCAACAATGAGTGGGTTGACCTCGATTGGTATCGAGCCAGACATCAACCACCACCTAGTCTATTATCACTGATCCCGGAAGGCGATGCAACAAAAAAGTGTTGAAGAATTGAAAAATATCGCGCTCAGTATAAAATGAATCACTATGATCAGGTATCATTTCAAATTGATCGACATTCAATCAAATTGAAAGACTGGATCACTGAATCGTCCATGATT
>JBDKGV010000020.1:0-23761 GCA_039798005.1 Fibrobacterota bacterium
CCATCACGACCAAGGCGTCAGGCGCCGGGAAATCCAGCTTGTTCCATGCTGCAAGCACCTCCTCGGAGCGCGATCCGCCGCGGGCCCGATTGATCCACCGGAAGGCCGGCAGGCCTCGTTCCTGTGCAAGACGAGCTGCCGCGGCAGGCCACGCCGAGCCCATCCCTGACGGGTCGCGTTCCCAGCCTCCGTCCGAGATGGAGTCGCCAAGCACAAGGAGAGTGGGCAGTTCCTGCATGATGTTGGAAATCTACTCTGCTGAAGTGGAAACAAAAAAGCCCACCCGCGGTTGCGAGTGGGCCAAAAGGATTTGGACGGAAGTCCGATCAGTTCTTGAACATCTCCAGGATGCCGGCGGGGGTGATGCCGTGCAGGTGCTCGAAGATCCCCTCGATGGTGCCGTGCGGAACCAGCGGCCCGCCGGTGATGGCGGTGGAGGTGTAGTCGTGCAGGAAGAATCCGACCACGGCGGCGTAGCCCAAGATCAAGAGGAAGAGGCCGAAGGCCAGTGCGATGTACTCGGCCAGCTCGATGCCGCGCTTGCCCGTGGCGATGCCCCAGGAGATGCAGAACGTGCTGACGCCGTTGCCCAAGTGGTAGGCGGCGGCCAAGATGCCGAAGAGATAGGTCACGGCGGTGACCGGATTGTTCCACATGTGCTCGGCGAAGTAACCGTAGGTGATCTTGCCGCCTTCGACCCAGCCGAAGACCAGGTGTGCGCGGGTCAGGAACAAGTGGGCGCCCAAGAAGCCCAAGAGACCGATCGCCGAGAGGCGCTGGAGCGCGAACCGGACGTTCTCGCGATTCATGTACTTGGAAATGCTCTTCTTCTCACCCTTGAGGGCGAGCTTGGTGCCGTAGATGGCGTGGTAAGCCAAGGGCAGGTACACCAGAAGGACGGTCCAGACGTAATTGATGGGCTTGGCCCAAGTCGCGGCCACGGCACTGTCGAAAGCCTCCGGGCTGACCAGCGTCGAAAGGTTGCGGCTCAGGTGCAGGACGAGGTAGACACCCAAGGGAACGATTCCCACGAAAGAGTGGATTCGCTTGGCGACCCAAGCCGAATGGTCGGCAGTCTTCTTGGCAGTGGTGGCACTCATAGGAAGCAGTCCCCCGATGGGAGTGGGTGATTTGGTAACGGATCGAAAAGATAATACAGGAGATCTTGAGTTGGAGCGAATTGTCCGCCATCGCTGGACAAAAATCTCAGTCGATTTGGCAAAGCCTCACTTGGGTCGCAGTGACGGGAACGTTGATCAAGGCTCCGGCTTGTCGCGAAAACCACGTCGAATCGTCCGTGGTCTGCCAGATCCGCATCTGGCCGGTGCCCAAGCGGTCGGAAAATTCCGGATGCCGGGTGATCCAGTCGGCGAACCGCTCGGCGACCAATGGCCCCTGCGACAGGATTTCCGTCCCGGGCGGGACGAATTTCCTGATGAGCGGGAGCAGCAACGGGTAGTGGGTGCATCCCAGAAGAAGTCGAGTGGGAGGGCTCTCGGTATCGAAAAGTGGAGCGAGGTATTTCCTAACGTAGAATTCGGCGCCCGTCCCTTCGATTTCGCCGTTTTCCACCAAGGGCACCCAAAGCGGGCATGCCTGTTGGCGCAAATCCAAGCCGGGAGCGAACTTCTGCAATTCGAGCCGGAAGGAGTCCGAGGCGACCGTTCCGGTCGTGGCCACCACGGCGAGTCGCCCGGAGACCGCGGAGGCGGGGGTCTCCCCGGGAATGCTGCCGGGAGGAAGCCCTGCCAAGGCCTCGACCGAGGGACGCACCACGCCAAGGATGCGTCGGTCCGGCCACGCGTGGGGAAGCCATTGGATCTGAAGGGTGCGCAGGGCCCGGGCGGATGCCGTGTTGCAGGCCAGGATGACGACCTGACATCCCTGCCGGAACAGATGATCCACCGCTTCCTTGGTGAACTGATGGATCACATCGAAGCTGCGTGCGCCATAAGGAGCCCGCGCATTGTCGGCAAGGTAGAGGTAATCGTACTGGGGGAGTCTTTCCAGCAAGCTGGAAAGGACGGTCAGGCCGCCGAAGCCGGAATCGAAGACGCCAATCACAACGGGGCAATGTAGTCCCCGGGCGCGCGAGTGAGGCGGGATGCATTTCGGGGAATTTCATCGAATGCGTTGAATCCCGGTTTCAAAGTGATACCATTGATCCATGCGTGCAATCGATCGAACTGTCAAGCGTGCCTTCGCGCGTCTCGCATGGCGTTTCCATCGGGTTGTTCGCAAGGGGATGCCTGCAGATTTGCCCCATTCCTCGATGCGAACGCGGTACGCCGCACTCCTTGCCTGCCCGCTTCACTTCGCCTCGACCGCACCGTATGCCATCCTGTTTGCACTGTTCGGTGCTTGGACGTTGGCCCTGCTGGTCCTTCCGCTGTGCTTGGCATACGGCGTCGCTTGGAGCCTCTTGCGAAGGGGCCTGCATGAGGCGGGGGCATTTGTCATTCTCGCTTCCGTAGCGTTGAGCATCACGGTGTTTTCGATCCTGCTTGGCCGGGACAGCCATCTTGATGTGGCGCTCTTTTATTGCACCATCGCCCCCTTCCTGTTCTTTCCAGCGGGGAGCATCGGGAAAATCCTTGTTGCCAACCTGATTCCTGCGGCATGCTGGCTCTTTCTCGAATTGGTCGGATACCGAATGTGGAGTCCATTGGGTCTGGCCAATTTCCACATCGATCTGTTCCGCTTCTTCATCATGCCGACGTCGGCGCTTCTCCTGCTTTTTCCATTGTTCTTCCTGCTGCGTGGACTGGATCGTTCGGAAGCCAAGTTGCGACAGGCTCTCGCCGATGCCCAGCGTTCCAGCCGAGCCAAGAGCGAATTCCTCACGATGATCAGCCATGAATTGAGGACGCCGCTCAATGGTCTGCTCGGCATCCTGGAGATGATGGAAAGTCAGGTGGCCGGTTCTGCTGTGCAGGATGATTTGCGGATCGCACGCACCAGTGGCAATCTTTTGCACAAGCTCATCGGGGAAATTCTCGACTACTCAAGACTCGACAAGGGCGTGACCGCCTTGGAGAAGGTGCCGGTCCAGCTTGAGGACCTGCTGGACTCGCATCTCAAGCTTTTCGAAAAGGCGATCCGCGAGAAGAACCTGGGTTTGCGCTGCGAATGCGAACCGGGATTTCCGGTTCTGCAGATCGATCCGGTTCGATTCGGCCAGGTGCTGTCCAGTCTGCTTGGAAACGCCGTCAAGTTCACCGACAAGGGTGGCATTCGGGTCCACATGGTTTGGCGCCCTTTGAGCAGTGAGCGGGCGCGCGTGATTCTCGAGGTGGAGGATACCGGTGTCGGGTTGCCCAAGGAGCGTCGGGACGCGGTCTTCAGTCCGTTCGAGCAGTTGCATCGCGGCCTGTTGGCCAATGCCCAAGGGTGTGGTTTGGGGCTTGCGAGTTCGCATCAGTTGGTGACGTTGATGGGGGGGAGGATCGAGTTGGAAGACAACAATCCGATGGGACTGCGGGTGCGGGTGACCCTCCCGGCAGATGTCAGCAAAGTGGCGACGGAGCCGTCGCAAGCCCCTGGGATGGCTCCCTCGGCGGAAGAGATGCCGGGAAAGCCATTTGTCGGCAAGGTCCTGGTCGTGGACGACGTGAAGGTGAACCAGCTCGTTGCGACCCGCATGCTCATGGCCTTGGGCTTCGAGTGCGATGTGGCCGACGACGGCTTGCAAGCCCTGAATTGCTGGGAGCAGGGCGACCATCGCCTGATCTTCATGGACCTTCAGATGCCGGTCATGGACGGGATCGATGCGGCGATGGCGATCCGGGCCCACTCCCGATGCAAGGACGGGGCGTTTCCCGTCATTCTCGCGCTGACCGCCAACACCTTCGATGAGCATCGCGACGCGTGCCGGAAGGCGGGAATGGACGGCTTTCTGGAAAAACCGCTGACTCGCAGCGCCTTGAAGGAGCTGCTTGATCCGATCCTGCACCAAAGACTGCCTCAGATGATTTGCGCAAAGCCATAGATCATGGCGGCATGGATCATGAAGCGCATCGAGGCGACCCATGCGGGTTGTCCGTACCTGATCCGGCAAAAGGCCAAAGGCCTGTTCGTCTGCCTCGCGCTCTGCCAGTTGGGCGTCTTCTTCATGGCCTTCGTGGATATCTCCTCAAGCCCCTCGGCATGGCGAGGATACGCCCTGGTCTACGGACCGATGACGGGTTCCTTGGTCGCCGCCCTTGCGGGAATCCTGATCGGCCAGTATCAGCGCTGGGCCAACATCAGCTTCCTGTGGAACACCTTGATGGTGTGCTACGCCAGCATCGGTGTCGTCCAGTTCGGTCGGCCCGAGGAGTTTTTCGTCTCCTCAGGATACTACCACCATGTCGTCGTGCTTGGAGCGTCGCTTTTCGTTTCCAGGTGGGCCTACTACGGGATCGTCTCGATTTCCATCGGATGGGTGCCGTTGTATTGGCTCCTGTATTGTCAAGATCTTCAAGGTGCCGCCGACAGGATCGCGCGCCAAGGGGCGGTGGAGCTGACGGTCGGAATCGCCTTGGTGGCTGGTTTGGCCTTGGTCTCTCTCCGCCTCATGGAGATGGCCTTGGAGCGGGCGCAGGTTGAACTCGACAGGAACATCGCCTTCCAGGCGCAACAGGAGGAGACCATCCGGGCCAAGACCCGGGAGGCTGTCCTTGCCCGGGAAGACGCGGAGCAGGCCAGTCGGGCGAAAAGTGAATTCCTTGCGAACATGAGCCATGAGATCCGAACGCCTCTCAACGGAGTTCTGGGTGCGGTGGAGATGTTGCGCCATACCGGATTGAACGCGGATCAGACGGGCTGGGCCGAGACCATTTCCGATTCGGGGAACCATCTCCTGGGGCTCATCCAGGACGTGTTGGACTACTCCAAGATCGAGGCGGGGGAGATGCGACTGGAAGCGCGCGCCTTCGGGTTGGCATCCTTGATGGGGATGGTCCGTGGACTTTTCGACGCCAAGGCGATGGAGAAGTCGATCGAGCTCGAGTCGGTCCTCGGGGAGGGGAACCCGCAGGTGATCGGCGACGAGGTCCGTTTGCGGCAGGTGATGATCAACCTGCTGAGCAACGCCGTCAAGTTCACCCGGGAAGGGAAGGTCTCGCTGTGCGCCGCATGGGAAATCGATGATGGAATCTGTCAAATCTCCGTGACGGTCCGTGACACCGGGATCGGGATGGACGAAGCCTCCTTGCAGCGCATCTTCGAGCGCTTCACGCAAGCCGACCCGTCGACGACGCGCCGGTTCGGAGGGACGGGACTTGGCTTGACCATCTCAAGGCAGCTGGTCGGACTGATGGGAGGCGAACTGCGCGCATCGAGTCGTCCCGGGATCGGAACCGAGTTCCGCTTCGCGATCGATCTCCCCCTCTCTCAGGAGGAGGATACCCGCGAACGGGAAATCCTTCAAGCGGCGGGAGCGAAGTTGCTGGGCAGGATCCTGCTCGTGGAGGACAATCCCACCAACCAGAAGGTGGCCATCGGCCTGATTCAAAGGCTCGGCCTGCAGGTGGTCGTGGCCAACAACGGCATGGAGGCGCTTGAGCTGCTGGCCAACGACGCCTTTTCGCTGGTCCTGATGGATTGCCAGATGCCGGAGATGGACGGACTGCAGGCCACGACGGAATTGCGTCGCTGGAACCGGGAGGGGGGCCAGAAAGGGCGATCGGCGCGGATTCCCGTGATCGCCCTGACGGCCAATGTCACGACTCAAACCCGATCGGAATGCCTTGCCGCGGGAATGAACGACTTTCTCCCGAAGCCGTTTCGCGTGGCGGCCCTCAAGGACGTCTTGGACCGTTGGCTGGGCTGAATCCGGGAGGGCGAATCTGCCGGGAGTCAGGTCGAGATGCGCTTTGGTTGGGGTCGGCGGGCGGCAGGGAAGAATTGAGCGTTGAATTGGACCACCTGATCGGGCGATTCCGTGTCCTGGGCCAATTTCTGGATTTGGCGGCGCATGTCGGCAAGCCAGCTGCGGATCGTGGCGAGGTCGTTGCCGGACAGGGCGACGGTGAGCGTGGAGATGTCCCGCGCCGACGGGAGTTGCTCCTGCAATGCGGTCATGGCGCGCCCGATGGCTTGGGCATGGAATCGACGCAGGATCGCGGGATCGATGCCTGGTCCTGTGGTGATGTGCACCTTCGGCAGTTGCCAGCCGCCTCGACCTTGCTGAATCAAGCCAAGGGATTGCAGAAGCTTGAGGGAACTCTCGGCCTTTTCCGGATCAAGGGGGGGGATGCACATCGCGCCGAGTTCCGCGGCGGTGGCGTGCTTGCCCAAGGGGGCCAAGGCGCGCAGTACGCTGTGGTGGAACTGCTCGTAGTACGAAGCGTAGGACGACTCGAGTGGTTGAGCATCGACTCCCCGCATCGCTGCAAGCCGTTCATGGCAACGGTTCTTCTCTCCCGTCGAGCGTGCACGGGAGAGGCGGGAGAGTTCCTCGAAGTAAGCGGCTTCCCGACCCTCCAGATGGCAGAGCTTGATGGCGGCCGAGACCAGACGCACAGGAAGATGGAGCTTCCCCTTGAGGATCCAGAGAAGCTGCCCGGGATCGACATCCAATCTTCCCGCCATGAAGCGATAGGAAAACTGGCGCTTCAAGGCCTTGCGCGCCTCGTAGTGCGCAAGGAGGAATTTCCGGTAGTCGTCGAATTCGAAGACGCTGGGAAGTGAGGTGTTCATGCCCGCCTCATTTCCACCGGATCCAAGGGATGCCTGGATGAACCGTCTGCCGCTCGAGTTGCTGCCATTGGCGATCGCGTACGGTCGCCGAAATGCGCAGTTCGTCAAGGTCCCCGACGAAGCCTTGCATGCCGGTGACGGGCAGGGAGGAGATCGCAGGCATCTTCACCGTGATCCTTGGCAAGGCGATGCTGTCCACGACAAGGCTGAGGCGGGAAGACGTCCCGTCGAAGGACGCGGAAATCCATGTCCATTTGTCCAGTGGCAATGCCGCGGCGCTCAACAGCTCCTTGTCCGAGGAGGCCCCGGACCAGATGCGCACCACGAGATCGTCGCGAAGGGAGATTCCCCAACGGAGCGAATCCAGCAATGACTCGGTTCCAAGCAGGAGGATCTCCCCGGAAGGCTTGGCGGTGGGGCGCAGCCAGAACCCGATGGTCCAATCGGACCGATCGCTGATGGCTCCCAGCTTGAGGCTTGCCTTGCCATCGAAACGGATGGCATTTCCAACGATGCCTTGCGAACTCTTGGCATTGGGGAATGTCATGCCGGCTTGCGTCTTTGAGGTCAGCGAGTGAGCGACTCCCAGGTAGGCGTCTTGCGTTCCGAACATCGACGGGGCGCCTGGCGGAATGGGCTGTTTCCGTCCCCAGAAGGCGCGCAACAGATGCTTGAGACTGCCGCCATTGGCAGTGTCCAGCCTGACCCAGACCTCGGCCTTGTGGCTTGAGCTGTCCCATGTCTCGATCTCGAAGGGCAGATGGAGGCCCTTGCCATCGTCGAAGCGAAGCTCTTCCCGGGCGACCTTGGCTGGATCCAGCACTGAATCCAATCGGACCAATACGGGGAAGTGCGGATGATCCCCGGTGCCTGCGGCTCCGGTCGGTGAAATGTCCACGATCGCCGTGCGGGACTTTGGCCACAGGGCGTAGTCCTCACCGCTCCAAGAATCGACCTTGATGTCGCCAAGCTTGACGGTGTCCCCGCTGCGGGGAGTGATCCTGTGGATGCTTGTGAGCGGGGTTCCGGCGGAATCCACGAGCGAAACCATGCGGATCGGCGCCGGGGGCACCGGACCGAGCAGGAAGTTGCCATGGCTGTCGCAAGATGCCATGTGGTTGGTTCCGGCGATCCAGATCTTTTTGATGGCGGAGGCCATTCCGATGCGGCCACTGATCCATCCGCTCTGACGAAGGGTATCTTGGCGCGGCCCTGCGTTGCCTTCCCAATTGTTGACCTCGGCGATCCAGCGGTCGTCGCCCTTGTGCAGCTCCAGGCTCCATGCGCCGGGCTTGGAGGGGAGGCTCCACCTTCCGTTGCTGTCGGTCGTGGTCGAATCGAACGAGGCGGCAAGTCCTGGTTGGTAGTCGATCGGCCTCAGGACGACCTGGGCGCCCGCCACGGGCCATCCCGAAGGATCGGACGCGGTGCCGGTCAGGGCGTTGGGGACTTCGGAGGAGCTGCCTCCGGCGAGCAGGGAGTCGTTCTGTCCACACCCCCAGAAAAGAAGCGGGAGAACGGAAAGACCAAGGAGGCGTTTCATGCCGCCACTCCTTCAGTCCAGACGGCAACGGGGAAGGCCTGGAGGTTGAGTTGATAGATGTGATCGGCCGTGGTGGTCGATTCGACCAATGTTTGGATGCGGCGGCGCAGGTCGCGTGAGAGTTCCCGCAGGCGTTCGAGGCCGCTTGCGTCCAGCGAAAGGGTGAGCGCACTGAAATCCCGTTCGTCGGCCGGGATGCGGTCCAAGGCGGTTTGGGCGAGGTTCATCATCTGAAGATGCAATCCTCGCAGGGTCTGGACGGGAACATCGGCTCCCGGAACGAGGTGATCATCGGTCAGGCGCCAGGCACCCGTGTCGTCCTGGATCACAAGCCCGAGGGCGACCAGCAATCGCAGGGAGGTTTCCACCTCCTCGCCGGACAGGGATGGAAGACTGAGTTTTCCGAGGTCCTCGCTTGCGCCGAGGTAGGGCCCAAGGCCAAGCAGCGCGCGTACGATGGTGTGGCGCCAATGCTGATAGTATTCGGATTGGTTGGCTTGCAGGGAACGGGTCGCCACTCCACGCAGGGCCAGCAACCGTTCGCGGGATCGCTCCTTTTCTTCCGTGGCCGAGGCGCTTGCCAAATGCAGCAGCTCCTCGAAGTACGCCGCGGCTCGATCATCCATGCCGGCAATCTCGGCCACGACCGGGACGAACTTCGCCGCGAGATGGTTTTTCCCCTGCAGGATCCGGACGAGCTGGCCTGGATCGATGGGGAAGCGAGCGGCGAAGGCGCGCAGGCTCAAGGTGGAATCCTTGGCTTGGAGTTCCTCGTGAGTTTCCCGCAGGAAAGCTCGGTAGTCCAGATGGGCGAAGACCTTGTGCACGGCTATACGATACCTCGAAGGACGCGTCAGGGGGGCGGAATTCTGTCGCAGGATCCGAGGCCGATGGCATGGCGGGAATGCTCCATGGGGTCGAAGTCCGCATCGGTGCTGAAAAAATACTGTTGATTCCGCATTCAACAGAATTCGCGATATGCGATGATGTAGACGGGGAGCAATCGGTAAACAGCTTGACTTCCAGGTGGGCATGGATGAGATTCGGACTCAAGGATTTCGTGTCGGGAGGAACGTTTCTGAACTGGCGCAATGCGTTCAGGCAACGGCAACCGCCAGCGTCTCGGATCTGGAGAGGGAGAAAAGTGGAATGAACAAGACTGCAATGCTGCTGCTATCGATTCTGGGCGTGACCGGAGCTGTTGCCGCACCGGCTTTGAGGTGCGATTTGTCGATGCAGAAGTCGACGGAGGGCGGCATTTGCCTTGATCCGGCAAATCTGAACGGCAAGACCGTGACCGTTCCCTCGAATGTCACCCGTATCGGCAAGAACGGCCTTGCCCTCTGTGCCCAGAAGTCATCGTCGAACTTGGCGACCGACATCCAGTACGTGATCGACAATTCCAACAGCATGACCTCCAAGGTCTTTTGGGTGGACCCGAAGACCGTCGGCACGGTCACCCCGGATACGAGCTGGTTCATCTACAACTGCATGGCTGCGGTGAAGGGGACGAAAGTGGCGCTTCGCAAGCGGCACTTCGGTGGCACTGCCGGGTATCAGTCCTCGGGATGGGATACCTTGATTCAGGTTCCCTCCACCTCGGAAAAACCGTCCCTGACAGACAATGGTGCTTGTTTGGAGGCGAACGACCCCTATTCGGTGCGCGCCTCCGTGGTCCAGACGGCGATCCAATACCAAGCCTCCTTGGACTCCAGCGCTCATGCGGGAATGATCCAGTTCAACACCGGAGTCACGCAGAACGCCAAGATGCGGGCGCTCAATGGCGCGGGTTACCTCCGGTTGCTCGATAGCGTCGGCCTCTATGCCGGGGACGGTGGCACCAACTGGTACACTTCCCTGCTTGAGGCCTCCAACAACCTGAAGGCCTCGCCCAACAGTCAGAAGGCCATCATCATGGTCTCGGACGGCGAGCCGCAGACGGATGTTTCCAAGTACAAGACCCTGGTTGCGACCGAGGGATTCCCCAAGGTGTTCGGCATCTACTTCGGAACCGCAGCCTCGATTCCGGAGATGGACTACCTCACCCAAACCACCGGTGGCAAGTACTGGATCGTTCCTCCGGACCGTCCGGACAGCATGGAAACCGTGATTCGTGCGATCGTGGGCAGTGTGATGAGCGTTTCCACACCGGCCACGACCAAGCTCACCAATCTCACGAATTCCCAGACATCGACTGCGGTGGGGATTACTCAGAATGCCGACAGTACCTTCAGTCTGGCCTTGGATTCCGTGATCGCCTTGGGAAGCGGGAAGAACAGCCTTCGCTTGGTGAGCTCGTGGACCGATGAGAGTGGTGTGGCACGTTCGGATACGTCCCGCTTCACCTTGGACGTTTCCGGGGCCGCGGCCACCAAGCCGGCCCTGACCCCGGTCCCGGGAGATCCGGTCTTTGCCACGACCTGCGGCAACGCTTCCTCCCTTCAATTCCTGGATCCGGAGAATGGTGTGGTTCCGTGGCTTGCCGAAGCCATGGGTGGCTTTTCCTTGCAATTGGTGCCTTCGACCACGGATGCCCTGGTGAAGAATTCCATCACTGTGAAGGAATGGCGCAAGAGCGATCTTGAAAAGGTCACGACCCTGACCAAACAGGCGGGCAACGAATACCTGGCAAGTGCCGTGCTGTCCGTGCCGCGTCCATGGGCGAATACGGCCGGACGAGTGGATGTCGTTGACGGTCTGGACACGTTGCAGGCCAGTTGGTGCTATCCTCGTGATGCCCGGGATTGCGCGGAGGATACCATACAGGTTCAGGCATTCAGCAGTCCATGGGTGAAATGGGAAGTGGAGTCCGCCACCGGTCCCAAGGTGGCCTTGGGCGCCAAGGCGTTCCTTCCGGGCACTCCTGCCGCCACCTCGGTCACGGCGGTCTATTCCCTGCGGGGCCGGGTCCTGGTCAAGCGGACCATGCGCAAGGGCGCCGATTCCCTCTATCATGACACGCTCAAGATCCGCCAGGGAGGCACCGCGGTCGGGCCGGATTCCATCTGGATCTCCAAGCCGACCTTGATCGACTCCATCGTGGTGTCGGTGACCTGGACGCTGAAGGACACCACCTTGGCGGACACTGCCCGCATCCTGAGGCCGGCTCTGGTGCTGGATCTCCAGAACATGGGTGACGACTCCGCCGCGATCGGACTCTCCAAGGGGGCGCAGCCCAATGCCGCCGGACTTTGGCCGATCAAGTTCCTCGTGGGAAGTCGCACTTCGACGGTGAACCTCGATTCGACCATCGGTACGGCCGGGGTGGTCGGTTTGCTGGGCGGTTCAGCCGGTCCGACGACGACCTTGCGGGCGCTCTTCGTGGATCCCGTGTACGGCGATTCCGCCTGGGATTCGATCACGGTGCCGGTGCCGGTGCAGTCCTTGAACTTCGTGAAAAATACCGCGACCGGGCCACGGGGTTCCTTCGATCTCGTGGCGACGGTCCCGTGGGAAAGCGCCTCCAAGATCAAGGTGTTCGTGGTTCATGGGGAGGATTCCAGCGCCGTGTGGCTGACCCGATCTGCGAACGGCACCTACCTCGGGAGTGTCGCTTTCGTCCAGTCGCGTCTGGCCGGTGTGGATTCGGTCGCCATTGGCTTGCCAACGGCGGCAGGTGGGAGCGACTCGATCAAAGCTGTGCTGCCTTCGGACGGTGTGCATGAAGTCCTGGCCGACCAGGCACGCATCCTGCGTCCGGAGCTGTCCTTGTCCATCGCGCGCTTGGGTCGCGACTCCATTACGGTCGTGCTTTCCGCAGGTGCCCAGCCTGACCTGAAAAAGCAGTGGCCGGTGCGTGTGCTGGTGGACGAGGAAAGCCAAGCGGTGGCACTCGGGGCACGGACTCAAGGCGTGTCCGTCAATGCGCTTTTGGCCAAGTCCTTGAAAAATCCCTCGTGGGTGGTCGTCCGCTTCATCGATCCGCTCTACGGGGATACCGTGACGGATTCGATCGAGGTTCCGGTTCCGCAACGCAGCCTTGCCTTCACAACCAATTCCGTCAGCGGTCCTCGTGGTGAACTCAAGCTTGTGGGCTACGATCCTTGGGTCTCCGGCAGCAAGCTGCGCGTGTTTCTTGAGCACGGCGGGGATACCTTGGCGGTGGACCTGATGCGCACCGTGGCAGGCGATTTTTCGGCCGTGCTGCCGTTCAGTCAGGCGCGGATCGCCGGTACCGACACGCTTGCCTTCGGGCCGCCGAGCCTGCTTGGTGGCACGGATTCCGTGCAGGCCTTCCTGCCGGGCGACGGGGTGCATCCTTCGGTTCGCGACACGGCGTTCCTGTTGCGCCCGCCTTTTTCCCTGACGATGAAGGTGGATTCCTCGAACGCCCAGAAGGTGCATCTGGGTCTGGTGGGTGCGACACCTGATTTTCGCGGGAAGGCGAGCGTGACCATCGCAAAGCCGGTCGAGTCGATCGTATCCATGGAGGGAGCTGGAAAGCTCAAGTGGACGGGACAGACCTCCTTTGCGGATCTGCCGGAATCGCTGGATTCCGTCACCGTCACCGGCTTCCATGTCGATCCCCTGTACGGGGACACCGCTTGGGGAGTGCTGCGGATCGCGGCGCCCTGGTTCCCGGGAAGCCTCGTCGCAAGTCCGGACAACCTCGATCCTCGCAACAAGGATTCCCTGGAGATCGTGGTCAAGGATCGTGACGCGGATACCGGCAGCATCGGATCGGTCCAGGTCTCCAACGGGGTCGTGAGCTGGACGCTCGTCGAGACCGGCAAGAGCACCGGGAAATATGCCATCAGGCTTTCGGCTCGCGACCTCGATTCCAGTTGGGCGCATCGAGCTCCGCGCAAGCCTTGGAAGGTGATCCTCAAGTATCAGGATCCGCTCCATGAGATGGATGTCGCCTTCGATACCGTGACCTTCGCCTTCACGGTTCCGCTTCCTCTGGTCACGGTGCGTTCCCCCTTCGCCAAAGTGCCCGAGGGGCCGGCTCCGGCCGGTACGCTCGAACGCTCCAACGGCTCACAGGGGCTTGCGATGCAGGCCCTTGAGGATACCGTGATCCATGCGGGTGAACTCGTGCCGCAAAGCATCGCAGTCCGGCTGTGGGAGACCGCCAACGTGGGCATCTACGTCTATGACCAGATCGGTGTCTCGGTGAATTCCTGGCATGGAGAGGTCGTGCCCAAGGACGCGGATGGGGGATCCCTCACCTTGATCCGTTGGGATGGTCGAGATCCGTCCGGGCGACCTGCCGTGGCCGGAGTCTACGTGGTGCGCGTGGTCGTCTACAAGCCCGATGGCGGATTGATTTCCAACGACATCGTCCGCATCGGGCTCAAGTAGGAAACCTTCGTCTTTTCCATCAACACCACTTCCCAAAAAGCCGCGATCGTTGTTATATTTCGCGGCTCTTAACATCGCATATTGGAGTGAATCATGGCTAACGCTAAGAAGAAGAACGGCAAGGAGATCTATTTCCTCGTTTGCAAGGAAACGAAGGAGCAGAACTACACTGTCGTCCTGAACAAGACCCACAAGGGCTTGACTTTCAAGAAGTACTGCCCGCGTCTGCGTCGCCACACCGAGCATACTGCCAAGAAGGTCTGAGATCGCCGCCGCGGACTTGCGCTTGGGCGTTGTCGCTCCGGCGTGGGACATGGCGGCTGGTGCAGTGTTCAGGCAGTTGGTGCCCAAAGGCTGGAATCCGATCTGGATCTCGGCCCATGGGTTCGGTCAATCCCCTGAAGGGGAGATTGTCCACGAAGATCTGAAGACGCCGTTCGAATCCTTCGACGGCGTTTTTGCTTTGTCCCTGTGTGACGGCACCGATGCCGAAATGGTTCCTTGGCGCTTGGGCATCCTGCAGGAGCTGGCGCTTGCGGGCGTCAAGATCGAACCGGACCCCTTTCGCTTGGAAACGGTATGGAACCCTGCGCGCATGCTGGTGCGGCTGCGTCATGCCGGGCTTCCGACCGTGCCGATCTTCATCGGCGAGGGAGTTGAGGATGCTGTCGAGTTCGCCTCCTTGGAAGGGTGTGTCCATCGGGCTGCGCGCGGTGAAGTCGAGCCGACTCTGACGCGCATCGAGCCGGGTGATGGCGTGCAGGCAAAACTCGTGGAGTTGTGGCAGAAGACCCCCGAGGGGCCCTTCCTGCTGATGCGTCCGCCGGAAGGATTGTTTTTGACGGTCCTTTGTCTGACGGGTGAGGCTCTGGGGGCGATTTCCTGGAATTTGGAGACGAGTTCCGATCGAAAAGCTCCGAAGGCGCAGTTGCAAGATGCGGAGTTTGAATTGGCGAGCAAGGCGGCCGCCCTTTTCGGGCTTTCGATGTGCGGAGTGGACATGGTGCGCACCCCTGAGAAGACCTTCGTGCTGGGGGTGCGGTGCCAAGGCGTGCTGGAAGCCTTCGGCTTGGGGCATCCGCGGTTCGGGGAGTGGATTCCCGAGGCGTTGGTGCGTATGTTCGGGAAATCCGAGAGCCAGGAGACTCCCCAGGAGGTTGCGCCGTGAGACATCTGTTGCCTTGCCTATTCGTGGCCCGCACCTTCGCGGCGACCTGCACTGCGGTCATGATTCTTGGGGGAGGCGCATGGGCGCGTCCGCTGATCATTCCCTTCGTGATGAGCTCCCCCGAGTACGGGATCGGCTTTGGCGTGAAGGCGCGAGACCGGGGCCTTTTCGGTGGGCCGGGGTTTGGCGACCTCACAGGCATGTACACCACGCGCGGGCAGTGGTATGTGGAGCTTTCTGGGCTGCGCGATTCGATCGCGGGCAACTGCCGTTTGGGTGGCACTGTCGAGGGCGGCGTCTTTCCCGAGCTCTACAGTGGCGAGGGGAGTCCTGCGCCCAAGGCGTCCTTGGCCGGATACACGCCCACCTATGCGCTTGCATCGATGTTCGCCGGCTATTGGTTCCAAGGCGGCATCCGCATGGACCTCGGTCTTGCGATCGATCACCGCGAGATTGAACGCTCCGACACGGGGGCCATGGCCGGTTGGGCCCGCCGTACCCGGGGGTACCCCGATGGCGGCACGCAAGTGCGCGTATCCGTGGAAGGCGAATGGAACCGCTTGGATCATCCCGCGGATCCGCATTCAGGAACCACGCTTGTGGCACGGTTCGAGCCGCCCGTTCCGGGTTCCGCATGGGCCTTGGGATTCATCCAAGGGACTTTGATTGAAACGCCCTTTGCGGCGGGGCCTACCATGGTTCTGCGTGCGCGCCACGAGGCGGCTGGCGGGGATGTGCCGTTCTGGAAGATTCCCTCGGCGGGGAAAAGCAGGCTTCTGCGTGGGCTTTCCGACTACCGCGTGCGTGGCCGTTCCTTGCAGGCCTTGGGCAGCGAGCTGAGACAACCTCTGGCGATCCTGGGCTTTGCCACGGAAGCGGTCGCCTTTGGCGAGGCGGCGCGGGCTGGCGATGAGGGCGGGGTCTGGAGTTCCGACCCCGTGTTTGGATTCGGTTGCGGTGGACGATTGCTTCTGGACGATCGTCATGCCGTCCTGCGGGTGGACCTGGGTTGGAATACCAGTTCCGAGGCCACGGTGGCCCCCGCCCTTTATGTCGATTTCGGACAGGCGTTCTAAATGGCAAACAGCTTTCGCTACAGACTTCATGGACTTGAGATGGCTCCGGGCGACGCGCGCGACCCGATCTCCAAGGCCTTGCGCGATTGGCGCATCGATCCTGCCGACCTTCTGAGCGCCGAGGTGGTGCGCGAAAGCCTGGATGCCCGCAAGGCCAGTCGTCCGGTGTTGAAGTACACCTTGGAGCTGGTCACCCGCCGACCGTACCACCGCAAGATGCTTGAGCCCATCACGCAGGTGAAGGCCGACCCGGACGATGGCATGACGGATTCCGTCCCGATGTCCAAGCAGGTGCATGTCGTGGGCACGGGTCCCTGCGGCATCGCGGCGGCGATCGGCTTGGCTGCGAAAGGCTTTGCGGTCGTGCTCCACGAGCGTGGCGAGGATGTGGTGGAGCGCTCCCGCAAGGCGCGCCACCTGGTGAAGGAAGGGATTCTCGATCCGGAGACCAATTTCCTTTACGGCGAGGGTGGGGCGGGCACCTTCACGGACGGCAAGTTGACCACGCGCACCCGGGGCAAGCATGTGCGGGCCGCCTTGAAGCTTTGGGTGGATTGCGGTGAGGAGGAACGCATCCAGTGGGTGGCCAAACCTCACTTGGGCACTGATCGTATGCGGGTGCTGGTGACGGCGATGCGCAAGCGCTTCCTTGACTTGGGCGGCGAGGTGCGCTTCAAGAGCCGCTTGGAGGACATCGAAGTGCGCGACGGGCGCATCGTGCGCGCCCGATTTTCAGGCCTGTGGATCCCCTGCGAAAGCCTCGCTCTTGCCATCGGCCATTCGGCCCGTGACACGCTTCGCATGCTCGTGGAACGGGGGATGTCCGCCGAGCGCAAGGATTTCGCGTTGGGTGCCCGCATCGAGCACCCTCAGGAACTGATCAACCGGCGGCAGTACGGTGCCAACGGTGATCCCAAGTCGCTGGGCGCCGCGGAATATTTCCTGTCTTGCAACGAGTTGCCACAAGGCATTCCGGGTGCCTATTCGTTTTGCATGTGCCCGGGCGGCGAGATCCTTCCGACCTCCACGAGCGCGGACGAACTGGCCACCAACGGGATGAGCTTCCGGGCGCGTGCGGGGCGCTACGCCAATGCCGGCATGGTGGTGCCCGTGCGCTCCGAGGACCTTTCCGCCTGGTGCCTGGAAAGCGGGGTGCCCGACGACATGTTCGCTGGCATGGCTTTCCAGCAGTACCTTGAGCGTCGCGCCGCCAAGATGGGTGGCTCGGGATTCCGGGCTCCAGCCCAGCGTGCCTCGGATTTCCTGGAAGGGCGAGAGAGCTTGGATCTGCCCGGCACGAGCTACTCGCGCGGCTTGACCTCGGTCGACCTCCATGATCTCTTTCCCGCCTTCGTGCGCGAACGCCTGGCAGGATCGCTGGTGCAGTTCGATCGCAAGATCCCCGGCTTCATCCGCGAGGGACTTTTCATCGCACCCGAGACGCGCACCTCGTGTCCGTTGCGCTTCCATCGCAGCACATCGACGCTTGAATGCCCGACCATCCAAGGCGTCTTTCCGCTGGGCGAGGGGGCCGGGTGGGCGGGCGGAATCGTGACCTCGGCGGCCGACGGTCTGCGCTTTGCCGACAGGGCGTTGCTGCGGGGATGAACCATTCCCCTCGGGTTTGAAGCCCCGAAGGATGTTGCGTGATTTCAGGCCCGGGATTGTTGGCATGACGGATGCCTCGCCGCTTGGTGCGAGGTGCCTTATTGTCAAATTTGCAACGGGATCTCCGCACAATCGCCCGTGCGATGCGCTGGCCTTGGTGATCTTGATTCCAGATCATTCCAGGAGGATTTCATGCATCGTCGTCACAGAATTGTCTTGAATGCAGTGGTACTGGCCTTGGCCGGGACGGCTGCGCACGCCGGTCCCGTGACCACCGTGCCATGGAACGGATATGCGGGCGCTGTCAGCTTCACTTATGATGATGCGCGCAAAAGCCAGATTCCCACGCTGCTGCCGCAGCTCGACGCCCTTTCGATCAAGGCCACTTTCTTCCTGACCTACGGTGCCGGTGGGGACCTGACCACCAACAAGGACAAATGGATCGCGGCCGCCAAGAACGGGCACGAACTGGCGAACCACACCTACGATCACGCCAATGTGTTTGCCGGCACGACCCAGATCAAGAAGATGGCCACGGAGCTGCGCGGCTTCGATGCGAGCGTGGAGGCCGTCACCTTCGCCTACCCCAACTGCAGCACGGGGGCGCCGACGGAAGTGAATGCAGAGGCCTTCATGGGGCGCGGTTGCGGAAGCGCGAGTTACGCATGGGGTACCCAGCCTTCGGATTGGAACAACATCCAAGGCCTGATCCTGACCGCCGGGGCGCCAGGTCCCGGGGTGACGGCGATCGAAGGGGCGAAGACCAACAGCAAATGGGTCTCGATGATCGTCCACGACGTGACGGCAAGCCCCGATCAGTACAGCCTCACGCCAGCCGACAACAAGAAGATGCTGGACGCCGCCTTGGCCGCCAAGGTCTGGATCGCACCGTACGGGACCGTGGGCGCCTATTACCGGGCGCATTTCGTCATGGATGCCGTGACCGCCACCGGCCCCGGCCCTTGGAACCTGACCTGGACATCCCCCCATGCCAAGATGCCCAGGAGCGTGAAGCTCAAGGTCAAGCTTGCTGCGTCCACCTTCGGCAGTTCGTTCACCGTGATGCAGGACAACGTGACGATCCCGGCCAACGCCGACGGATCGTACACCATCGACTTCATGAAGCTCAAGATGACGGTGAGTGCGAAGACCACCGGCATCCCGGTCTCAAGCGCCTTCGAGGGAACGACGCTGCGCCGCACGGCATCCGGGATTGTTTTGACAGGAATTGGCAAAGGCGAGTCTGCGCTTGCGGTTGCGACCCTCGATGGCCGCGTGTTCGCGTCGCAGCGCCTTGCCGGCGGGCAGGAGGAGTCGGTCGCCTTGGATCGGAATTGCGCGCGCCTGCCCGTGGTCGCGGTGCTTTCGACGCCGGGTGGTGCGCGCCGTGCCGTGACGCTTGCGCCGGTGTGGTGAAAGCGGGTCTTTCGCCATTGCGGCGATGTGCAAGACTCCAGTCGCATGCCTTGGATCGGTCCTGCGCGTTGAAGGCGACACGGCCAACCCGGTGTTTTGTCAAAATCACAACAGGCCGATGCCGCAATGGCCGGTGCGATCTTCCAAGACAGGTGATCTTGGGGCGGAAATGATTCCGGTGCGGTGGACCGTTCCGGCAGAGAGACTTGCTTGCCAAAGGACCTTCCGTGATCAAGAAGCTTTCATCGATCGTTGCACTGGCCTTGGTTTTGACCGCCTGCTGGGTCGACTCCGCCTCCGACGAAGGCTCCATCGCGTCCGGGGTCCCGGAGGATTCGCAGGTGCCCGGGCTGGTGGGGGAATGGCGTCAAGGGCAGCGCACCACCGCAGACCTGACGCACCGGGCGCTGCTGCGCATCGGGGCCGACGGAACCTTCGACTTGAGCGATACGGTTGGGAAGTCCCCGGCCTCGGGGAGCTGCACCCGCACTTGGGGAGTCTGGGAGCGGCGGGGAGACTCGCTGATCCTGGATGCCCGGAAGGCGGAAAGGAGTCTTGGCGGCACGTGGCATTCGATCCGTGCGAAGGGCCGCAGCAGCGGCTTCCTGCGCATGGTCGGGGACAGCCTTGTGCTCACCTCGGCGCGTGTGGAGCCCACACGCCTTGAGAGGGTCAGGTAAGTCATTTCGGTCTTGTCGAGTTGGGCCCGATGCAGTTTCATGGGCGCACCCCCATTCGGGTCGGGCTGCCTGCCAAGCCTCCTCGGACTCACCCCGCCGCCTGCGGCGGCTGCCCCACTCCAAAAAATTTGCCAGGGGCGGTTCACCTGCGGGGTCTTGGGCGAAGCCGGCATCCCTGGTGCGTTCAGCTATCTTTTGGCCGGGAATGAGGCGCGATGCGCATTCGGCACTGACCGGGAAAGGATACGAGCCACCATGACCGTGTCGATCGTGCAGCGCCTTCTGCGTTGGGGATTCCTTGCCCTTGCGCTCCTTTTCACGGCGCTTCTCGCGCTTCCCAATGCGATGCTGCATCGCGCCCCTGCTTCGCTTGCTCCCGGCGACCGGGACCGCGAACTGGGCATCGTCTCCCAATTGCGCTTCGTGCGGGCGGCCATCGATCGCGGGGCCGCTTACGACATGCAAAGGCTCTATCCGGAAGGGTACTTCTTCCTGCATGTCCTGCACGGTTTGGCTTGGAGCGAACTTGCCTTGGGAAGCACCGATACGGCGTTGTGGCGCGAGGCCACCGAGCAGTCGAGCCATGCGCTGGCGGCGATCGAGTCCTCCGAAGGTCTGCAGGTTTTTCAGCCCGACATCGAGCCGTCGCTTGGGGTGGCGTATTTGGGTTGGACCTGCTTCTTGCGAGAGAGGATCCTGCAGTTGCAGGGAGCCCATCCGGACAGCGCCCTGCTGGGGCGAACCACAAGGGATCTGGATCGGGTGGCCAGCGTATATGACACCACGCTCTCGCCCTTCCAGCAGTCATATCGGGGAATGGTCTGGCCGGGGGACAATGTGGTGCCGGTGGCTGCCATGGGCTTGCATGATCGCATCCATCAGGATGGTCGGTACAGTGCCGTGGTGAAGCGTTGGGTCGCCAAGGCCAGAGGCCATCTCGAGGCCCGGAGCGGCATGCTTCCCTTTGAGCTGGAGCATCCCTCGGGAAGGGTCGTGCACCCCGTGCGCGGCAGTGGTCAGACCCTGCTTTTGCGCTTCCTGCCTTTTGTGGACCGCGACTTTGCCCGTGAGCAGTATGAATGCTTTCGGTCGACCTTCTTGGAGCGTCGGTTGGGCCTGGTTCTCGTGCGGGAATTTCCGGAGGGAGCACGCGGAGAAGCCGACTACGATTCGGGTCCGGTGATCTGGGACATCGGGGCTTCGGCCACCATCGTAAGCCTGGGGACGGCGCGGCAGCATGGCGACACCGCCGTGGCGCAGGCGTTGGAAAGGTCGATCGCCTTCTATGGCCTTCCCTTCGATCGGGATGGGCAGAGGATTCACGCCCTTGGCCTGATGCCCGTGGTGGATGCCTTCTTGGCCTGGTCGAAGGTGGCGCTTCCCGATCCGCAGCTTGTCGCTGCGCATCCGCGCCGTTTCGGGAGCCTGTGGTTCCTGCCCATCCACCTTGTTTCGCTTGGCCTTGCGATCGCAGCTTGGCTGCCTTGGTTCTTCCTGCGCCGTCGCCACCTGAAGTCCTTGCGCAGCCGTTGATGGGATCGTGAGGGCGTTGCGCCGTCGATTGACGATGCAATGGGTTTGAATCATCCGTTCTTTGGAATTGTGGCTATCGTTGGAGCGAAGCCGGTTTCTCGAAGGAGTTCCCACCATGCTGCGTTTTCCGATCACGATGACAGCCCTCGCAGGGTTCCTTGGCGCGACTCGTGCAGCCGATCCATCCTTTGAGAACTATTGCAATCCACGCTTCTCCTTCTGCATTGATGTTCCGAAGGGACTCAAGGCGCTGCCACCACCGGCCAATGGAGACGGGCAGAGCTGGGAAGGCCCGGATCGTTCCGAGGTGGCTGCCTGGGGCATGTGGAATGCCGCGGAGCAGACCATTGCGCAACTGTGCCCCGAGAAGAAGGAATTCGATTCCGTGGCGCTGTGGAAGGTGAACAGGAATTGGTGTGTGGTCTCAGGATGGCAGAAGGGGAAAATCACATACCGGCGCATGGAGCTGGCCGATGGCAGGATGGTGGGGGTGAGCCTGACCTATCCGCCTTCACAGCGAGGCCTGTTCGATGGAAAGATCGGACGCATGGTGAAGTCCATCAAACTGATGCCGATGCCCGGTGAAGGCGAGATGCCCGCTTCGACGGGGGAATGAGCCTGTCGCCGAAATCAAGGGGCAGATGTTTGCGATCGGCTATCGCGAGAACGATTTTTCCGGTGGCCAGGTGGACAAGTGGACCATGATCCGAAACGGCGACGAGTTCGGTCCGACCTTCGCTGCGATTGAGGAATTGCTGAATTCGCTTTCGCCGGTGAGGTGATCGCTGATGGCCACGAGGCGCATGGACTTGTGGCGTGCTATCATTGGTGTCCAAACCAGTCATCCGGAGAACCCATGAAGAAGTCTGCCGTCCGTCCCTCCTACTACGCCCTTCTGGACAGCGAAGAGACCCAAGTCTTTCGCAGCCTTTGCCAGGAGCAGAATGCCTTGCTCGAGGCTGCCGAGGATGCCGGTGCCTTGCAACGCAGCAAGGAGTGGAAGGCACTTGAGAAGAAGCGCGAGGCGGAGATCCGCCGGTTGCACGACGCCTTCCCGATGAACCCCGTCGTGATGGATTGGTACGCCGACATCTGCACCGACCTCGTGGAGGTGCGGAACCTCAAGTCGATGGCAAGGGCGTTGCTTGCGCATGACGACCCGATGCGCGACCTCCTGGCCGAGGAGATCGAAGGACTCTCAGTGGATTGAGAGGCGTCGGTTACGGCTTGAACACCAGTGCCACCGCTTGGGCTGCGATGCCTTCGCGACGGCCGGTGAATCCAAGCTTTTCGCTGGTGGTCCCTTGGATCCCGATCTGGTCGATCTCGATTTCAAGGGCCTTGGCGATGTTCTCCCGCATCGCCTCGACATGGGGACGCACTCGCGGCGCCTCGCAGATCACGGTGCCTTGGAGGTTCCCGATCTCCCAGCCTTGGGCCCTCACGAGCCTTCCGACATGGGCAAGCAGCATCAGGGAATCGGCGCCCTTGTAGCGGGCGTCGCTGTCGGGAAAGTGCATTCCGATGTCACCAAGACCAAGCGCCCCCAGCAAGGCGTCGGACAGGGCGTGCAGCAGCACGTCGGCATCGGAATGGCCGAGCAGGCCAAGTTCGTGGGGGATCTCCACCCCGCCGAGGATGCACTTGCGTCCCTCGACCAGCTTGTGGACATCGAAACCGGATCCTACGCGAAACGCACACTTGGGATTCATGACCGGGAATCGTAGTTATCGCAGGCCCACGCGCAGGACCTCTTCCAAGGTGGTCTCGCCGGTACGTGCCTTCTCCAACCCGTCCACCAGGAGCGGGACCAATCCCGCGTGCTCGCGCAATTGACCTTCGGTCGCCCCTTGGGACACCAGTTCCCGCAAGGGGTCGTCCAGCACCATCAGCTCGAAGATGCCGGTGCGGCCGTGGTATCCGGTGCCGTCGCAGGCGGTGCAGCCAACCGCTTCCCAGACGGATTCCGTCAATTCACCGATGCGTCCAAGCGGCTTGAAGCGCTCCGTCTCCTGCCATGTCGCCAGCCTGGTCCGGCGGCAGACGGGGCACAGGCGGCGCACCAACCTCTGGGCCAGCACGCCAAGGAGGGCGTTCGCCGCGAGGAACGGGGGAATGCCCAGATCGACAAGGCGCGTGATCGCTCCGGCGGAGTCGTTGGTGTGCAGGGTGGTGAAGACGAGGTGGCCCGTCTGGGCCGCCTGGAGGGCGATGGTGGCGGTCTCCGCGTCGCGGATCTCACCCACCAGGATCACATCGGGATCCTGGCGAAGGATGGAACGCAGCGCTTGGGAGAAGGTCAGTCCGGCCTTCTCGTGGACCTGGACCTGGTTCGCATTCTTGAGCCGGTACTCGATGGGGTCTTCGATGGTGGTCACGTTGATGGCGCGCGGCAGCAGGCGCTGAAGCGCGGCGAAGAGCGTCGAGGTCTTTCCCGATCCGGTGGGGCCGGTCACGATGATCATGCCTTGGGGGCGGTCGCACAGCACCTCGAAGTTGGCTTGAAGGCCGGGTGCCATGCCCGTGTCGGAGAGGTCGGGAAGCTTCAGGTTCTGACGCAGGAGGCGCAGCACGACCTTCTCGCCCAGCCGAATGGGCAGGGTGCTGGCGCGCACGTCGATGTCGAGCTTGTTGTGCTGGAGCGCGATGCGTCCGTCCTGGGGGAGCCGCTTTTCGGCGATGTCCAGGTTGGCCAGGATCTTGATGCGGGAGACCAGGCTCAGCTGCACCCAGGAGGGCAGCAGCAGGTGCT
>JBDKGV010000021.1:0-23136 GCA_039798005.1 Fibrobacterota bacterium
CCACCCGCAACCTGTTCTGATGCGCAGCCAGCAAGCAGCAGCATGCCGCTGATCCAGCGGGTGTTCACGCCTTGGCTCCGAAGCGACGGGAAACGGGAAAGATCTGGAGGGCGACCTGCCAGACCCGGTCCACCTCCGGATCGGAGGCGGCAAGTCCCAGACAGCGCTGGGCGGCCTCTCCCAGGATCTCCACCGACTGCCGGTAGGAGGTTTCGCTCATGGCCAGCAGCAGGCAGGTCGTGCTGCGTTCCTCCAGGGGATGGCGCAACAGCGATTCCATGCCGCGCCGCAGGATCTCTTCTCGACTCAACCGTTTGGTGTGGGAGGGCAGCCGATCCACGTTCAGGATCGGTGACGAGGTGTGGAAGGTGCCGTCGACTTCGCGCGTGAGAAGACCCAGTTCCACCAGCGTCTCGACAGCCTCCTTCGCCTCCTCGGGGTGGATGGGCGGATCGAGCATGTCCGAAAGCTTGCTCCAATCCCCGTGCCATGGCGCCCATACGGCAAGCTGCCGCACCACCGGGTAGTACCACTTGCCGTAGTAGCGGGATTGCTTGCCTTCGAGACGCTTGCGACGGTGCACGGCACGCAGCGATTCGAAGCGTCCCCAAGCCTTGGTGCGCGTCTCCTCGGTGAGTCCGATGGAGGCTTCGACGAGGCAAAGAAACGCCTTGGCCTTCTCTCCGCGCAAGCCCAAGGCCTCCGCGACCTTGGCCGCCGACTCGGAGGTGAGGTTGCGGTCCCCTGTGAGCACGCGAGGCAGGAACGTGTGGCTGGAGAAGTCGCACTTGTTCGCCAGCCAACGCAAGGAGAAACCGCGCTTGGTGGTGCGCATCTCCTCGATGGAATCGGCGAGGAACCGTCGATGGTCCTCGTATGCGAACACGTCAAGCATGGTTCTCATTGTCCCATATCGATCGGTTTGAATCCACCTCATGAGGAAGATAGGGGCGTTTGAGAACGATGGGTCACGCATGCAGGGAAATCGCCGTCGAACTGGTCCCTGCAGGGAACGGCTCGTGTGTCCGGGGTGGAAATTTGCCGCCGGCCATTCGAAGCGATGTGGAGTTTTCCTGCGCAAACCGTTGCGCCCTGATGCGTGCGAGGTGCATGATTTCAGCGGAGCGAGGGTTGCAGTCCTTCCAGGACGGTCATGGGTCGGGAAGATGCAAGGGGAGGGGGGCGGAATGAATCCTGTCATGGTACTTTTGTTTGCGACATCGACTCTTGTCGGCGTGTGCTCGAGCGCGGCGCTGCCGGTGCCCGCCAAGGTGATCGACTTGTCGAAGTGGCATGAGACGCTTCCGATCGATTCCAAAGGGGGAACGGCGGGGACGGCCGACCAGATCAATCAGCCGGAACTGGCCACGTTTCAATCAGATCCGTGGTTCCGAACGGTGTACGATACCACGGAGAAGGATACCGGGGTTGCTCTCCGAGCGTTCGCTGGAGGTGCCAAGACGAGTTCCAACACCATCTTCTCGCGTTCGGAACTGCGCGAGCGCAATCCGGACTACTCCAATACGGCGTGGAGCTGGAACGACGGCAAGGTCCATGTCCTGCGGATTCGCGAGTCCATCGCCTTCCTGCCCAAGGTTCATCCCCATACCTCCGCCGTCCAGATCCACGACGAATCCGACGACGTCTTCATGCTCAAGGCCGAAGGGACCAATCCCGGGGGGATTTCCACCAAGGCGGTGTTGAACGCGTACTTCGACAACTCGTCGGTGAAGAGGACGGTCGATGCCGCCTATGAGTTGGGGAAAGCGTTCGATCTGGAGGTCGTGCAACACGGCAGCGGGATCTCCGTGAGGTACAACGGCAAGCTGGTGGTGGATTCGTTCGCGGCCTTTCCCAAGACCACCCGCAAGGCGAACTACTTCAAGGCGGGCTGCTACATTCAGACCAACATCTCCAAGTACGGCGAGGACTCGGCGGCCTTCGCCGAGGTGCGGATCTTCTCGCTTTCGACCACCCATGGCAATCCTGCCACCACGGATGTCAAGCCGGGGAGGGTTTTCAGCGGGAGCGCCCCGGTCGACCTTTACTCGTCCGATGGCCGGTTCGAGCGACGGCTCGATCCCGAGCAGCTTCGCCGCCTGCGCACCTCCGGACTGGAGGGGATTCGTGCCGGAGTGCATTTGCTCAGGAGCTCGGGCATGACCGGTACGGTCGTGGTTCCTTGAAGCGGGTGGTACCTGCCTGGAAAACGCGGTGCCTTGAGGGAACAGGACGGTTCTCGAAATGCGAAGCCTCTGGCGGGGCCGCCGGGTGAGAGGGAGATTCCTCCTTGTCGAGGACTCACAAAGATCGGAGGGATGCGATGCGCAGTAAATTTTTCATGGCGGCAGTCTGCCTGCTGGGACTCGCACCGGGCGTGTTTGCCGGGGACGTGACGGAATTCGAGACGGGAACCCTGGCGGGTACAGCGAAGGTCGCCACGGATCTTGTCGGATATTCCGGGAGCGGCTACGTGGCGGTGGCGGCAACGGGCGGGGCGCAGGTGTCCGTGCAGGTGGCCAAGGACACGACCTATGCCCTGGTCGTACGCTACCAGTCGCCCTTCGGTCCAAAGGGATTCGATCTGGTGGTGGACGGCGCCAAAAGCGCAGGGACCTTCCCCTTGGCCACGTCATGGAGCTTGGATACGGTCCTGATCCAGCGTCTGTCGGCCGGTTCCCACACCATCGCGGTGCAGGACGGATGGGGATACTACGACTTGGACAACCTGAACTTGGTTGCGATGGGCGGAACGGATTCGGGGGGAACCGGGGGAGGAAGCGGTGGCGGACCGATCGACGTCTCGAACGGGATTCCCGACGCGCAGGCCGGGAAGTTCACCGACCTGACGGATCCGAAGGCCACGGTCGAAGCCAAGGGGCTGATGAGGTTCCTCTCCTCGATCTATGGCAAGCATGTGCTGTCCGGTCATCAGGCATCCTACACCTGGGCGACCGCCGAGGCGGAACTGGTCAAGATCAAGGAATGGACCGGCGAGACGCCCGCCACGCGCGGATTCGACTTCATGGACGTGATCAACAGCTGGGGTGCACCTCATGCGGCCAACGCGCTGGAGTGGGGAAAGACCACCGGCGGCATCGTGCAGATGTGCTGGCACTGGCGGCTGGGAGGACAGTCGTTCAATGACGCTCCGATGCCCGACAACCCGGAGACGGACGCCACCGTCAATGCCGACCTGAAGAAGCTGGGAGATGAACTGCAGAAGTTCGCCGACGCCAAGCTTCCGATCGTCTGGAGGCCGCTGCACGAGCCTCCCGGCAAGTGGTTCTGGTGGCACAACGGTGGAGCCGACCGCTACAAGCGGCTGTGGGTCCACATGTACAAGTATCTGGTGCAGACCCGTGGCCTGCACAATCTGATCTGGGTCTATTCCTCCTCCGATGGCGGCACGAGCAGCACCGATTGGTATCCGGGCAACGCCTACGTGGACATCATCGGCGTGGACGGGTACGGAGAGAAATGGCAGACCTACTGGAATGGCCTGTGGTCGATGACCGGTTCGGGCAAGCGCATGCAGGCCATGACGGAGAACAAGAAGTTCCCGCCTTGGACCACCAGCGCTCCGTGGCTGTGGACCTTGGGGTGGAACAACGAGATCTTCAATGCGCTGGGCAGCGCGGATTTCAAGGGCCACTACAACCATGCGAACACGCTCAATCTCGACGATCTGCCGACATACGGCGCCAAGACGACTTGGGATCGGATGATCCCGCACACGGTGGGAATCCGGTCGACGGCAATCATGGCTCCGGCAGGAACTGCCGTGCTCCTGGATCCGCAGGGACGTGTGGTCCTTTCCGCCCTGGACGCTGCGCAGGTGGGAGCGCTGCGTCGCGGCACCGCTTTGCCCGGTGTCCGCCCGGGGCTTTATCTCCTGCGTCAAGGCGCCTTGACTTCCCGCGTGGTGGTGGGACGCGGCCATTGAGCCGCGGATGGCCGTCCTCCATTCTGGTTCCAGAATGGAGGCGGTCATTGGATCGTGCTTCGTGATTTTCGTCCCGGGATTGCAGGCCCAAGGACCCCTCGCAGCTTGCTGCGAGGGGTTTCATCGAATCAGTGGAGGGAGAAACATTCGCAAGGTGAGCGGCAGGTTCCCGAGCGAACCGGATCAAGGCAGGACCAGTCGGAATTTTCCCGTCTGGTCCTCTGTTTTCCAGAGGGCGATCCAGACCCCTCGCCCCACCTTGGAGAGATCGGCCTTGCCATGTCGGATTGCCGATCGAACCAGCGAACGGCCCGAGGGCGAGATCAATTCGATCCATCCGGATCCATCCGCATTGCCAAGGTGCAACAGATGGTTGTTGTCGAGTCGATAGGCGGAAGCACAGGACGTGCCTTGAGATGTCCCGATGGCAGTGGCGGGAGTTCCACCCGTCCCAGTGATCTTGTCGGCCAAGGTGGCTGGTTTGGAACAGACGCCGCCGCAGGAACCGGGGAATTCAAAGGTCCAGACGCGACCTCCCATGGCCGGTACGTCATCGACATCGATGATGCGAACCTTGAACGTCGTTTGCCCGGAATTCGGCAGGATCCACATCTGACCCGCATCGCCTTCCATCCGCGCGTCCTTCCAAATCGTCCCGTCCCACTGCTGCAATTTGTGGATGCCGTTGGGAAGGTGGGTCACGATCACGCGCATGTAGTGGTTCTTCGAGGCTTCGCTGAAATAGAACCGGGGCTCACCCCGGTAGCCGGGGGCCGGCATGAATTCCCATGCCACCTTCCGGTTGTTGAAGCCGCTTACATGGTATTCCGCCGCATACGGATTGTTGGGATCAACCTTCCCGGTAGGGGATGCCAACGGCGGCAGAAGCTGGCCATCCTTCCGCAACCGGTTCAAGAGGGGGGTATGCAGGTCGAGATGATGCTTCGAATCACGGCACCACGCGTTGCCGTCGGAGCATTGGTCGAAAACCACCGCATGGACGCTCCCGCCGGTGTGGCCGTCGGTGAACCACCCGGTTCCCCCGCGGCAAAAGGGCTGGTTCTGCGCTCCGTCATTTTGACCATCGCATTCCTGGCCGAAGGTGATCCTCATCCACCTGCCGCAATTGAGCCCGTTGCGGTAGGTACCCATCTTCAACGTGTCGGTTCCCGTCAAGGGACGCTTTCCCATGGAACCCGGGGAAGCGTAGTTGCCGGGTGTATCAAAGACGTTCAGCGCAACGTAATGGAAGGGATTTCCCTGGCCTGTTGCCGTGTCGAGACCCGCTTCGTTCCAAGCGATTTCATCGGGGACGCCGCAGGCGCCATAGGGATATCCCACCCCGTTGAAGTGCGTGGCCATGCCTTCGAAGGTCTGTGCACCTGCCCGTGGGGACAAGGCTGCGCAGGCGAAAAGCGCATGGCATGCGACGAAACGCCGCTTCGGAAACATCATGATCGATTCCTTTGGAAAGGGCGTCGTTCGAGTCCGGCCCGAACGACCCGTGATCGCTGGACGACGGATCGGAAGGAACGGCAGTCATCCCCGTGCGGGGGATGACCTGGACGTCAATGCGCCGGCTTGACCGGCATGAGGCGGCCGTGCGCGTCGAAAAGACGGCCGTCGGGCGAAGGGAACGGCACCAGCCCCCGCTTGACGGCGCGAAGACCCGACGGGTATTTTGACATTTTCTGTCGATTCGACGTTCCGAGAGCCGCCGGCACCTTTCCGAAGGCCATGGCGCGGATGCGAAGCTCCGCCTCGGTGAGGCCGGACACGTCCGGCGTCACGCTGTTGATGGTGATGTTGGCGCCGGCGATCCTTGCCATGTTCGTCTTCTGGATGCCACAAGGCAGCTTGGTCGGGGTGGCTTGCAGCAGGTTGCATTTGCTTGCGTTCCCCCATTCGGCGTAATAGCCGCCCTTGTACGAGAAGGTCCGGGTCGCCAGCGCTCCCGGCTCGACGTCGAACTCCATGGCGCCGACCCACGGAGACGCGACGGGAGTGCCGGCCTTGGTGTCGATCATGTTCTCCGCGTCGTCCTTCAGGGTGACCCGTACGCGAAGCGCTTCCGAATGGCGATTCTCCACCTCGATCATCACGCTGTCGCCCCCGGTGCCGGACATGTCGATGAAGAAGGGCTTCTTCGACGCGTCGCTTCCGAAGCTGACCCCTACCGGGTGGTAGCACTTCTCGTTGTGGGTCTGGATGAAGGAAACGTATCCGATTTCCTCGCCATCCGCGACCCGCTCCATGGAGGACTTGAAATACCATTCGTCCTTGGGAATCCAAAAATACACGCCCATCCGGTTGGGGAGGCTCGGTGAGGACAGTTGGCTCATGTCGTCCATGGCGTACGTGGTGCCGACGTACTTCGTCGCCTGTGATGCTCCTTGGGTCGCTGCTGCGGCCAGACAGAGGACAGTGGTTCGGATCGTCTGCCACCATGCGTTTCCAAGGTGTCGTGGAAATGGGCCAACGGGTGGGATCTTTTTCATGGAAACTCCTGTGGATCGGTGATTGGGAGTCCCTGAGGATATGCGGGAAACATCGTCTGAAGGCGACATCTCCGGGAGATTGGCGGATCGCTGTTCCCTCGAGACTCCAACCCGATGGCTTCGGCAATGTCGCGACGGGGGGCGCACGGTGATTTGACCCGTTGGTCTCGGTAAAAAAAATCCCCCCGCAGCACGGCTGCGGGGGGATTGGGTCAAGGTTGGCGAGGCCCGATCACCTCTGCAGGGTGAGCAGTCCCATCTTGTAGGGAAGCGAATTGTAGTCGCCGCCGCTGGTGAGTCCTTGGTAGATCATCTGCATGTTGCAGGGGTCGATCTCGCGGTATTCATCGGAGCCGGTGCGGACGATCTCCCCGTGGCTGATGTCGTTGGACCAGCCGTTGGTCACGTTCTTGGGGCCTGCGAACGGAGTATTGATGTCGATGGTGTTGGCGACCGGGGTCCATGTGCCAGCGAGGTCGGTGGCGGTGAAGGCCCGGAAGTAACGGGGGTAGCCGCACTCCACGATCATCAGGTACTTCTTCTGGCCCTTGAGCTTGTAGACTTCGACGGCCTCGAAGAGCTTTGCGGCATTGGTCTCGGAGAGGATCTTCTTGGTCCCGGTGAAGTTGCCGGGGAAGCTTCCCTTGGCCATCGAGCCGCGGTAGATGTTGCCCTTGTCGTCGGCGTAGAACAGGTAGCAGTTGGCATCGTCGCAGATCACGACCTGGTCGATCGGTGCGTTGGGGGTGATGTTCTCGGTCAGCAAGGGCTTGGTCTGGGCGGCGAAGGAGGTGGGCTTGGTGGGGTCGTTGCCCGTGGTATAGCAGAAGGATCCGGTGCTGCACCACTGCGTGGTGTACACCCAAGTGTTCTTGGGGGTGAAGTAGATGAGTTCCGGAGCGACACCCGGCAGGTTGTTGGGCATGATCGCCTGAGAGGCTGCGGCCGCCTGGGTGAAGTCGGCAAAGGGAGTCATGTAGGCGCCCTTGAAGCCGCCACCCACCGGGGTGTAGGTCATGTAGACGATGTACTGGCCGTTGTGGCGGACCATGGTGAAGTCCTTGATCGCAAGCCACCCGTTCTTGGGTTCGGCGATCGGCTTGCCGTAGTCCTTCCACTTGAAGGTGGTGGGCAGTTCGCAGACGGTGGGAACACTCATGGTTACCGTGATGCCGACGGCGCTGTTGGAAGTCATGACGAAGGTGGTGTCGTTGAATCCCGACTTCTTGAACACGAGCGTGGGGAACGTCTCGGATGAGCGGGCGGCCGCTTGGTATTGAGCGCCCTGTTGGCCGATGGAGCCGATCGTGACCGCATTGTAAGCGATGCCTCCCGCGTGGCGGATGCGCAGGAAGACGGCGCCGGACCGGAGGGTGGCGGGAAGCGAGACGGAAGCGGCATTGTTGTGTGCAACGACATCGGCGCTCCAGATTGACCGACCCGAGGCATCGACCAAGGTGAGCTGCAGAGCACCGTCAACGGGGCTCTGCACCGTCAGTTCGCGTTCGATCAGATGAGTCGAAAACGCTTGGATTTTCCGTCCTTGGGACGAAAGACCGACCGTCTGAAAGCTGAAATTTCCGTTGGCATCGGTGGTGGTGGCGTATTTCGCCGAGTCCTTGATGGTCACGGACACCCCGGAGAGAGCGGCGCCCGCCTTGCTTTTGACCGTGCCGGAGATCGACAAGGCCTGTACGCTTGCCGCAAGGGTCGCGAGGGTCAGCGCCAGTGTCGTGGCAAGTGAACCGGTGCGGTATGCGATTGCTGTGTTCCACTTCATCATGGGCCTCCATCCAGGGTTTCTTAACGTCTAGAATAGAGGGTGATTGATGGCGTGGCCCGGGAATAACGGCGGCTGGCGTTGTCGATTCACCAAAAACCAAAGGGCGCGATCATCCCCGATTCGCCCCCGGTGGGTGGCTCCCGGTGGGGCCATGACGGATCAAGGGGATGTGCGGGGCCTGGCGGCGGGATTTCCGGGTTTCTGGTTCGCCGCGGTGAGACGGATCCAGTCGGCGGACCGGGCCACGGACTGGACCCAGACCTCGGCCAGATCCCCTTTGAAGAAACGGCTGGGGACGCCCAAGGAATCGAGGCTGGCACCAAGCGAGAAGAGAGTGATCTTTTTGGGGTCGTCGCTGTTGTCGAACCCCTTGGTGACGGCATCTTGCACGCCGTTGATGAAGAGACGGACGGAATCGCCTTCGGTGGTCATGACAAGATGCGTCCAGCTGCCTGAGTCCGCGGAGGTCATGGCAAAGCGCCTTCCCGGTGGAGAGGCTTGGAAGTCGATGGCAAGCCACAGGTTTTTTTGACCTCCGAAGTTCGATTGGAATCCGATGTGGCTTCCCAATCTGCCGTTGCCCAACAGATGGCTGGAATTGAAGCTCCCCAGCCGAGCCCACAAGGACAAGGTGTACGGGCCGCCTTCGGGGAGCGCCAAGGGACCGGTCGCGGAATTTGTGAACACCAGCTTCGAACTGCTACCGTTGAAGCGCGAAGCCTTTCCGATGACGCCGGGTACTGGAACAAGTGCCGTGGGAGTGCTGCGCTGAAGGCCGACCCGTTCCGTCACGTCGGTTCCCGTGTCCCCCAAGGGCAAGGCGGCGATCCAGCCGTTGGTCGCGGAGAATCCCGAGGCCGCAAGTGCGGAAGGGACGGGCAATCCGGAACTCAAGACGACTTGGAGGGAGTCTCCGGGTGCCGAAAGCGAATCGAGGAAGGTCCAAAGTGCGCCGGTCCGGGCGGCACGATCCCAGGAGGCGACGGTCAAGGGAAGCGGCTTGCCGCCTGCAAGGGAAAGCCGAAGGTCGGAACCGTCGGGAAGCGAGGTGGCAAAGCCGTTCCACGTCGAATCGATCCGGACCAGGATCGGGACTTGCTTCAGCGTGGTCTTCAAGCCGCCAGGCAAGGGGATGGACAGGAGGGTGGCGTTGCGGGTGAAGCCCGCGGAATCCGTCCTTCCGGAATGGACGTGTCCGGAGTCCACCACCGCGAACAGGTTCGTGGCCGATGCCAACCGGACCACGCCGCGCCAGCCTGCGGGGATGTCAGGGAACGCGATGACCGATTCCCCGTGGACGGGGAGATGGCGACCCAAGCCGGACAGATGGAGGGTGCCATAGGTTGCGGGCGCCAAGGCGACAAGGAGTCTGCCTGGTGCCGCAAGCGTATCCGAACCCGAGCTGTCGATGGTGCCGGAGCGCGCATGGATCAAGTGCCAATGCGACCGACCTGACTTCGGATCGATGGCGTGGATGCCGATTTGATCCTCGGGAAGGCCGGTGCAGCGGTAGCGTCCGTTCGTATCGGTGCGCACCGTCCATGCGTCATCGAGGGGTTCCCAGGATGCCAAGGAATTCGGTCGGCACTCCACGAAGGCGTGGACTGAAGGATGGCCGTCGGGATGCCTGATCACGCCGGTCGCCTGCGCATTTCCCGTGCTTGTGCTGCTGCCGGCGACCGAAGTGCCCTCGGCACAGGAAATCAGGAGAGTGGCAACGGCGGTGAGGCTGGCGACGATGGCACAGGCGCGCATCAGGTTTCCTCGGAAACGCTTGGTTGGGACAGTGGAAACAGGAGGAGCGAAAGCTGGTAAACCCGGTCCGCCTGATCGTCGAGCTCAGCCATCCGGCTGAACTCGAGATGGATCTCCGAAAGACGCTGGCACAGGAGGCGATAGGTCCGTTCCGAAATCCCCAAGGTGAGGCCCGAGATGTTGCGTTCCTCCACGGGTACCGACTCCAGGGAATCACCCGCCAGTTGCAGGCAATTGCGATGGAATTGCCGCAACGCCGTCGGTCCGACATCGGCCAGCGCCACCAGGGACTTGTCGACGGCATGCCAGCATCCGTCCGCTTGCCGTTCCAACAGACCGGCATCTTGCAGAAGCCTCAGGGAGCGGCGGACCGTCGCGGCGCTTTGAGCGGGTCGCAACCGTTTTCCCAGTTCGGCCTCGATGCCAGGATCGGGTTTCATCTCGATCATGGTCCGCAAGGCGACGTGATGCCACTCGGAAAGGATCTCACGATGGATGGTCGTGAGCCGCTTCGGGATCTTGGTCCGTTTCCCTTGGATCAGGATCTCCTGCACCCTGATCCAGGCTTGATCCCGCAGCGCTTCCTTCTTGGCCTGGTTGAATTCGACCAGGGCCAGGAAGTATTCCGTCTCGCGAGGTGACAGGTCCAAGGCGCCTGCCAAACGTACGGCACCGTCGGCGCTCAATCTCTTCTCACCTCTCATCACCCGGAACAGGAAGTCGCGGGCCTTGAAGCCGGATCGCTGCGCCAGGACTCCGTAGGAATACCACGGGTAGATCTCCTTGCGCGCCTGGAAGACGGCGTTCAGCCAAGCGCGATAGTCCGTGTAGTCCCAGACCTGAGGGAGCGACTTGTGCGATTTGGTTTCTGCAGTCTTTCCCACCATGATTCCAATGATCGCATCATTCGGGAATCCTTGCCGTTGATTTGGCACCAAACTGTTGTCCAAAATGATCGCTTTGTCCCGTGTTTTCGATGAATTTCCCCAATTGGAATGGCTGATCGCCGCCAAACAGGACAACGATTGTTCGTGATTTCGGCAGAAGCGGGAACCTGAGGATTCAGGGGTCCGGATCTGGCGAAAATGGATGCTGGCCGGATGCGAAATCGTGGATCGGGGGAATTGTCCGACTTGGACAACGGAGGCTCGGATCCGGTCAACGGATGGAGCTGGATCGAGGCATGGTTTCCCGGATCCCGTTTCATCTTCCCTTGAGTTCAGATCAACGCTCACGGCCTGGAGCTTTTCGGCCAAGCGGCCAAAACCCAAAAAGGAGAATCCTGTGAAAACGAAAGTTGGCTTGAGAACAACTGCGGCAATCTTTGCCATCGTTGCTTCGGCATCCGTGAAGGCGGCCGTGAATGTTCGCGGTGTCGTCTACGATGCGGCTACCAATCTGGTGCTGGCAGGCGTGAAGGCGGAGCTCAAGGCGGCCGCACTTTCCGCGACCAGTGACAGCAAGGGACTGTACCGGATCGCAAGCAGCACAGGCATCCGCACCGACATGACCAGTGACATCGGTGCCCGGATCCGCTTGGACGGAACACGCCTGTCGTTCACCGCACCCGAAGGACCTGTGGCCGATGTCCGGATCGTCGCTTCCGACTTGCAAGGCCGATCGGAGATCCTCTATCAAGGCCGTGTGGCACCGGGAAGCTACTGGGTTCCTCTTTCCGACAAGTTGCGCACCACAGGTCTCCATCTTCTGGAAACCCGTGTCGGATCGCTGTCGGCCACCCATAAGGTCGTCGTCCAGTCCGGGCGGATGTCCATGCAATCCACCGCGCCATCGGGGACTCCTGCGATGGCGGGGAGATCGGCGGCCGCAGCGTGGGACACCCTGATCCTGAGCAAGAGCGGATACGCCACGGTCAAGGTCGCCTTGGCGACCTCCTCGGACAGCGTGCCGCGCACGAACATGGTTCCGACCACCCAAGTTCCGGAGATCGGATCCTTGAATGCGGGGGTCGTGGGTTATGCAACCGTCAGCGGAGGAACGACCGGTGGCGGAAGCGTGGCCGCGACCACGGTCAAGACCTTGGCGGAATTCAAGGCCGCGGTTTCCGACAAGAACCCGCGCGTGATCGTGGTCGAAGGCACCATCACGGCAACCAGTGCCGTTCAGATCGCCAGCAACAAGACCATCCTCGGCAAGGACAAGACCGCCAAGATTTATGGTGGCATCGAGATGAACGGCGTCAACAACGTCATCGTCCGCAACCTCAACATCCAAGGCGTCTGGCCCAATACCGGCGCCGGCGATGCCGTGGCCGTGAAGGGGCAGGCCCATCACATCTGGTTGGACCACCTTGCGATCTGGGACGCACCGGACGGTCAGTTGGACATCACCCAAGCGGCCAACTACGTGACGGTCTCGTGGTGCAAGTTCTGGTACACGAACGCCAGCCATCCCCACAGGCTGAACGGTTTGATCAGCGCAGGCGGAGGCACGCAACCGGACGATTGGGGCAAGCTCAAGGTCACCTACCACCACAACTGGTTCGCCGACCTGGTGGATCAGCGCATGCCTCGCGTGATGTACGGCGAGGTCCATGTCTACAACAACTACTACACATCCAAGGGGAACGGGTACTGTGTCGGCATCGGTTCCTACGGGAGCGTCCTGGTCGAGAACAACTACTTCAAGGGCGTCAACAACCCCATCAGCTTCATGTATGATCTCTACGCCTGGATCACGCAAAAAGGCAACGTCTACGACGGCACCACCGGGACGGGTCCGAACTTGAACGGCAAGCAGGGGAGCCGCTACGAGACCAACCAGCCCTTCGAGTGCAAGGCCTTGTCGACGGTGCCGTACACCTATGTGGCGACCCCTACCGCCGACATCCCGACGCTGGTCAGCAAGTACGCCGGGCCGCAGTGATCTGCGGAAAGACAAACTCCGGCCCGGGGATTCCCGGGCCGTTTTGCCGGCTTGGGTGTCCTGCGCCAATGGCGCATCCATTCTCCTCGAATGGACAACGACCTGTCGAGGGATGACAACGCTTTCGCGGGAAACGGGCCACGCTCGGCGGCCCGCTTCACGTAGCATCTATTCATGCAGACTCGGGTCAAAACTCCATTCCTCCTCCTTGGCTTGATCGCCTTGACCATTCCCCGCATGGCGCATGGGGCGCCCGACTTCAGCCTGGTCGGCTTTGCCACGCAAAACGGCGGCACCACGGGGGGCAAGGCGGGAACGACGGTGACGGTCTCGACTTACGCGGACCTGAAGAGCTATGCGGAAAATGCGACGGCCCATGTCATCATGGTCAAAGGCACCATCACAAACGGCGCGGCCGGTGGTCAGATCCGCGTGAAGTCCAACAAGTCGATCATCGGGATCGGAAGCACGGCCTTCCTGCAAGGGGTCGGCCTCGACATCTCGAGCCAGAACAACGTGATCGTCCGCAATCTGAAGATGACCCTCGTAGGGACCACCACGCCCGCCAATGTGAATGGAGGCGACGTCCTCTCGATCAGCGGGACCAGCAAGAACATCTGGATCGATCACTGCGAACTCTACTCGGAGGACCCGTCGGTGCAGACCGACAAGGACATGTACGACGGGCTGCTGGACATCAAGGGGCAGACGGGGTTCATCACCCTTTCCTGGAATTACCTCCACGACCACCACAAGGGCGGACTCGTGGGCGCGGCCGACGACGACCTGAACGCCGACCGCAAGGTGACGATGCACCACAACCACTACCGAAAGGTCCTGCTGCGCGTACCCATGTACCGCGGGGCGACGGGGCATTTCTTCAACAACTACATCGTGGGCGCCAAGGACGCGACCGAGATCCGGGCCGGGACCTGCGTGCGGGTGGAGAAGAACTACTACGAGTCCTTGAACTATTCGATCTACACGCCCTCGGACTCCCCGGGCAAGACCGAGCGCATCGACAACGTGGAGGTCAAGCGGGCCAGCCGCGCCTACCCGGCGGCATGCGTGGCGGACATCCCCTACAAGTACGACGCGGTCCTGACCTCCGTCACAAACGACGTGAAGACCATCGTGCCTCAGTATGCCGGGGTCGGGAAGATCACGACCGATGGGTCCGTGGCCATCGCGGCGGAAGCATCGACCGTTGGTGCGGTGCTGGCACAGGTGCGCTGGATCGACGGCCTGGGCAACCTCGTGAAGGTGGAGGAACAGCGTCTCGATGCCTCGTCCCCGAAGCCCGTCGTTCCGGCGGGTCTGCGCGGACTCCACATCGCCCGTGTGCTGATCGTCGGGCAGGAACCCCGGGACATCCGCTTCGTGGGCGGGGTGCGGTAGCAGCCACGCGGGGAATCCGCGTGCGCTTTGCCAAGGTTGGGGCTATCCTCAAGGAATCCAGTCCCTTCGTGCAGGTCGCTGCGACGGGACTCTCGAGAACGACGGAAAGGGACTTGTCCTGATGCTTGCAAAACGCTCCTCGACGCTGTTCGCGCTGGTCCTTTCCGGACTGGCGGTTGATACCCTTGCCGACAACCCGGTGGTCTCGCACCGGCAGCTCGCCGATCCCAACGCCTTCGTGTTCAACGACCGGCTGTACACCGTGTGCTCGAACGACGATGACAACGGCACCGGCTACGACATGAAGAGCGCCGTGGTGATCTCGACCAAGGACCTGATGAACTGGACCGACCACGGCGACGTGTTCCGCACCACGCGCGATGCCAAGTGGGCCGGTGGATCGTACGCTCCCACCGCGACGGTGGTCAAGGGCAAGGTGTACCTCTACTTCCCCAACGTGACTTCCGGCGTGGGGGTGCTCACCGCCGATCGTCCTGAAGGGCCGTACAAGGATCCTCTGGGCAAGGCCCTGATCAGCGGCTCCACGCTTTGCCCGATGGCGTGGTGCTTCGATCCGGGAGTATTCGTGAACACCGACGGCGCGGGTTACCTGGTCTGGGGCGGGGGCACTCCGTACGGCGACAATCTCATGGGCATCGCGCTCAATGCCGACATGATCTCCCTGAAGGGTTCCCCGACCAAGATCACGGTCCCCAATTCGTTCGAAGGTCCCTTCGTCCACAAGTACAAGAACAACTACTACCTGCACTATCCCATCAGTGGCGGGGCGAACCTCGAATATTCCATGAGCAGCACGAGCCCGATCTCGGGATACGTACGCAAGGGCGTGGTGCTTCCCAATCCCTCCCTGAACGGAAAGAACATCAACCAGAACGACAACAGCCACGCATCGATCCTGGAGTACAAGGGAAGCTGGTACATGATGTACCACGACCGGCGCCTGCCCACCGGAAGCACCTACAAGCGCGACGTCTCGATCGACAAGCTCGAATACGACACCGACGGAACCATGAAGCAGGTGGTGGTGACCTCGGGCATGGCGCAGCTGGCGAACTTCAATCCCTACGACTCGATTCCTGCCGCGACCATGTCCAAGCAACGCGGAATCAAGGCGGTCTTCAATGCCACGAACTGGATCAACGCCCTGGTGCCTCAGACGAGCGGATCATGGATCCGTCTGAGCGGCGTCGACTTTGCAAGCGGCGCCAAGGAGTTTCGCGTCAACGCCGCGACCACGGCTTCCAATGTGAGCGTGGAGATCCGCACCGGCTCGGAGACCGGACCGGTGGCGGGCACCTGTACGGTCGCCAAGACCGCAAGCGGCACCGCATACTCCACGAGCACCTGCGCCGTCACCGGCCTGACCGGAGTGAAGGACGTGTTCCTGAAGTTCGTGAACACCACGGCCAACGCCAACTTCGCGTGGTATCGCTTCGTGCCGCAGACCACAGGAATCGCCACCGCGCCCGCCTCGCGGCTTCCGAAGGACCTGCCCTCGGAAATCGAGGCTTTCGACCTGGAGGGCCGTCGGGTGCGGTCCTTCCTTGCCCCGCCCGATCAGACTCCGGCGCAGGCATGGACGGCCCATGGAAGGGGACTTCCGGCCGGCGCTTACGTCCTTCGGATCAAGGATGGTTCGGGTGTGCGCGAGCAACGCATGGTGCAGAGCGTGCGATGAGCCGTCTCCAAGGCAAAGGCTTTGGTGCCTGAAGGGTACGCTTTGCGGACTTGATGCCCTTGGCGGAATCCTTCCCGTGAGATGATGCTCGTATTCTCACGTGGGTGGATACCGTTTCGTCCTGCAATTCTTCCGCCTTGGCGGAACTGGCCGTGCCGTGCGCTCGACCCGAACCGAGGATGATCCGCCTGAAGCACCTGCCACGCCAGGAATGGACAGGAAGAGTCCATCCTCACGGGCTGGTGGTGACCGGGAACACTTTGGTGGGAAGATGCAACCGGGCACGCCGGCGGTTGACGCAGTCCGACGAGCGGTTCGGAACGGGCAACGGGTCGGAGACGACCAATGGCCCGGATTTCTAGGCGTCAGGGACGATCAACGTACCGCTTCGATCCTCAAGGCTGGACCCCCAGCCAAGGGGCGTGCGAAGTAGATGCCGGAGCGGGGGGCCAAGCTGCGGACCTGCGCGTGAAGCCCGCTTGCCTGCGACGCATCGACGCGACCGATGCGCGCACCGGTCATGTCGTGGATCTCGTAGCTTTCGGGACCCGTTCGCTGCGGACTTGGGGCGATCGAGACCGCGCCATCGGGGACCAGAGTCCAAGTGACCACGCTCTGGGCATCGGCATAGGCGGTGAAGGCGCCTGCCGTCACGGTGCCCGACCCGTCCTTGGCCAGGCTCTTGGTCGCCGATGTCGTGAACTTGGCGTATTTGCCGGTCTTGAAGCCGGTGACGGTCGCCTTCATCGAAACGGGGGAGGTGCTTGTGTTCACGGCCACCACCACCACGCTGTCACCTTTCTTGTAGGCGGACACCGACACGCCGCTTGCCGAGGCGACGGAAGCGTCGACCCTCATGGCCCCGGGACGGATGAACTTCGCATAGTGGGACAGGCACATGCCGCGCTTGCTCACGGTGCCGTCCTCCTTCATGGGGCCGTAGGCGCGGCGGATGTACCACCACACGTAGGCGTTGAACTGCCCATCCACCATGGAACGGTGGACGTCGGTGGCCACATCCAGGGCCAAAGGCCAAACGTCCGCATCGCTTGCGCTTTCGGTGTAGTGCTCGGTCATCCAGCGCTCCTTGCCGGCGGGAACTCCCTTCTGGTCAAAGAGCGGATAGGCGAAGTCGGCGACCTTGGTGCCGTAGGTGTGGGTGCCCAGGATGTCGATGTTCGCCAGTGCGGTCGCATCGCCCAGGATCTTGTCATAGAGGGCCTTGCGGTACTGGTACGACTCGGCGGTGATCACGCGGCAGTTGATCTGCGACGCGAAGTTCTTGGTGAACTGGTAGACCTGGTCATCGCTCCACCAGGTCCATTCCTCGGCGTAGTCGGGCTCGTTCTGGATGGAGATGGCGTGGAGATCCACCCCTTGCGCCTTCATCCAGGCGACAAAGTTGTTCAGATGCTTCACATATTCGGCAAACGAGGCCGTGTTCATGGTGTACTTGGCTGTCGTCGTCCCGGCTGCGGTGCGCATCGAGGCCGGGGGATACCAAGGGGTGGCGAACACGATCGCGCCGCGTGCAATCGCCGCCTTGGCGGTCGGGACGGCCTTCGACCATTGGGTGCTGTCGGGATTGACCCAGATGCGCAGGATGGAAAGTCCGAGTTGCCCATCGTCGTTGCCGAATGCGGTGGTGCGCTGGGCGTCGGAAAGGTCACTGCCCATCCACTCGGGCAGGGCGATGCCTCCGAAGCCCCGGATCGTCTGCTTGACGATGGATGGATTCACCGCGAGGGTCTGGGCTTGGGTGGCACCGTTTCCAGCAAGGGTCGCCAATAGGATGACGGAAAGGCAGTGGACAAGGGTGTGCGCCTTGCGCATGATGGATTCCTCCGGAATGTTGGTCAACAGTTCGACTGGGCGACGACCGCGATCCCGCGATCGAAGCTCCCGGTGCATATCCTTGAATAGAATCGATGGCTTGGCGGGGCGCCGCGGGTGAGTCGATGCATTCGTTGTCTGGATTCCAGATTCTGTTGCTTGCATTTCGGCAATCCCGCATAGACCTCCTCGGGCCTGCGAAGTAACTTTGCCGCCCATGGTATCTCTGGACGCTGATTGGATCGACATTCTCCGGCCTGAAGAGGCGGAGCTGGCTGAGTACACCTTGTTCGAGCTGGGCGCCCAGGGCATCGAGGAGGTGGATGGCAACCCTCCGCTGCTGCGGGCCTGGTTCCCGACCGGCTTCGATGCGGCTCTCCTGGCGGAATTCACCATCGTGGGTCAGGGGCATGTGGAAGGTCAGGACTGGGACCTGTCCTGGCGCATGCAGCAGGAGCCCATTCGCGTGACCGATTCCCTGTGGGTCGTGCCGCCATGGGTGGAGGCGCCTGCCGATGCCGCGCAGGTGCTCAAGATGGAGGTCAAGCAGGCCTTCGGAACCGGTGGCCATGAATCCACCCGCCTTGCGTGCCAGTTGCTGGAAGCCTTGGAATGCCCCGGCAAGAGCGTGTTCGATCTCGGAGCCGGCACCGGAATCTTGGGATTCTACGCCCTGCGCCTGGGTGCAGCTTCTGCCGTCCTTTGCGACATCGAACCCGAGGCGATGGAGTGCCTGGCGGAGAACGCCAAGCTCAACGACATTCCCGAATGGACCGGCTGGACGGGATCGCTGGAAGGTCTTTCCGACCAGAGCTTCGACATCTTCCTGGCCAACATGTTGCGCTCGGAATTCTTCCCGCTGCGCGAGTCGGCACTGCCTCGGATCAAGGTCGGCGGTGCCATCATCCTGTCCGGCTACCTCTTCCAGGAGCGCGAACTGGTCCTCGAGTGGTTTGAACGGGATGGATTTGTACTTGAGTCGGAGAAGCGCGAAGGCGATTGGTGGGCCTGCACAGGCCGCCGTACCCGATAAGAGGAAATGCAATGCTGGATCTGAACTCGTTGAACCTGTGGGGCGTCCTTGCCGCCGCAGCCGTCGGCTACGCCTTGGGAGGACTTTGGTTCTCTCCGAAGGCCTTCGGAAAGCTCTGGGCCAAGAGTCTGGGGAAGGCTCCCGAGCAGATGGGTTCTCCGGCGGTTGCCATGGGCGTGATGGCCTTTGCCATCATGCTTTCGACCATTGCGCTTGCGTTGGTGTTCCAGATGGCGGGGATCGATACGCTCGCCTCGGGCTTGCAGGCCGGAGCCTTGGTCGGGATCGGCTTCGTGTTCCCGATCATGCTCTCGGATGCGGTTTTCCCCGGTCACTTGAAGACCTGGTGGTGGATCACCGCGACCTACCGGGTGGTGTGCCTGCTGGTGATCGGCGGGATTCTGGGCGCCACCGCACCGGAACGCCCCGTCACCAAGTTGCAGAACGCGATCGAGAGCGCGGGCGACAGCGTGAAAAACTCGCTTGAGGATCTGGGCAAGACCCTCAAGTAAGGGCGATCGTCCCGATCAGTCGGCCAGCAGCAGCTTGTGGATGGCCGTGGTGTCGGAGCCGTTGGCGCTCGGGCTTGAAGTGATGTTGCCGCCTTGGTGCTTGGCGTCGTACAGCCGGTGGTCGGCCTCGAAGATGAGGTCCTCCATCGATTGTCCTTCAAGCGGTTGGATCGTGGCGACCCCGAAGCTCACGGTGGCGATCCCGTGGATGTTCCCCGCGTGCGGCACTGCCAAGCGTTCCAAGGCACGGCGCATGCGGTCGGCGACCAGGATGGCTCCGGCCATTCCGGTGTCGGGGAGGATGCAGGCGAACTCCTCGCCGCCATAGCGGGCCAGCAGGTCGGCAGGGCGGTGGGGAACGGCCAGGAAGGCCTGGCTGGCGCGGCGCAGCAGGTCGTCTCCCGCCAGGTGGCCGTACTGGTCGTTGAACTTCTTGAACTTGTCGAGGTCGCCCATGACCAGTGAGATCGGCGAGTTGATGCGCTGGGCGCGATGCCATTCGGCGTCGAGGTGGGTGTCGAACTGACGGCGGTTGGCCAAGCCGGTGAGGCCGTCCAGATGAGCCAGCTGCTCAAAGAAATCGCGGTGCTTCTTGAGTTCCAGATGGTTGACGATCCGGGAGCGCACGATGGAAGGATGGAAGGGCTTGGCGATGTAGTCGATGGCGCCGCCTTCCAGACCGCGCGCTTCGTCGTCCTCGCTTGCGGCCCCGGTCAAGAAGATGCGCAGGGCGCGCTTGGTGCGCGGCTCGTCGCGCAAGAGGCGCAGGACCTCCCACCCGGAGATGTCGGGCAGCCCCACGTCGATCAGGACCAGGTCGGGAGTCTCCCAGGAGGCCAGACGCAGACCTTCCAAGCCGTTGCGGGCCACGAGGATCTCGACATCGGAAAGGACGCTTGCCAGCAGTTCCACGTCGAAGGTGTTGTCCTCGACGATCAGCACCCGCGGGCGGTTCGAGACGATCTCGCTGGGCATCCATTCGGGACGGTAGGTCTCCAGCGACCAGCCTTGCAGCGGGGCGTAGAGACTCTCGGCGGTTTCGAAATCCAGGATCGACAGGGCTTGGCGCATCGCCACGACATGCGTGCGCAAGGTCGGCGAGAGCGGTTCGAGATCCAGTTTCTCAAGCAGGGTTCGCGCATCCATGCTGCGACGACGCAACAGGACGCCCAGATGCAGAGATTCGTTGGCGGTAGCGGCTGTGCCGAAAGACGACATGCTGACAATCTAGTCGGAAGTCTTGCGACTTTGCTGGCAGATTCGTGAATGCACCCGCACGCCTCAGTTTTCGTGGCGGCGGGGGAACTCCCACAGAGGCAGGGCTGTGATCTTGTCCGCGAGCGGGAAAACGACTCGCTCCGGGATAGCCAGCCATATTCCATGAATATGGATAGGCGCACTTTCTGATTTCATGGATTGTGGCCGTCGAATGCGTCAGGGATGCCGCGTTCTCCCGTCCTTCGGCCGTGAGCTCCACTGTCATGCAGTTGGAAGGAGTCGCTTGAGCCGACCCACCCCGGCCCGCCCTACCAAGGCGGGAGAAAGCAAGCGCCGCGCTGCGCACGCCAGGGATGCCGGCCGAGAGGCCCAAGACCCCGCAGGTGAACCCGCCGGAGCCTGAGTGATCCGGTGGCTTCGATGCGGCCTTCGGTCACTCAGCCAGCGGATCGTATCGAAGGCCGGTGGGTGAGGCGAGGAGGCTTGGCAGGCAGCCCGGCCCGTTCGGTCCCTGAGCTTGCGCCGAGCGCAGCCGAGGTGCGGGGCCGAAGGGCCGACGGGGGCGCCCAACGAAAAACCCCGCCCGGGAATTCCGGACGGGGCCACAATGCATTGTCCTTCGAGACACCGCTTCGCGGTTCCTCAGGACGAACGGGGGATGCTATTTGCGGGCTTCGATCTCTTCCTTGGCGAAATTGACAAATTCCGTCAAACTCATGGCGCCCTTGTCGCCCTCCTTGCGCTTGCGGACCGAGACCTTCTCGTCCGTCACTTCCTTCTCGCCCACCACCAAGAGGTAGGGGAGCTTCTTGGTCTCGCCCTGGCGGATCTTGTAGCCGAGCTTCTCGTTCGACTCGTCGAGCTCCACGCGGATGCCGGCCTTGCGAAGGTCGGCGGTCACGGACTTGGCGTAGTCGAGGTACTTCTCGGAGACGGGGATCACCAGGGCCTGCTGCGGAGCGAGCCAGGTGGGGAAGTCGCCGGCGTAGTTCTCGATCAGGATGCCGATGAAGCGCTCCAAGGAGCCCAGGATGGCGCGGTGGAGCATGACCGGGGCGTGCTTCTGCCCGTCCTCGCCCACGTACTCGGCGCCCAGGCGCACGGGCATATTGAAGTCAACTTGGATGGTGCCGCACTGCCAGTGGCGACCCAGGCAATCCTTGAGGGTGAACTCGAGCTTGGGGCCGTAGAAGGCGCCTTCGCCGGGATTGAGGGTGTAGTCGAGATTGGCCTGCTTGCAGGCTTCGGCCAGGGCCGCCTCGGCCTTGTCCCACACCTCGTCGGAGCCCACGCGCTTCTCTGGGCGGGTGGAGAACTTGACCAGGATGTCGGTGAAGCCGAAGTCCGCGTACATCTCCTTCAAAAGGGCGCAGAAGTCCGCGACCTCCGTGGCGATCTGGGCCTCGGTGCAGAAGATGTGGGCGTCGTCCTGGACGAAGCCGCGCACGCGCATGATGCCGTGCAGCGTGCCCGAGGGCTCGTTGCGCACGCAGGAGCCGAACTCGGCGATGCGCAGCGGAAGCTCGCGGTAGGAACGCAGGCCCTGGTTGAAGATCTGGATGTGGCCGGGGCAGTTCATCGGCTTGATCGAGAAGGTGTTCTTCTCGGACTCGGTCACGAACATCGCGTCCTGGTACTTGTCCCAGTGGCCCGACTTCTCCCACAGCGACTTGCTCATGACGCTTGGGGTGTGAACCTCGCGGTAGCCGGCGTTCTCGATCTTGCCGCGCACGTAGTTCTGCAGGGCGCGGTAGATGGTCCAGCCGTTGGGGTGCCAGAACACCATGCCGGGGTTGTCTTCCTGCATGTGGAACAGCTCGAGCTTGCGGCCCAGCACGCGGTGGTCGCGCTTCTTGGCTTCTTCCAAGTTCTTGATGTGCTCCTCGACGCCCTTCTTGTCGTGGAAGGCGGTCGCGTACAGGCGCTGCAGCATGGGGCGCTTCTCGTCGCCGCGCCAGTAGGCACCGGCCACGGAGAGGAGCTTGACGTGCTTCAAAAAACCCGTGTGCGGCACGTGCGGTCCGCGGCAGAGGTCGAAGAACCCGCCTTGGGTATAGACGCTGACCGTCTCGTCCGACCACTCTTGCATCATTTCGACCTTGTAGGTCTCGCCTTGGGCGCCCCACTTCTCGATGGCCTCGAGACGGTTGACGTCGGAGCGCTCGATGGACAGTTTCTGTCCGGCAAGCTCGGCCATTCTTTTCTCGATGGCCTCGAAGTCGTCGGGCGTGAACTTGTGCGTCGAGTCGATGTCGTAGTAGAAGCCGTTCTCGATCACCGGGCCGATGGCAAGCTTGAGCCCCGGATAGAGCTCGGTGAGGGCCTGGGCCATCAGGTGGGCGGCGCTGTGGCGCACGATGGCAAGCGACTCCGGGTCGCGGGTCGTGTAGAGGCGGATCGAGCAGCTTCCCGGCAGGGGGCGCTTGAGGTCCCACTCCACGCCGTCCACGAGCACCGCTATGGAGGCGTCGGCCAGACGCGGCGAGATCGAGGTCGCCACGTCGAACCCGGTCGTGCCGGTGGGAAACGTCTTGGCGGTTCCGTCGGGCAGCGTGATGGTCAGTTCGGACATGGC